>WYBA01000193.1 GCA_011526095.1 Myxococcales bacterium | reverse complement strand
GGTCGAGCGCTGGCCCGACGGCAGCGTCGCGACGCGCGGGGCGTGGGCCGACGGCCGGCGCGACGGCGACTGGATCGAGCTGGCGCCCGACGGCGCCGAGCGCGCGCGCCACGCGTGGAGCCGCGGCACCGCGGTCGAGCGCGTCGCGTACCCCGACGGCGCGCCGATGGTCGAGCAGCACTGGCAGGACGGGGTCCGGCACGGCCCGACGCGGTGGTGGAACGCCGAGGGCGCGCTCGTGCTCGACGAGTCGTGGGCGGCGGGCGCGCTCGACGGGCCGCGCGAGGTCGGCGCGGCCGCGACGATGAAGATCGTCGAGACCCGCGCGGCCGGCCGCCGCGTCGGCGACCGCGTCGTGACCTGGCGCGGCCAGCGCCGGCTGGTCGAGCAGTACGACGACGACGGCGCGCTGCACGGCGCGTGGGTGGCGTACCGCGACGGCGGCAGGCGCAAGCGCGAGGCCGGCCGCTACGCCCACGGCGCGCGCACCGGCACGTGGACGTGGTGGGACCGCGCCGAGGCCAAGGAGCGCGAGGGCAGCTACGACGCCGGCCGCCGCACCGGGACGTGGCGGACGTGGAAGGGCGGCGTCGAGATCGCCTCCGGCGCGTGGAAGGACGGCCTGCCGCACGGCACGTTCGTCGAGCGCGACGACGCCGGCGCGGAGCTCGGGCGCTACACGATGAAGCGCGGCACCGGCACCGTGCGCGCGTGGCACCCCGACGGCAAGCGCGCGCGCGCCGAGGCGTGGGTCGACGGCGCGCCGCACGGCGCGATCACCGCGTGGCACCCGCGCGGCGGCGTCGCGATCGAGGGCGCGCACGAGCGCGGCGCGCGCCACGGCGCGTGGATCGAGCGCTGGCCCGACGGCACGCTGCGGCTCGAGGCGCAGTACGACCACGGCGCGCTCGGCGGGACGTGGCGGCGCCGCCGCGCCGACGGCTCGATCGAGGCCGAGGCGAGCTACGTCGCCGGGCTGCGCGACGGGCCGTACGTCGAGCGCCGCGCCGACGGCTCGGCGATCGTGACCGGCGCGTTCGCGCGCGACCGACGCGACGGCGTGTGGATCGAGACGCGCGCCGACGGCGCCGAGGTGACGCGCGCGAGCTACCGGGACGGCGTGCTGGACGGACCGTGGCGCCAGCGCAACACCGACGGCTCGACCGTGACGGGGCAGCACACCGCCGGATGGCGGTCGGGGACCTGGACGTGGGCGGCGGCCGACGGGACGGTCACCGCCTCGGTCACGTACTGACCCGCGGCGCCGGCGGAGCCGTGTTCAACGAGGCTGGCACGGCGTGCATTCCCCGCCGTGGGCACGCGCACGTGAAAGCAACCTCGGGCGGGCTCGTTCGTTTCCACACGGACAGGAGCGCGCCCATGAACCCCCGCCGTACCCAGGGTGAAGCATTTCGAAGGCTGGTGCGTACAAGGCTGGAGCGCCGTGCCCGAGACCACGCACGGACCCACCTCTCGGAGCCCGTCCTGACCATGCGCGCCTCGATCGCCTACCTCACCACCACCGCCGCCACGACCTCGCCCACCTTCGCCGCCGGCTCGGGCGAGTGGCCCGCGCAGCCCACCGACGCCAGCCACGGCGCGGGCGCGCACCGACTCGAGCTGCTCGGCTGGCACCGCGGCGAGCGCGCGGTGTACCTCAGCGAGGACGTCGGCGGCGCGCTGCCGGTCGTCCACGTCGTGCGCACCCGCGGCGAGCAGGCCGGGCGGATGATCGCGATGCGCTCCTGGTACATCGACCACGCCGCGGACGGCGCGGCGGATCCGCTCGAGGCGCTCGATCGCCGGCTGACCGCGCTGCGCGGCGAGCTGGTCGCGATGGACGAGGTCGAGCCCGACCCGTGGTGCCTGACCACGCGCGTCGTCCAGCGCCGCGCGCTGCGGCTGCCCGGCGGCGGCCTGCCGATCCGCAAGTTCGCGCTGCAGCTCACGGTCGAGCCGATCGTCTCGGCCCGCCCGGCCACGCGCGGGCGCACCGTCGTGACCGCGTACCTGCGGCCGCGCGCCCACCTCGAGCGCGCCTGGGCGATCCCGGGCGAGCCGCTGGCGCTGACCCGCGTCAGCTACGTCGGCGTGCCCGAGGGCGTCGGCCACGACAAGCACGTCGCGCTGCTGGTGCCGCGCGAGCTGCATTAGCAGCCCGGGCGCGCGCTGTTAGCCAGCGTGAGCGGCGCCGCTTGGCGGCGGCGCGGGGCGGGCGTAGGCTGCCAGACGGTGTCGCGCCTCCTTCGCCTGTCCGTCCCTGCCCTGTCGCTGGCCGGCGTCGCGCTGTGCGCGTGCGGTGGCGATGACGATCCGCCGGCCGACATCGACGCGGGCTACGACTGCACGATCGAGACCCGCGACGACGAGTACACCGCGGGGATGGAGCTCGTCGGCGCGAAGGGCGTCACGTTCCGGCTGGTGTCGTCGGATCCGGCGCCGCCCGAGCGCGGCGACAACACCTGGATCGTGGAGATCGAGGACGGCGCGGGGATGATCGACGACGGCACCGTCGAGGTGTCGACGTTCATGCCGGACCACCAGCACGCCGGCTCGGTCGACGTCGCGGCGACGCCCGACGCGGCGGTCGACGGCCGCTACACGCTGACGCCGGTGAACATGTGGATGCCGGGGCTGTGGGAGATCACGGTCGAGGCGACGCCGGCCGGCGGCGGCATCGCCGAGCGCGACTTCGTCGTGTTCCGGTTCTGTATCCCGCGGTAGGCGCGCCCTCGGGCGGGCGCCGCTACTGCACGCAGCCGCCGAGGTCCGCCGCCGCGGGCGTCCACTCCTGCGTCGCGCCGGCGAGGTTCAGCGTCGGCAGCTCGTCGCGCACCGCCGGGTCGAGCAGGCCGCGATCGGCGAGGTCGTCGATCACCGCGAACGGCAGCGCGCGGATGTACACGGTCGCGGTGACGCGCGCGATGTCCTGGAAGAACCCGGCGGCGCTCCAGCTCCGCGTCACCGAGTGATCGAACCGCGGGTCCGACGGGTCGACCGTGACCGCCGGCGGCAGCAGCAGGCTGCGGTCGTAGTCGCGCACCTCCCAGAAGTACAGGACCTCCTCGCCGGCGTCGTCGTAGACCAGCTCGCGCATCTCCCACAGCGACGGATCCGCGACCGGATCGGGGTCCTCGCCCGCGGGCACCACGCCCGAGCTGAACAGCACGTCGCCCGCGGCGTCGTAGGCGACGACCTCGGCCCACGCCCGGCGGTCGTGCGCGGCGCCCGACGGCCACATGTGCCCGGAGTTGACGTTGTCGAGGCGGTAGTCGATGCGGCCGCCGTCGAGCGGCACGACGCACAGCCGGGACAAGAGCGACGGGTCGAGGATCTCGGCGATCGCCTCGCGCTGCGCGTCCATCTCCGGCCACGGCGTCAGCGCGGTGTCGATGCCGGCGAACGTGTGGGCGTGGACGCCGTAGTTGCGCAGCGGCACGTCGAGCCCGTCGACCTCGGCCGCGACGTCGGTGCGCGACTTCATGTGGCAGCCGCTGCACGACAGGTGTCGCTGCGGATCGGTGTGGGCGAAGATCGTCTCCGACCACTCCGCGAACGTCTTCTCGATGTGGACGCCGGCCGGCGTGATCACGTCGTGGCACGAGCCGCACATCGCGGACGACTGCTGCGACTCGCCGTCGTGGAGCGGCGAGTACGCCGAGCGGTGCTTGGGGCTCGGGACCGGGTCCGACAGGCCGCCGCGGAGCACGCCGTCGTCGGCGAGCACCAGGCCGGTGTTGTGGAGCTCGCCGACCGAGTCCACCGAGTGGCAGAAGTAGCAGGTGACGCCCTTGGACCACTGCGGCAGCTCCGGCAGGTTGAGCCCGTCGGTGGTCATCCCCAGCCGCACCGCCACCGGCGCGTGGCAGCTGACGCAGAAGTCGCCGAGCGCGCCGCCGGTGGCCTCCTGCCCGAGCCGGTTCATCGCCAGGAACACCGGGTCGTCGCCGGCGTAGGCGTGCATGCTGCCCGACCACTCGCGGTAGTGCTGCGGGTGGCAGTCCATGCAGTTCTCGGGGTCGCGCAGCTCCTCCGTCGTGAAGTAGTCCGGCTCCTCGCCGCACGCGGCGGCGAGCGTGACCGTCAGCGCGAGCAGCAGCGAGCCGGACCGCATCGAGGGCACCTTACACACGGCGTCACGGGGTGGGAAGGGTGGACCGCGCGGCGGGCAGGTCGTCGCGCAGCGCGCCGTCCTCGATCCAGCGCTGGAGCGCGCACACCTCGGCGTCCGACAGCCGGCCGTCGTTGCCCGGCGGCATCTGCAGCGACGACGCGGTCGAGCCGACGCGCTGGACCATCACGCTGCACGAGCCGTCCCCGGGGACGACCAGCGGGTCAGCGCCGCCGGTGAGGCCGTCGTAGGCGGCGTCGGGGTCGGACAGGTCGAGCCCGGCCCTGGGCGCCGGCCCGGCGTGGCACGCGTTCGACACCGAGCACTTCGGCTCGAGCGTCATGGTGAAGACGTTGGTGTACGTCGGCTCGTACAGCGGCGCGCACGTCGGCTCGACCTCGATGCACACCAGCTCGTCCTCGGCGGGGCACGCGGCGAGCAGGGCGGCGACGGCGGCGAGCAGGGCGGCGCGCGGCAGCGCCGCGGGGACGACGGACATCGACCGGCACCATAGCAGCCTCCGCGCGGGCGCAAGCGGGGCGTGCGTCACGGCCCGAACGTCGGGCGCAGCGCGTCGTAGAGCGCCCGGTACCGGCCGTAGGCGTCGTCGCACGCGGCGCGGGCGGCCGGGGTCGGCGTCGCGACGGTCACCGGCGGGGCGATCCGCGCCGCGCACGCGGCCAGGTCCGGCGCCGCGCCGGCGGCGACCGCGGCGAGCATCGCCGCGCCCATCGCGCACGCCTCGCCGGGCGTGGCGCGCGCGACCGGCAGGTCGAGGACGTCGGCGCGGATCTGCGCCCACGCGGCGCTGCGCGCGCCGCCGCCGGCGAGCACGACCGACGCCGCGGGCAGGCCGAGCGCCTCGAGCCGGATCACGACGTCGCGCATCGCGAACGCGCACGCCTCGAGCACGGCGCGCGCGAGGTGCTCGGGGCCGTGCGCGGCGGTCAGCCCGGCGAACGCGGCGCGCGCCTGCGCGTCCCACCGCGGCGCGGTCGCGCCGGACAGCGCGGGCAGGAACGTCACGCCGGCGGCGCCCGGCGGCGCGGCGAGCGCGAGCGCGTCGACCGCGGCGTCGCCCCGCGCGGGGTCGAGGTTGCACAGCGCGGCCAGCCAGCGGACCGCGCCGCCGGCGAGCCAGCCGGGGTTCTCGACGAACCAGCCGCCCGCCGGGTAGGCGTGGGTCTCGACCAGCGGCTCGTCGCCCTCGTCGAGCACCGGCGCCGGCGTCGCGGCGAGCGCGCCGACCACCTCCGCGGTGCCGAGCACGCCGACGACCACGCCCGGGGCGACCACGCCGGCGCCGAGCGGCGTCGCGAAGTCGTCGCCGGTGCCGACCGCGACCGGCAGGCCGGCCGGCAGCCCGGTGAGCGCGGCGCCGGCGGGCGTGAGCGCGCCCGCGACGTCGGTCGCCGCGGCGATCCGCGGCAGCCGCGCCGGGTCGAGGTCGAACGCGGCGCACAGCGGCGCCGACCAGGCGCGCGCGTGCAGGTCGTAGAGGTTGGTGGTCGAGGCGAGGGCGTGGTCGATGACGTGGGCGCCGGTGAGCTGCGCGACGACGAACCCGACCGGCGGCGTGAACCGCGCGGCGCCCGGGCGGTGGCGATCGAGCCACCGCGCCTTGGCCGCGAGGTGACCGGCGTCGAGCACCTGGCCGGTCGTGGCGAGGAACGCGCGCGGCTCGAGCGCGGGCAGCTCGGCGGTGGCGCGGCGGTCCATCCAGATCAGGCACGGGCCGTGGGCGCGCCCCGCGCGATCGACGGGGACGCAGCCGTCGAGCTGGCCGGCGACCGCGAGGGCGCGGATGTCGGCCGGGCCGATCCCGGCGGCGAGCAGCGCTCCCTCGATCGCCGGCGCCAGCGCCGACAGCCACGCCGCCGGGTCCTGCTCGGCGTGGTGCGGCGCGGGCAGATCGACGCCGTAGGCGACGGCGGCGTGACCGCGGACGACCAGGGCGTCCCCGTCCGTGTCCACGACGACCGCCTTGAGGCTCTGCGTGCCGAGGTCGAGGCCGACGAGCATGCCCATGTATGCCACGATGCGGGCGTGAACTTCTTCGGTCACGCGGTCGTCGCGTCGTGGACCGCGCACGCGACGCCCGGCGGCCACGCGCTCGGGGCGATGCTGCCGGACTTCCAGACGATGAGCGGCGCGCGGGTGGCGCGGGTCGACGACGCCGCGATCGCCGACGGCGTCGCGCTGCACCACGCGACCGACGCCGCGTTCCACCAGCTCGCCGCGTTCGTCGGGCTGACCCGCGAGGTCGAGGCGCGGCTGCGCGACGCCGGGGTCGGGCGCGGGCCGACGCGCGCCGTCGCCCACGTCGGCGTCGAGCTGCTGCTCGACGGCGTACTGCTCGCCGAGGCGGGCGGCGCGGCGAGCTACGCGGCGGCGCTCGACCACCCGATCGACGGGATCGCGTGGCGCGAGGACGGCGACGACGCGCGGTTCGGACGGCTGCACGCGCGGCTGCGCGCGTACGGCGTGCCGCACGATCTGGCGCGCCCCGAGGCGGTCGCGCACCGCGTGCTGCGGATGATCGCGGACCGGCCGCTGCTGCGCGCGTCGGCGAGCGAGGCCAACGTCATCCGGCGCGTCCTCGCCGAGGTCGCGCCGCGGGTGCGCGTCGCCGCGCCGACCGTGGTGGCTGGCCTGCGCGCCGCGCTGACGACGGGCTGGGCGGAGACGGAGGGCGGAGGCGGAGGCGGCGGCGGCGACGGCGGCGACGGCGACGGCGACGGCGACGGCGACGGCGACGGAGGCGGACGCGGAGACGGGTGACGGTGACGCCCCCCATACCGCCTACCCGCTCACGGTCAGAGCATCTCGGCGCGCTTGCCGGCCTTCTTCCACCCGACGATCCCCGCGGACATCACGGCCACGTCGGTGTAGCCCGCGACCACGGCGCGCGCCGCGGCGGTGTGCGAGGCGCCGCAGTCCTCGTTGGTGCAGTAGAACACCAGCTTGGTCGCCTTGTCGGCGGGCAGCTCGGACGGCGCGTACTTCTTGTAGTGCGACAGGATGATCGCGCCGGGGACCACGCCCTCGCGCTGGCGCACGCCGCGGCCGTTGGCGTCGACCGCGCGGCACGCGCCGCCGGCGAGCAGGCGATCGACCTCGTCCACCGTGACCGCGCCGACCTTCACCGAGGCGGCCTCGAGCTGGGCCTCGGTCGGCACCGGCGCCGCGGCGGGGCGCTTGTCGCAGGCGGGCGCGACCACGAGGACGGCGACGGCCAGGGCGAGCACGACGGAGCGGAACGTCATGCCCCGCACCTTACCCGAGCGTGGCGCGCAGGCCATCGGCCAGCGCGGTCTCGGCCCGGAACCCGAGCACCGTCGCGGCGCGCTCGACCGCGGCGAGCGAGCGGACGATCTCGCCGGCGCGCGCCGGGGCGTGGACGATCTGCGACCGGCCGCCGCACAGCTCGACCACCGTGCGCGCGAGCTGGCTGACCGAGGTCTCGCGCCCGGTGCCGATGTTCATCACCGCGCGGTCGCCCGCGTCGCCGAGCGCGGCCTCGCACACCGCGCGCGCGACGTCGCCAACGTAGACGAAGTCGCGGGTCTGCTCGCCGTCGCCGAAGATCGTCAGGTCGCGGCCGGCCCGGGCGCGATCGGCGAAGATCGAGATCACGCCGGAGTACGGGCTCGACGGGTCCTGGCGCGGCCCGTAGACGTTGAAGAACCGCAGCGCCGTCGTCGCCACGCCCTGCACCGCCGAGTAGTAGTGCAGCATCTTCTCGGAGGCGTACTTGTCGATGCCGTACGGCGACATCGGCCGGCACGGGAAGTCCTCCTCGACCGGCACGCGGTCGGTCTCGCCGTAGACCGCGGCCGACGACGCGAACGCCACCTTCTTCACGCCCGCGGCGCGCGCGTACTCGAGCACCTGCACCGTGCCGCGGTAGTTGACGTGGACGTCGACCAGCGGGTTGGCGATCGACGCCACGACCGAGACCTGCGCCGCGAGGTGGATGATGCGGTCGACCGGCCCGTGCTTCGCCGTGACCGCCGCCAGCGGCGCGAACAGCCCCTCGGTGACGTCGTTGACCAGCAGTTCCAGCGCCGGCTCGGCGCCGTCGAGCGCGTGGCGCGGGTCGAGCCACCGCGCCAGGTTCGCGCGCTTGCCCGAGCGCAGGTCGTCGATCACGACGACGCGGCGGCCCAGGCCGATCAGCCGGTCGACGACGTGGGAGCCGATGAACCCGGCGCCGCCGGTCACCACCACGAGCGGAGAGTGCGTCACGCGGCCACGATACACCGTCAGGTCCCGAACGCGACGCGGCCGAGGCGCCCGAGCAGCACGTCGAGCGCGATCCGGTTGTCGCCGCCCTCGGGGACGATCAGATCCGCCCACCGCTTCGACGGCTCGACGTACTCGAGGTGCATCGGCCGCACGGTGGCGTAGTACTGGTCGCGGACCGAGGCGAACGTGCGGCCGCGCTGCTCGAGGTCGCGGCGGATCCGCCGCATCAGCCGGATGTCGGCGTCGGTGTCGACGAAGATCTTGATGTCGAGCTGCTCGCGCACCGCGGCCTCGACGAACACCAGGATGCCCTCGACGATGATCACCGGCGCCGGATCGACGCGGCGGGTCTCGGCCTTGCGGGTGTGGGTCGCGAAGTCGTAGATCGGCAGCTCGACCGCCACGCCGCCGCGCAGCGTGCGCAGGTGCGCCGCGAGCAGATCGCTCTCGAGCGCGGACGGGTGGTCGTAGTTGAGCGCCTCGCGCTCGTCGGGCGCGAGCGTCGACTGGTCCTTGTAGTACGAATCGTGGTCGATCAGCGCGACCCGCCCGGCGGGGATCGCGGCGGCCAGCTTGTGGGCGACGGTGGTCTTGCCCGAGCCGGTGCCGCCGGCGATGCCGATCACGAGGGGGCGCGCAGCGGTCGTCACCGCGGAGTCTTCGCACGGCCGACCGCCGCGCGACAAGCCGCGGGGCGGGCTACGGCGCGGTCAGGCTGCCGCTGGCGAGGCCATCGACGATCATCCCGACGATCACGCGCGGCATGCTGACCTCGACGCGCAGCACCTCGGGCGCCTTCTCGCGCGTGATCGAGAACGTCCCGAGCGCGCCGAGGTCGAGGTCCGCGGCCTGGGCCGACAGCTCCTTGTGCGCGGCCTCGGCCAGCTTCGCCGTGCGGTAGCGGATCCGGATCGACGCGGCGATCGAGCTCGATCCGGTGCGCGCCGAGCCCCACAGGCCGGTCATCTCGTCGGTCCCGAGCCCGACCTTGCGGCCGCGCTCGTCGCCGGCGAGCCACAGCGTGCTCTGCAGGTCGACGTCGGGCAGCAGGGTGCCGAGCGCGCCGCCCGGGGCGCCGCGATCGGCGATCCGCGCCGCGAGCCACTCGGCGCCCGCGTCCTGCCGCGACGACACGTAGAACGTGCGCTCGTCGAGCCAGCCGATCGACCGCGGCTTCGGCCCCTCGATCCGGCTGATCGCGCCGTCCGTGGTCACGCCGGTGCCGTCGACCGCGACCCGCAGGCAGTCCTCGAGCTCGGCGCGCGTCCACTGCCCCGACGCGATCAGGTCGACCGCGCTGTCCTCGGCGGGGCCGCCCATCACCAGCCAGTCGAGCTTGCCGCGCAGATCGAGCGAGCACGCGCCGAGGTCGGCCTGGAGGATCAGCACCTGCGCCGACGGGCTGGCGATCGCCGCGTCGATCAGGCCGTCGAGCTGGTCGTCGGCGCGCAGCTCGGCGAGCAGCACGCCGAACGCGAACATCGTGTCGTCGGGCAGGTGCTCGACCGCGGCGGCCATCGCGGCGCGCGCCTGGCCGAGATCGACCGACGCGGCGACGGCGGGCGGCGGCGCCGGCTCGGCGAGCAGCGCGCGCGGCGCGACCTCGGCGGCGGTGCCGGCGGCGACGGCCGGCAGCGGCGCGGCGGTGGCGGGCGCCGCGGGCGCCGGCGCGACGCTGGCGCTCGCGGGCGCCGGGATGCCGTCGCCGGGATCGCTGAGCAGCTTGGCCGCGACGCCGACGCCGATCACCGCCGTCGCGGCGGCGAAGGTGATCGCGACCATCTTGCCGGTGCGGCGCGGCTCGGCGCCGGTCGTGGCCGGCACCAGGTACCCGCCCGCCGCCGGCGTGACGTGCTCGAGCGCGCCCGGGCCGCCCGGCGCCGCCGGCCCGCGCATCGCGACCGTCGCGCCGTAGACGTCGGCGGGCGTCGGCCGCGGCGCCGGCCGCACCGCGTCGGTCGTGCGCGCGACCGGTGCGTGCGCGCCCGCGGCGACCATCACCGCCTCGCGCAGCTCGAGCGCCGTCGCGGGCCGGTTGGGCGCGCGCGTCGACAGCGCGCGGCGCACGACGACGTCGAGCGCGGGCGGCGCGGCCGGCGCGGTCTCGGCCAGGCCGCGCGGGTTGAGCCGGACGTCCGGATCGGCACAGTCGTCCCACGGCAGCCGCCCGGCCACCATCGCGTAGAGCACGACCGCGAGCTCGTAGACGTCGGTCGCGATCGACGCCGGCTGGCCGAAGAACCGCTCCGGCGCCATGTAGGCCGGCGTGCCGCGCACGCCGCCGTCCTGCGTCGTCGTCGACGCCGGCGCCGCCAGGTCCTTGGCGATGCCGAAGTCGAGCAGCACCGCGTGGTCGCGCCCGTCGACGCCGCGGACCAGCACGACGTTCTCCGGCTTGAGGTCACGGTGGACCAGGCCGCGCGCGTGCAGCGCGGTGACCGCGTCGGCGAGCTGGCCGAACAGCTCGAGCGCGGTCCCCAGCGGCAGCGGGCCGCGGGCCAGGCGCGCCGCGAGGCTCTCGCCGCGCAGCTTCTCCATCGCCAGGTAGGGCCGGCCGTCGGCGCCCTCGCCCACCCCGAGCACCTTGACGACGCCGGGGTGCTGCAGCTCGGCGAGCAGCCGCGCCTCGCCGAGGAACTGCTCCCGCTCCTTGGCGGTCGCGACCAGGGCCGGGTGCAGGACCTTCAGCGCGACCTCGCGGTGCCCCCACCGCGCGTCGTAGACGATGCCGCTGCCCCCCTCGCCGAGCACGCCCAGCACGGCGAAGTCGCCGATCCTGCGAGGCAGGTCTGGCTGTACGGAGGCGGACACGGCGGCCATTCTGCCAGCGCCCGCGCGCGCCGCCCACGGCCATGTGGTCCGGCCTGCGCTGGTGATGACCGACCGCACGGCCAGGCCACCCATCCCACCGGAATGACATGTTCCGCCCCGGCTCGTCGTCATTTTGACGGCAGATTGACGCGTACCCGACCTCACCGGTCACACGTCTCATCGCAGGGCCAGGCCCGGCCTCGGTGAAGCCCCGATCCGAGCCCGACCGATACCCCATCGCTATCTCGGACCCCAGCCTTCCTCTCACTAGGGTGATGCCATGCACTCGTCGCAAGCCACCGTGACCCCCTGGCCCGCCCAGATCCGCGTCGTCGTCGCCGACGATCGCACCCTGTTCCGAGAGGCCCTGGTGTGCCTGCTGTCCAGCAAGGGCACGCTGCAGGTCATGGCCACCGGCCCGACCGCCGACGCGGCGTCGCTGGTCGCCACCCACCAGCCGGACGTGCTGGTGCTGGGCGCGACCGACGGCGCCGTCGCCGCGGCCCGCGCCGTCGCGCCGCCGCCGGGCGTCAAGGTGGTCGTGATCGGCGACCGCGACGAGGCGCCCGCGCGCGTCCTCGCCGCCGGCGCGAGCGGGTTCGTCGCCTGCGGCGCCGCGCCGGACGACCTGATCGCCGCGATCACCGCGGTCCACGCCGGCGAGCGGTTCCCGGCCGACGCCGGCGACGCCGACGACCCGGTCGGGATCCTGTCGCCGCGCGAGCTCGAGACGCTCAAGTTCCTCGCGGTCGGCGACACCAACCGCGAGATCGCGCTGCGCCTGGGGATCAGCGTCAAGACCGTCGACACCCACCGCGGCCACGTGCTCAAGAAGCTGCGGCTGCGCAACAACTCCGACCTGACGCGGTTCGCGATCCAGCACGGCCTCATCGATCGGGGCGCGTGATGCGCCCGTCGCCGGCGCCGTGCGCGTGCGCGTGCCGGTGCCCCGCGACGACGCACCCGCCGGTGCGCGCCGGCGCCGAGGCGCGCGGGCTCCACCGCACCCAGCACCTGCTCGCCGCCGCGCCCCGGCGGCGAACCGGCGCGGCCGGCGTCGACCTCAGACCTGGCGCATCCGGCGGCGCGTCTCGTCGGTGATCACGCGCTCGAACGCCTCGTTGATCGCGTTGTGCGCGACGTTGTGCCAGCCGAGCACGACGTCGGGGTCGCCGGTCAGCGTGCGGCGCGACGACGCGACGACGACGAGCTGGTAGCGCACCGCCTCGGTGTCGATCGCGGCGCGGACCAGGCTGATCATCACGGCGCCGCCGTCGAACTCGACCGCGTCGAGGTCGAGCCGCGTCAGCGCGTGGCGGCGCTCGCGGTCGTCGGGCAGCGGCGGGTAGAACACGAACAGCTCGGCCGGGCGCTCGACCCGCGCGAGCGTGAACTCGTTGACGTAGCGCTGCTCCGCCCACGTCAGCGAACCCGGCCGCTCCTCGGCGAGGTAGGCCTCGAGCAGGTTGGTCCACGTCGGCAGGTGGTCCTCGAAGTGGCCGTACGGCGGCAGGACGTTGAACGCGACCACGCCCGGCCCCCAC
The DNA here is from genome assembly GCA_011526095.1 of Myxococcales bacterium. Classification (GTDB taxonomy): domain Bacteria; phylum Myxococcota_A; class Polyangia; order Haliangiales; family Haliangiaceae; genus WYBA01. Next base: position 8,875 of record WYBA01000193.1, on the reverse strand, counting down.
TGCACGGCGCGATGGCCCTCGTGGTTGAGCCGCCACACCCGGTGCGGCGCGCCGTCCGCGGGCGGGCACGGCACGGCGCCGTGGCGACCGAGCGGCGCGTCGAGCGCGAGCCGGTCCTCGCGCGCCGAGAACCCCTTGAACCGCGACGCGAGCCGGCCGTAGACCTCGTCGGGCCACGCCGGCGCGTTGCGCGTGCCGACCGCGAACACGGCCTCGGCGATCCGGGGCTCGGCGTACCAGCGGCGCACGGGGCGGCGGATCACCGCCCCAAGCTACACCGCCGCGGCACGGCGTGGCGACGGGGAACGCGCCCGACGTCGGCGGCGCGGCAGGGTGATCAGCGCGATCCCGATCGCCGCGACCGCGAGCGCGCCGGCCGCGCCGCCGCCGGCCGCGCACCCGCCCTCCACCTCGTCGCCGTCGACGGCCGGGTCGTCGCACGTCACGTCGCACGCGCCCCACGCGCCGTCGCCGCAGGCCTGGACGCCGCTGCCGCAGCAGCTCCGGACCAGCTCGTCGTCGCCGCGCCCGTCGCAGTCGCCGTCGACGCCGTCGCACGCCTCCTCGGCGCCGGGGTGGATCTCGCCGTCGGCGTCGTCGCAGTCCTGCCCCGGGCCGAACCCGTCGCCGTCGCCGTCGACCGACGGCGACGCCACGACCGTGACCTCGACCCACACCACCTCGCCGAACGGCACGCCGTCGCGCGCGACCTGCCAGCTCGAGCGGACGAGCCCCTCGCCGTCGGCCACCATCGCGAGCGACACCTCGACCTCGGCGCCCGGCGCGGCGACGAGCGCCGCCGGGGCCGCGCCGAACGCCGGGCCGTCGACGTGGACCAGCGCGTAGCCGTCGCCCCACGCGGTGGTGCCGGCGTTGCGCAGCCGCCACGTCTTGATGAACGGCGTCCCGGCGACGACCTCGGTGCCGTCGGGGATCGTGACGTCCGCGACCCACGCGGCGTCGTCGACCAGCGGCGCGGTGCCGTCGCCGCACGTCAGCGCGGGCGCGCTCCCGTTCTGCGCCGTCCAGAAGCTGATCGGCCCGCCGCAGTCGCCGGCGAACGGATCGTCGGCCGCGCCCGAGTAGTACGAGCCGCCCTCGTCGACGCCGACGCGGGTCTCGAAGTGCAGGTGCGGGCCGGTGGAGTTGCCCGACGTGCCGCTGCCGCCGAGCTGCACCGAGCAGCCCAGCGTCGCGCCGAGCGCGGGGATGCCGCTGCCGGCGTAGAGGTGGCCGTAGATCGTCTCGTCGCCGTCGCCGTGGAAGATCGCCACGGCGTTGCCGAACCCGCCGCCGTCGGTGTTGCCGAGGTAGCCGTCGCCGTAGCCGTCGGCGCGGTGCTTGACGGAGCCGCCGCCGGCGGCGAACACCGGCGTCTGGCGCGGCACGCCGATGTCGGTGCCGCGATGGCCGCTGTACGTGTGGTCGCCGCACGCCCAGTCGGTGACCGAGCCGTGGTCGTAGTAGGCGGTGACGGTGCGGTCGTCGTCGGCGAGCGGCCAGCGGTAGGGCGAGGCGTGCGCGGTCGCGGCGGCGGCGGCGACGGCGACGACCGCGGGGACGAGCAGCAGCGCGCGCGCCCTCACCGCGCACCTCCCAGCGTCACCGCGCCGCCGTCCGGGGCGAGCGCGACGACGCCGTCGGGCGTGACCAGCGGCGCCCGCCCGGCGCCGAGGCGCGTCGCGGCGCCGGTGTCGAGGTCGAGCTGCCACACGGCCGAGGCGCCGCCGTAGGTCGCGGTGTAGACCGCGACGCGGCGGTCGGGGACCCACGCCAGCTCGCGCCCGGGCACCGGGACGAACGCCGCGTCGTCGGGACCGGCGAGCGCGCGGCGCCCGACGTTGGTGAGCTGGCGCGCGGGCCGGCCCGGCGTGGCGAGGTAGAGCGAGGCCAGCCCGGTGCGGGCCGACACGAACAGCACGTCGTCGCTGCCCGGGACGAGGAACGGAGACGAGTCGAGCGGGTGCGACGTGACGACGCGGCGCGTGCCGCGGTCGAGGTCGAGCACGACGAGCGTGCCCGTCGTGTCCGGCGCGATCTCGGCGCCGGCCGGGAGCTGGGTGAAGACGACGCGGCGCGAGCCGTCGGCGGCGACGCGCGGGTCGGCGACGTCGCGGGCGATCACGCGCTCCGGCGCGTCGACGCGCGCGTCGGTCGCGTCGCGCACGACGAGCGTGCGCTCGGCGGTGAGCAGGACGAGCCGCGCGTCGTCGAGGCGCGCCGCGGCGAGCAGCCCGCCGCGCCCCAGCGGCGCGAGCGCGCCGTCGGGGCGGACGAGCGCGGCGTCGCAGTCGGCCGCGGCGTCGGGGTGATCGGTCGCGACGGCCGCGGCGCCGCACACCAGCGCGACGTCGCGGTCGAGCGCGACGACGCCGGGCGCCGCCGCGGCGGCCAGGTGGGCGGACGCGGCGAGCGTGCGGGGCGCGGCGCCGGGCCCGGGCGTGGGCTCCGGCGCGGCGGCGCACGCGACCGCGAGCGCCACGCCCGGACAGCAGAGCAGTACGGCGGTCCTCATCACTGACCGGCGAGGTTGCAACCTCCGTGCGCGTCGCCGGCGACGTGGGCACGCCCACTTGGCGCCGGCCCGCCGCCGCGCTGCCCACGGGTGTGTGCAGCCGCGCGGCCGCGGCGGGGGCCGGTGCACCCGCGCCGCGATCACGGGCGCGCCCCCATCGGCGGCCGGCGAGATCCGCGCACACGTCGCCGGCGAGACGGAGACGGAGACGGAGACGGAGACGGACACGGAGACGGAGACGGACACGGAGACGGAGACGGAGACGGAGACGGAGACGGAGACGGAGACGGAGACGGAGACGGAGACGGAGACGGCGGCGACGGCGACGGCGACGGCGACGACGACGACGACGACGACGACGACGACGACGACGGTGGCGCGATGTGCATCCGCGATCTGCGCGGAGAGACACCTGCGCGCGCCCACGCCGACATTCTGCTTGCGATGCAAGCCTCGACCATGATATCGGCGAAATCAAGATGGGCAAGCAGCTGCCGCTGGTGATGCGGCCGTGGGGCGGCAAGCGCCCGGGCGCGGGCCGCCCGCGGCGCGGGCCGCGGGCGAGCCAGCCGCACAAGGCGCGGCCGGCGCTGAGCCGGCACCACCCGGTGCACGTGACGTTGCGGGTCGTCGACCGCGTGGGGCGGCTGCGCCGGCTCGACATGTGGCGCGCGCTGCGTCGCGCGGTGGTCTGCGTGCTCGAGCGGGACGCGTTCCGCATCGTGCACCTGTCGATCCAGGGCAACCACGTCCACCTCATCTGCGAGGCGGAGGACGAGCACTCGCTCGCGCGCGGCCTGCAGGCGTTCCAGATCAGCGCGGCGAAGCGGATCAACGCGGCGCTGACCAGGCGCACCGGACGGCGCGCGCGCGGCCAGGTGTTCGCGGACCGCTACCACCGCGAGACGCTGACGACGCCTCGGCAGTGCCGCAACGCGCTGGCGTACGTGCTCAACAACTGGCGCAAGCACCGCGAGGACGCCGCGCGCGCCGGCGCCCCGCTCGACCGGTTCGCCACCGGCTGGCACTGGGACGGCTGGAGCGAGGCGACGCCGCCCGTCCGGCTCACGCCCGAGACGGAGCTGGTGCCGGTGGCCTACCCGACGTGCCGGCTGCTCACCACGGGCTGGCGACGCCACGGCCTGGTGTCGCCGTGGGAGCGCCCCGGGCCGCGGTGACCGAGGGGCGCGCGGCGGGCTGGCGACGCCACGGCCTGGTGTCGCCGTAGGAGCGCCCCGGGCCGCGGTGAACCTTCACGGCGCGCGGCGCTCGCGAACGTACGTGACCTCGGCGTCGGCGAGCAGGCGCGCGCCGCCGGCGAAGGCCACGTCGAGGCTGACGATCGCGCCGGGCCCGGCGGGCAGCGGCCAGGCGTCGATCGTGACGGTGCCGCCGGTGGCGCACGTCGCGACTGCGTCGGGGCAGTCGTTGCCCCAGCTGTCGGTGTAGTCGTGCAGGCAGACGCGGGCGCGCGGCGCCGCCCCGTCGGCCGCGTCGAGCTCGACGGTCGGGACCCAGCCGTAGTAGTTCCCGGGGGCGACGAACCGGAGCGCCGGCGTGTCCAGCTCGACCTGGATGACGCCCTCGAGATCGCCGCAGGGGCCGACGCCGTTGACGTCGGGCAGCGCGCCCTCGCAGGTGAGCGTCGGGGTCGCGGGCGCGACCAGCGCCGCGTCCACGACGACGTCGACGTTCATCTCTCGCGTGCGGTCCCACGGGGCGCGGTCGAGCGCGAACAGCAGCCGGTACGCCCCGAGCCCGGTCGGCTCCGCGAACGGCCAGTCGTCGTGGCAGCACACGTCCTCGGGCGGGCAGTCCGACACCAGCGTGATCTCGCGCGGCACGGCGCCGGTGGTGAACCACCAGCACGACTCGTCCCGCTCGGCGTCGCAGCCGAGCACGGGCGCGCCTTCGCCGCCGCAGTCGGCGAAGTACATGCCGACGTGACAGTTCGCGAAGCTGTCGACGACGGTGTGCCCCGGTCCGGCGGTCGCGTCGCACGCGGCGAAGGCCAGCGCGGCCACCAGCGTCGCCCTGCCGCGTCGGCCGCGTCGTCGCATCGGACCAGCGTACCAGACGACCCGCGCCCGGCTCACGCGCCGTCGCGACGCGCGCCGTGGTCGCCGTCGAGGCGCAGCCGCAGCACGTGGACGAAGCTGCTCAACGGACGGGCTGGACCCACGCCCGCGCGCCGTCCTCGCGGATCACGACCGCGCGCACGTACGACGTCGTCCCGTCGAGCGGCCAGCGCGCCACCGGCCCGGGCAGCTCGCCGAGCACCCGGCCGTCGCCGATGAAGCGGATCGTGTGCGCGAGGTGATCGTCTCCGCCTCCGTCTCCGTCTCCGCCTCCGCCTCCGTCTCCGTCTCCGCCTCCGTCTCCGCCGCGCGCCACCTCGACCACCAGCTCCTGCCCCACCCGGCCCGCCCGCGCCAGCGTCACGCCGGTCGAGCCGTAGAACCGCCCCGCCGCGAGCGCCTCGACGATCGCGGCGGGCTCGCGGCGCGCGCGCACCACGACCCACGCCCCGCCGGCCGGGTAACGGCCGCCGCCGTCCTGGCGGAAGTCGTGGGCGTCGTCGGACGCCACGCCCCAGATCGTGACGCCCGCGGTGAGCGCGGCGTCCCACAGATCCTCGGTCGACGGGTAGCGATCGGTCCCGGCGTTCCACGTCGGGAACTGCGCGTTGGCGATCTCGACCAGCGCCACGCCGCGCGCGCCGAGCTCGGTGAGCAGCCCGGCGGTCATCCCCCAGTGCCACTGCGGGTGATTGAGCTGGACGATCCCGCCCAGCACGGCGCGCTGATCGATCGCCGCCTGGTACTTGTCGAGCCGCGCCGGCGCGTCGTGCGCGGCCCACGCGAGCTTCTCGCCCGGGCGCGCGGTGACGCCGATCAGGTTGACGTGGATCCGGCACCTGCCGTCGGGCTCGGGCGGCGGCGGGTCGCAGTTGTCGGGGTTGTTGGTCAGCTCGACGCCCGACAGCACGACCAGGTCGTCGCCGTCGTGGACCGCGACGTCGCCCGGCGTCGGCCCGTACGTGTCGGTGATCCGGTTGTGGTCGGTGAGCGCGATGAAGTCGTAGTCGCGCGTCGCGTACCAGGCGATCACGTCGGCGACCGGCGTGCGGCTGTCGCCCGACGGCAGCGCGTGGACGTGGGTCGAGCCGCGCAGCCACGCCTCGCCCGGGCCGGGCGCGGCGTCGTCGACGATCGCGACCGGTGGCGCGACGACGGCCGGCGGCGCGTCGTCGACCGGCGGCGCCGGGGCGGGCGGCGCCGGTCGCGACGGCCCCGCGCACGCGGCGACCGCGACCGCCACGGCGACCGCGGACCGCCTCACGGCGGCGGCTCCAGCGCGGCGATCGCCGCCTCGGTCATGTTCGACACGACGCCCCAGCTCGCCTTCTTCCACCGCGTCCGGTAGGCGAGGTACAGGCCGAGGTGATCGGTCAGGTAGCGGCGCTCGACCGGGCGCGCGCGCGACAGGTCCTTGCGCTCGAGCGGATCGGCGACGAGATCGAACAGCAGCGGCGCGCCGGTCTTGCCGACCCGCGCCTTCCACCCGCCCAGGCTCATCGCGAACGCGTACTCGTACATCGACGCGATCGCCGGCCGCGCCCAGCCGCGCCCGACGCCCGCGGCGCGCGCGCGCAGCGACTCGCCCTGCGCCTGGTCGAGCGGCGGCGCGCCGAGCACGTCGAGCAGCGTCGGGATCAGATCGATCCCCTCGCTGCCCTCGTCGATCACCGCCGCCGGCACGCGCGGCGGGTAGTGGACGAGCATCGGCACGCGCGCGACCGACTCGCGCAGCGTCGCGCCGTGGCCGCACCGCGTCTCCTCGAACAGCTCCTCGCCGTGGTCGGCGGTGATCACGATCATCGTCTGGTCGAGGATCCCGAGCTTGTCGAGCGCCGCCGTCAGATCGCCGATCAGCGCGTCCTGGTAGCTGATCGCCGAGTCGTAGATCGCGCGCATCCGCTCGATCTCGCGCTTCGGAGGGATCTTGTGGCAGCCCATCTTGCCGACCATCAGGCCGAGGACGGCGGCGGTCGTGCCCTCGGTGAACGGCCCGTCGTAGCCGGGGCTGTAGCGATCGATCCACGGCTTGCGCGCGCGCAGCGGCGAGTGGGTGTCGATCGTGCCCATGAACACGAACACCGGCTGGTCGGCGGCCGCCTTGATCCGCTTGCCGAGGCGGCGGACGACGTCGTCCACCATCTTCGACCCGTAGATCACGCCGTTCCTCACGCCCTTCTCCTGCATCATGTTGCGGTACTCGTCGAACCCGCGGTTGAACCCGCCCGAGTTGCCGACGAAGCCGTTGCCGGTGACGCCGATCGTGTAGAAGCCGGCGTCGCGCATCACCGTGCCGAGCGTTCGCCACTTCTTGCCGATGCGGAAGTTCTCGCGCGGGCCGGCGGTGAGCACCTGGTGGTTGCCGGGGTAGAGCGAGGTGAACATCGACGCGTGCGAGCCCTGCGACTCGAGGCCGCCGACGTAGTGCTGGCGGAACACCGCGCCGGTCTGGCCGAGGCGATCGAAGTTCGGGGTCTCGGCGCGCGCGCCCGGCTGGAACGTCGGGATGCGGTCGGCGCGCAGCGTGTCCATCACCCAGTAGACGATGTACTTCGGCGGCGCGCCGGCCGGCGGCGGCGGCGGCGGCGACGACGCGACGACGCGCAGCCCGCGCACGACACCGGCGGCGCAGTCGCGCCCGACGACGTCGAGCCGCGCGACCTTGCCGGCGAGCGCCGCCAGCTCCAGCCGCGCGCCGCGGCCGGCGAGCCGGCCGCCGACCATCGTCGCGGCGGCGTCCTTCGCGATCACCTCGAGCTGGCAGTCGCCCTCGACGTCGGCGACGACGGCCGCCGCGTCCGGGATCCGGACGTACCACGCGAGCCCGGCGTCGGAGGTGAGGCGGAAGCCCCCGGCCGCGGCGTCGTAGGCGAACGCGTGGAGCGGGTCGCCGTAGGCCGGCGCCAGCGGGCTGGCGAGCGCGTCGTCGGGGACGTGGGCGACGACGTCGGTCGCCGAGACGCGCAGCCAGCGCAGCCGCAGGTCGTCGCCGAGGCTGGACTCGAGCACGACGAGGTTCTCGCCGGCGCTCCACCGCCCGGCGGCGTCGACGCCGACGACCTGCCAGCCGGGGACGAGCGCGACCTTGCCGCGCGCGCCGAGCGAGCGCCCGTTGACCTTGACGGTGAGCCGGCCGGCCTCGGCCGCGTGGACGCGCAGGATCAGCGTGCGCGCCGTCGCCGCCTGGTCGGCGGTGAGCGGCAGCTCGAGCGACGCGCCGCGACCGGGCGCCGCGACCGGCTCGCCGGCGACCGACGCGCGCAGCCGCCACCGCTGCACCGGCAGGCCGAACCGGGTGTAGCGGGCGAACCCGGCCGAGCCGGCGTCGACGACGAGCTCGCCGTCGACGGTGCGGTGGGCGAGCAGGCGGTTGGGCGCGGCGTGCCACAGGACGTGCTCGGAGGGGTCGGCGGCCGGGCCGGCTCCGCTTCCGGCTCCGGCTCCGCTTCCGGCTCCGGCTCCGTTGCCGTCTCCGCCTCCGTCTCCGTCCCCGGTTCCGTCTCCGGCTCCGTCTCCGTCCCCGGTTCCGTCTCCGGCTCCGTCCGCGAGCTCGTCGCGATCGGGCCTGGACGCGGAGTCAGGGCCGCACGCGGCCAGCGCCGCGGCGAGGAGCAGCAGCCTCAGGATCACCCGACCAGGATATGCGGCCCGGCGCGGCGGGGCGAGAAACCCGGCCGCGCCGACGCCGGACGCCGCGGCCGCGCCGACGCCGTGCGCCGCGAGCGCCCCACTGGACGTCGCGCGGTCCGGCCTACCCCTTATTGAGCAGCTTCGCGAACGGGTTATTGACGAAGCCCGACACGCCGAGCCCCGGACGATCGTCGCGCGCCGGCGCCTCGCCGCGATCGCGCCGGTCGTCGGGCCGGCGATCGTCCCGCCGACCGCCACCGCCGCCGCCGCCACCGCGGTCACCGCGGTCTGGGCGCGGCCCGCGGTCGTCGCGGCGATCGCCCTGCGCCTGCGCCCCGTCGGGGCGCGGCCCGCGATCATCGCGACGCGGCCCGCCACCACCGCCGCCACCGCGATCCGGCCGCGGCCCACGATCGTCGCGACGCGGCCCACCGCCGCCGCCGCCGCGATCCGGGCGCGGCCCGCGATCGTCGCGACGCGGTCCACCGCCGCCACCACCGCCACCGCCGCCACCGCCGCCACCCTGCGCCTGCACCTGCGCGCCGCCGGCGTGCGCCTGGCCCTGGCCGTCGCCGTGCGGCTGCCCGCCCGGGCCCGGCCCACGACCGCGACCGCCGCGACCGCGGCCGCCGCGGCGCCCGCCGCCGCCCTC
>WYBA01000192.1 GCA_011526095.1 Myxococcales bacterium | reverse complement strand
GCAGCGCGCTCGAGCTGCGCACCGCGTTCGAGCGCGCCGTCGCCGGCAAGCTGTCCGACGCGCACCGCGCCCGCGCCGCGGCGCTGGGGGCGTGAGCGTCAGGCCAGCCGCTCGAGGCGCGCGGGCACGTGCTTGTGCCACGGCGTGCCGACGAACGGGTCGCGCGCGTCGCTCGACGTCAGCTCGTTGGGCGCCACGCCGGCGGTCACCGCGCCGTGCTCGCCCGGGTAGCCCAGCCCGAGGCCGTTGGGCAGCGAGACGTGGCCGCGCTGCATCGTGTCGGACACCTCGACCTCGACGACGATCGAGCCGCGCCGGGTCGTCAGCCGCACCGCGCCGCCGGTGGCGACGCCGAGCGCGGCGGCGTCGTCGGGGTGGACGCGCAGCGCGCCGCCCGCGTCCTTCTTGCGCCACGCCGGATCGCGGATGATCGTGTTGGCGGTGAACGAGCGCCGCTCGCCCGCCGACAGCACGAACGGCCACGTCGGATCGTCCGCGGGCGCGTCGTCGCGCAGGTGCGCCGCGAGCGCCTCGAGCAGGTCGGGCAGGACGAGGTGCAGCTTGCCGTCGGGCGTCGGCACGCGCGCGCTCATCTCGGCCCAGTCGCCGACCGCGAACACCACGCCCGACGGGCTGGCGAGGATCGCGTCGAACAGCGCGAGCGCCGCCTGCATCGGCGTGCCGGTGAAGCCGGCGCGCGCGAGCTGGCCGCCGTGCGCCATCGCCGCGCGCAGCGCCAGGCCGAGCACGACGGCGCCCTCGCGCTGCGCCTCGGGCAGCGGCAGCGTCCGGTACAGGATCACCGGCGCGAGGTGGCTCAGCGTCGGGGGGGCCATCACGCGCGCCATGAACGCGGCGACGTAGGCCTCGCGACCGGCGGTCGCGGCGGCGCGCAGCGGCGCGTAGACCTCCTCGCCGACCGCGCCGAGCGCCTCGACCAGGCGAGCGTGGATCTCCGCCTCGGGCAGCGGCCCGGGCGGCGGCGCCATCAGCCGGGCGCGCAGGTGGAACACGTTGCGCGGGAACTCGAAGTTGAAGAACGTCGCCTCCGCCTTCTCGAACTGGGTCGCGGCCGGCAGGACGTAGTGCGCCAGCCGCGCGGTCTCGCTCATCGCCACGTCGATCACGACGAGCGTGTCGAGCGCGCCGAGCGCCTCGCGCATCCGCGGCGAGTCCGCCAGCGAGTGCGCCGGGTTCGCCGCCTCGACGATCATCGCGCGGTAGCGCTTCGGGTGATCGGTGAGGATCTCGTCGGCGATCACGTTGCACGGGACCAGGCCGCCGACGACGCGCGCGCCGACCACCGGGCTGGCCTTGCCCGACGCGCCGCTGGCGATGTCGACCAGCGTCGTCGGGATGAAGTGGGTGCCCGGCTTGCCGAAGCTGCCGGTCAGCAGGATCAGCAGCCGGTGCAGGTAGCTGACGAGCGTGGAGCCCTTGTTCATCTGCACGCCGAGATCCTCGAACGTGGCGAGCGCCCTCGCCCCGGCGAGCACGCGGGCGGTCCGGCGCACCACCGCCTCGTCGAGCCCGCACCGCGCGCACGCCGCGGCGACGTCGACGGCGCGCAGCGCCGCGACGACCGTCTCGACCTCGGCGGGCACCGCGCGCGCCGCGAGGAACGCGCGATCGATCAGGTCCTCCTCGACGATCACCGCGAGCAGCGCGGCGAGCAGCCAGGCGTCGGTGCCGGGCTTGACCGCCAGGTGGATGTCCGCGAGCTCCGCGGTCTCGGTGCGGCGCGGGTCGACGACGATCAGCGTGCGCGCCGGGTCCGCGGCGAGCTCCTTGAGCGTGACGCGGGCGCGCGCGATCGAGTGGCTGTGCCACGGGTTCTTGCCGAGGAACAGCGCGACGTCGCAGTGCTCGAAGTCGGCGCGCGTCGCCGACCCCATCATCCGGTCGCTGACCCAGAACTCGCCGGTCTTCTCCTGGGCGAGGGCGCTCGAGCGGTGGCGCGAGCCGAGCGCGCGTCGCGTCGCGGTGGCGTACGCGCCGGGCAGGTGGTTCCCCTGGCCGCCACCGCCGTAATAGAAGATGGTGTCGCCGCCGTGCGTGTCGCGGACCGCCGCGAGGCGCGCCGCGACCTCGCGGATCGCCGTGTCCCAGTCGATCTCCTCGAACGTGCCGTCGGGGCGGCGGCGCAGGGGGCGCGTCACGCGATCCCGCGCGTGCTGGTAGTGGTCGAGGCGGTGGGGCTTCTCGCACGCGTAGCCCTGCGACGACGGGTGGCGCCTGTCACCCCGCAGCTTGACCAGGTGGCGGCCGTCGTCGCCGCCGAGCTGGACCTCCAGCCCGCAGTTGCACTCGCACAGGATGCAGGCGGTGGGGGACCAGCCCTCGGGGGTGGACGGCGTCGTCATGCCACGACGATCGGTGCGGTGCACGGTCGCACGCAAGGGGTGACGACACGTCGCCGGGCGCTCCCGCCGTCGCCAGCACGAACGGGTGTACCGTGCGTACACATCGGGGTGATCACAGGCCGGCGCGCGCCGGCCGTCTGCACTGGGAGCCAATCGTCGTGAGACATTCCAGAGCCTTCCGAGGCATCGCGTTCGTCCTGTCCGTGGCCGTGGTCACGGGCTCGTGTGGCAGCGGTACGAAGAAGACCGGCGGGCCGGTCGGTGGCGGCGGCGGCGGCGGGCAGGCGCTGGTGCAGACCGGGGACGCGCCGCCGGGGCTGGAGCTCCGGCTGTCGAACGGCAAGACGAACGCGCCGGCGGTGGACCGCAGCCAGCTCGCGCCGGCGAGCGAGCTCTCCGACGCGGACGCGCAGGCGCTGCTGGGGCGGCTGCCGGCGATCGCGGCGCAGCCGGACGATCAGAAGGACTTCGCGCTGCGCAAGAAGTCGCAGCCGCCGCCGCGGACGGGCAAGACGATCAAGGGCAGCTTCCCGCCGCCGCCGAGCCAGTCCGCGCCACCGCCGACGACGAACGACCGGGGCAAGGAGCTGACGGTGCTGCGGTGGGCGCCGGAGGGCGAGGTGCCGCTGGCGCCGCAGCTGCAGGTGACGTTCAGCCAGGCGATGGTGGCGGTGACGTCGCAGGACGACGCGGCGAAGGTGGTGCCGGTGAAGCTGACGCCGCAGCCGCCGGGGCAGT
>WYBA01000191.1 GCA_011526095.1 Myxococcales bacterium | reverse complement strand
CGCCCGGCGCGCCCGGCGCGCCCCGCGACCTCGCCCGGCGTCGGCGGCGCGCTCGCCGTCGCGACCTCGGGCATGGTGTGCCCGACGTGTCGCGCCGAGTACAGCGGCCTGGCGTTCTGCACGCGCGACGCGCGCCGGCTGGTGCCGGCGGAGGACATGCTCGGCGGCGCCAAGCCGTCGGGCGGGACGTGCGTCAGCTGCCGGCGCGCGTTCGAGCCAGGCATCCGCCGCTGCCCGCACGACGGCGGCGAGGTCATCCCGTCGGCGATCGCCGCGGCGCTGCGTCGCCCGGGCAAGCGCGAGGAGTCGACGACCGGCGTGATGGCCAAGATCTGCCCGGCGTGCCGCCAGCGGTTCGATCTCGCGGCGCGGTTCTGCGGGCACGACGGCACGGCGCTGGTCGTGGTCAACTGACGGCGTGAGCACGAACGGGACCGGCGTCGCCGCGCGCGCCGCGCTCGCCGCGGCCGCCGCGGCCGGGGCGGTCGTCGCGAGCGGGGCGCTGGCGGCATGTCGCGCCCGCGAGGTCCCCGCCGACGCCGCGCCGATCGCGCCCGAGGTGACGCTCGCCGCCGCCGACGTGCAGCCGGTCGAGTACGTCGACTTCGCCGGGCGGCTGCGCACCGCGCGCGGCGTCGCGTCGGTGCCCGAGCGGTCCCGCCACGCGGTCGCGATCGAGGGCCCCGACGGGCCGGGCGGCTCGGTGTGGATCGCCGACGCGTCGCGCCCGGCGGCGGCGTGGCCGGCGGTGCGCGGCAGCCGGCTGACGCTCGAGCGGCTCGGGCTCGCCGGGCTGCCGCCGGGCGAGGCGTCGCGCGTCGCGTTGCCGGCGCCGGTGGCGCCGGTGGGGCGCCCGGCGATCCCGCCGCCGTCGGACGGCGTGACGATCTACGGCACCACGTGGTGCGGCGCGTGCGCCGACGCGCGCGCGTGGTTCGACGCGCGCGGCGTGACGTACACGTTCCGCAACGTCGAGGCCGGCGACGCCGACCCCACCGCGGCGCTCGACGCCGTGCGTACAGCCACCGCGGTCGGCGCACCTGCCGACCGCGTCCCCGTGATCGACGTCGCAGGGAAGGTGATCGTCGGGTTCGATCCGGTCCGGCTGACGAGTATCCTGGGAGAACCCATATGAACGCTCGCCTCCTTGCACTGACCGTCCCGCTCGCGGCCGCGGCGCTCGTCGCCGAGGCCCGGCCGGCGCGCGCCGACCTGCTCAGCCTGCGCGCGGAGGTCCACGGCGGCGGCGCCACGGGCGCCGGGGTCGGCGGCGCGCAGCAGGACGAGGCGTTCCACGCCGGCGCGACCGGCGCCGCCTACGGCGCGCTGCTCGGCGTCGAGATCGCGTTCATCGACGTGTGGGTCGACCACCACCAGTTCACCGACGGCGACTCGCTGTCGACGTGGACCCAGTTCATGACCGGGCTCGACCTCGACTTCGTGCGCAAGTCGAAGAAGCAGGCCCCCGCGGCGGCGGGCGAGCCGGCGCCGCCGCGCAAGACCACGGGCTACGTCGAGATCGGGCTCGCGCTCGGGTTCGGCGTCGGCACCGGCCGGCAGGTCGAGCCGCCGCTGTCCAACGACGAGATCACCGACAAGGGGTTCCTGCTCGAGGCCAAGCTCGGCACCGGCATCGCGATCGGCAGCGTGCTGTCGGTCGGCGTGTCGCTGCCGGTGTCGGCGGGCTACTTCTTCAAGAACCAGGGCTTCGCCAACGACGCCGACACCCACTACTACGGCGTGCAGGGCGCGCTGCTGCTCGTCGTCCGCGGCAAGATCCTGGTGAAGTGACGCCGGCCGCGGCGCGCGGTCACGGCGCGGGCTTCGCCGTCGCGACGCACGGATCCTCGGCGCCGCCCTTGCCCTGCAGCCGGTCGATCGTAGGGCGCAGCACCGCCATGAACTCGTCGGCGTCGAGGTACTTCGACACCCGGCCGAGCTCCTTGCCGTCGAGGTCGAGGAACACCACCGCGGGCAGCGTGCCCGAGCGGTAGCGCGCCTGCAGCTCGTCGTCCTCGTCGCTGCCCTCGGACACGTCGATCTTCAGCGGGACGAAGTGCTCGGTGAGCGCCTCGAACACGCCCTCCGCGGCGAACGTCAGCTCGAGCTCGGCGCACGGCGTGCACCAGTCGGCCGAGAAATCGATCATCACGCCCTTGCCGTCGGCCCTGGCCTTGGCGAACGCCGCGGCCTCGGCCCGGTGCAGCCACTCCTCGCCGCCGGGGTGCGCCGCGGCGAGCTGCAGCCCCTCGCGCTCGATCAGCCTGGCGATCGCGCCGTCGTCGCGCTTGATCCACGGCAGGTGGCGATCCGGCGTGAGCAGCCAGGTGATGCCGCCGAAGATGCCGGCGACGGTGAGCGCGACCGCGACCGCCTTGCGCGCCTTGATGGCCGGGCCGTCGTGGAACGACAGGTGGACGGCGCCCGCCGCGAGCCCGACGACGGTGAGGCCGAGCGACACCGCCAGGTACCACGTCGCGGCGCTGCCCACGTCCCGCAGGAACGGGACGATCGGGCGCAGGAAGTACAGCGCGGCGACGCACAGGCCGATGCCGCCGATCGACTTGACCCACTCCATCCACCGCCCGCTGCGCGGCAGCGACACCGCCGCGGCGGCGAGCACCCAGAACAGCACGCCCATGCCGAGGGCGTAGACGAACAGCAGGCTCGCGCCGACCGGGACGTTGCCGCTCTGGGCGACGAACCCGAGCATGCCGACGAGGAACGGGCCGGTGCACGGCGCGGCGGTGAACCCGCCGACCAGGCCCATCGCGAGCGCGCCGCCGTAGCCGTTGCCGCCGACCTGGTTGAGCTTGGCCTGCCACGACGCGGGCAGGTTGAGCTCGAACGCGCCGAACATCGAGACCGCGAGCACGGCGTAGAGCGCGACGATCGGCAGCACCACCGCCGGCTTCGCGAGCAGCGTGCCGAACTGCCCGCCGACCATCGCGAAGATCACGCCGAGCGCCGCGTACGTCACGCCCATGCCGACGACGTAGAGCGTCGCCAGCACCATCGCCTTGCCGCGCGTGACCTGCTCGCCGCGCGCGCCGAACACGCCCAGGACGATCGGGATCATCGGGTAGACGCACGGGGTGAGCGAGGTGAGGAAGCCGAACCCGAACGCGGCGAGGAACGCCCACAGCCAGCCGCGCTCGCGGTAGGCGTCGAACGATGACGTCTCCTCGCACGGGCCGGACGCGGCGAGCGCCTCCGACGGCATCGCGACGATCGCGACGACGAGCACCGCGGCGGCGGCGGCGGTCAGCGCCAGCGCGGCGCGGCGTCCCCGAAAGGAGGGGAGGAGGGAGCGGTCGCGGGGCTGAATGACGTCCATCGCCTGATCTCGGGTCACGGCACCGTAGCCGTGACGGAACCAGCGCGCACTATAGTAGATTCCGCTCCCCATGGCGGCCCCCGACGAAGACCTCGCCGCGCTCCGCGTCGCGATCGACTCGATCGACGACCGGCTGCTCGCGCTGCTCAACGAGCGGGCGGCGATCGCCGCCAAGGTCGCGGTGTTCAAGACCGCGGAGGGGCGGCCGTTCTACGTCCCGCTGCGCGAGCGCGCGATCGTCGACCGGCTCCAGGCGGCCAACCCCGGGCCGTTCCCGTCGTCGGCGATCCGCCCGGTGTTCCAGGAGATCATCAGCGCCTGCCTGTCGCTCGAGGGGGGCCCGCGGGTCGCGTTCCTCGGCCCCGAGGGCACGTTCACCCACCAGGCGGTCAAGCGGCACTTCGGCGCGTCGGCTCCGGCGCTGCCGTGCGGGTCGATCGGCGCGGTGTTCAGCGAGGTCGAGCGCGGCGCCGCCGACCTCGGCGTCGTCCCGATCGAGAACTCCTCCGAGGGCGTCGTCAGCCACACCCTCGACTCGTTCGTCGACAGCACGCTGGAGATCCACGGCGAGGTCGAGGTCGTGGTCGATCACTGCCTGGTCGCGCGGGCCGGGACGTCGGAGGCGGCGATCGAGCGCGTCTACTCGCACCCGCAGGCGCTCGGGCAGTGTCGCGAGTGGCTGGCGCGCAACCTGCCGCGCGTCCAGCTCGTCGAGTGCAGCTCCACCGCCGACGCGGCGCGGCGCGCCGCCGAGGACGCGGCGGGCGCGGCGATCGCCAGCGAGCTGGCGGCGCGGCTGGCCGGCCTGGCCGTCCTCCGCCAGAGCCTGCAGGACGCGGCGCACAACGTGACGCGGTTCCTCGTCGTCGGGCGCGGCCCGTCGCCGCTCGCCGCGCCGTCGCCGGACCGCACGCACGACAAGACGACGGTGCTGCTCGTGCTCGGCGATCGCCCCGGGGACCTGTTCGAGGCGCTGCGCCCGCTGTCCGAGGCGGGGATCAACCTCACCCGGATCGAGAGCCGGCCGTCGCGCCGGCGGGCGTGGGAGTACGTGTTCTTCCTCGACCTCGAGGGCCACCGCGCCGATCCGCAGACCGCCGCGGCCCTGGCGCGCCTCGCCGAGGGGCGGACCTGCCGCATCCTCGGCTCCTACCGGAAAGCAGACGACCGTTGACCACCTCGCCGTTCTCCGCCGCCGATCTCGCCGCGCTCGTCGCGCGGATCACCCCCGTGCACGTCCGCGGGCTCGACGCCTACCAGCCGGGCAAGCCGGTCGAGGAGCTCGAGCGGGAGCTGGGCATCACCGGCGCGATCAAGGTCGCGTCGAACGAGAACCCGCTGGGGCCGTCGCCGCGCGCGGTCGCGGCGATCCAGGGCGCCCTCGGCGGGCTGCACCTGTACCCCGACGCCGGCGGGTGGGCGCTGCGCCGCGCGCTCGGCGCGCGGCTCGGCCTCGACCCGGCGCAGCTCGTGCTCGGCGCCGGCTCGAACGAGCTGCTCTACCAGCTCGTGCTCGCGTTCTGCGAGCCCGACGACGAGGTCGTCAGCCACGACTATGCGTTCCTGTCGTACCGGCTGGCCGCCCAGGTCGCGGGCCGCGCGTTCGTCGCGGCGCGCGCCTCGGCGGCCCTGGGCTGCGACGTCGCCGCGCTGACCGCGGCGTTCACCCCGCGGACCAAGCTCGTCATCCTCGGCACGCCGAACAACCCGACCGGCGCCGTCGTCACCCGCGCCGAGGTCGAGGCCGTGCTCGCCGCGCTGCCCGACCGCGCGCTGCTGATCCTCGACGAGGCCTACGCCGAGTACGCCGCGGCGTGGCCCGAGGTCGACCACGTCGACGGCCTCGCGCTGCTGACGCGGGACCCGCGGGTGATCGTGCTGCGGACGTTCTCGAAGATCTACGGCCTGGCGGCGCTGCGCGTCGGCTGGGGCGCGGGCCAGGCGCCGGTGATGGAGCTCTTGTCCCGGGTCGGCCGGACGTTCAACGTCGGCACGCTGGCCCAGACGGCGGCGCTCGCCGCGCTCGACGATCACGCCCACGTCGCGGCCAGCGCCGCGCTGGCCCGCCGCGGGATCGAGCGGCTGCGCGACGCGCTGGGCGGCGTGTCCGGAATCCGGACCTATCCATCGCTCGGTAACTTCGTGCTGATCGACACCGGCAAGCCGTCGGGGCCGGCGTACGACCGGCTGCTGCGCCAGGGCGTGATCGTCCGGCCGATGGCCGCGTGGGGCCTGCCGACGTGCCTGCGCGTGTCGATCGGCGCCGAGTCCGAGCAGCCGCGGGTGCTCGCGGCGCTGCGCGACGTGCTGTCGTGAGGCCGGGCCCGGCACGATCGCGCCGCGACCGCGGGCGAGCCGCTGCTGCCGC
>WYBA01000190.1 GCA_011526095.1 Myxococcales bacterium | reverse complement strand
GCGAGTTCTTCCGCGCGACCGACTCGGCGCTGCTCAACGACAGCTTCGAGTCGGTGCGGCGGACGCTCGACAAGACCCGGCGCGTGGTCAAGGAGCGCGTGCCCGACCAGGAGCTGTTCGGGCCGCTGGTCGTGCTCGCGGCGCTGCTGCTCGCGCTCGAGCAGGTGCTCGTCGCGACGCGGTTCCGGAGGTTCCCGTGAGGTTCGAGACGCCGTGGCTGGTGTGGCTCGGTGCCGCCGCCCCGGTGGTGGCGGTCGCGCTGCACGCGCTCGACCTGCGCCGCCAGCGGGTGCTGATGGAGCGGCTCGGCGAGCTGCCCGCGGTGCGCCGGATGATGGCGGCGCGGTCGCCGTGGCGGCGCACGACCAAGGCGGTGCTCGCGGGCGTCGCGCTCGGCCTGGTGCTGGTCGCGGCGGCGCGTCCCCAGGTCGCCGGCTCGGAGGTGACGCGGCGCAAGGGGCTCGATCTGGTCGTCGCGATCGACGTGTCGAAGTCGATGCTCGTCGGCGACGTCGAGGTCGCGCAGCCCCGGGGCGGCTGGACCGAGGGCATGGACCCGCAGGCGCCGCGCCCGGTGCCGCCGGACCCCGAGTGGGTCCAGGGCACGCGGCTCGAGCGCGCGCGTCAGCTGCTCACCGCGCTGGCCGAGGCGCTGCCCGACGACCGGATCGGCGTGACGCTGTTCGCGGGCGCGTCGATCCACTTCCCGCTGACCGACGACGGCGCGCTCGCGGTGCAGCTCGCGCACGCGGTCGGTCCGACCGATCTGTCCGGCGGCTCGGACACCGGCGAGGCGCTGCGCGTCGGCACGTGCGTGCTGCGGCCCGAGGTCAAGGACCCCGCCCTCGGCTGCTACGGCCTGGGCCAGCGCGGGACCGGCGGCGATCCGCTGCCCGGCGAGGTCCGGGGCAAGGGGCGCGACCGCGACGGGCGGGACCGCCGGCGCCGCGGCGAGCCACGGGTCACCGAGACCGAGCACGACGAGCGCGGCAAGGCGCTCGTCGTGATCACCGACGGCGGCGCGCCGGCGGCCTCGGTCGCGGCCCAGGTCGACGCGGCGCAGCAGCTCGGCATCGGCATCTTCTTCGTCGGGATCGGGTCGGACGAGGGCGGTGTCGTGCCGGAGCTCGACTGGGAGGGGCGCGTGACCGGCCCCAAGCGCGACGGCGCCGGTCAGCCCGTGGTGTCGCGGCTCGATCGCGACAGCCTGGTCGCGCTGGCGCAGCTCGCCGGCGGGATCTCGCACTACGTCGAGGTGCCGCCGGCGGGACCGTTCGATCCGGCGCCGATCGTGGAGGCGCTGGCGGCGGTCAAGCGCGGCGAGCTCGAGCGGATCGAGCACGAGCGCCCCGACGACGTCTACGCGTGGTTCCTGTTCCCGGCGTTCATGCTGCTGGTGATCGAGGCGTGCATCGGCCTGCGGCGGCGGGTGCGGCATCCGGAGGCGGCCCCGTGAGCGCCGGCCGGACGCGAGCGACGAGCGTGCGCCGGCCGCCGCCGCGTGGCAGGATCGACGGCGTCGTGCGTCGCCTGCCTCGCTTGCTGCTCGCGCTGTCGCTCGTCGCCGTGCTCGGCGGCTGGGAGCCGATGCGGGAGCACGACGACGACGTCGCGCGCGGCAACCGCGCGTTCGCCGAGGGGCGGTGGGACGACGCGATCGCGGCGTACGAGGCGGCGCGCGGCTCGGGGGTCGACGAGGGCGGGCTCGACTACGACATCGGGACCGCGCAGCTCCGCAAGGCCGAGGCGGCCGGCGACGCGACGCTGCGTCAGCAGGCGATCGATCAGCTCGCGAAGGCGGCGCGGTCGAAGGATCCGAAGGTGCGGTCGCGCGCGCACTACAACCGCGGCAACGCGCTGCTCGGTGACGGCAAGCTCGACGAGGCGATCGACGCGTTCAAGGACAGCCTGCGCTCGGACCCTGCGTTCGAGGACGCGCGGGTGAACCTCGAGCTGGCGCTGCGCCGGCGGCAGAAGCAGCAGGAGCAGCAGCAGCAGGGTGGGCAGGGGCAGCAAGGGCAGCAAGGGCAGCAAGGGCAGCAGCAGGGCCAGCAAGGGCAGCAGGGCCAGCAAGGGCAGCAGGGCCAGCAAGGACAGCAGGGACAGCAGGGCCAGCAGGGGCAGAACCAGCAGGGCCAGGACCAGCAGGGTCAGCAGGGCCAGGACCAGCAAGGCCAGCAAGGTCAGCAGGGGCAGCAAGGCCAGCAGGGGCAGGACCAGCAAGGCCAGCAGGGGCAGCAGGGGCAGCAGGGACAGCAGGGGCAGCAGGGCCAGCAAGGAAACGACCAGGACGACGCCGACGCGGAGGACGACGCCGACGGGCAGGGCGACGCCGACGCGCAGGACGACGCCGACCCGCAGGGGCAGCAGGGGCAGCCGCCGGCCGACCCGCAGGGGCAGCAGGGGCAGCAGGGCAAGCCGTCCCAGCAGGGGCAGCAAGGCCAGCAGGGCCAGAAGCCCGACGGCCAGCCGTTCGATCCGAGCCAGCGCCCCGAGGCGCCGCTCGAGTCGCCGCGCACGCCCGAGGAGGACAAGCTGCGCGGGCTCGAGGACGAGGCGCGCCGGGCGCGCCGCGATCAGCTCCGGCGCAAGGCCCGCGACACCAGCCGG
This sequence comes from Myxococcales bacterium, assembly GCA_011526095.1. GTDB lineage: Bacteria > Myxococcota_A > Polyangia > Haliangiales > Haliangiaceae > WYBA01. The sequence goes on along the minus strand of WYBA01000190.1, from coordinate 1,660 downwards.
ATCCCTCCGGGCCAGGACTGGTAGCTGCTACCATCGGCGCCCCATGGGCACCGAGGCGACCCTCGCCGTGCTGGTGGCGGACATCGACGCGGCGGTCGCGGACGAGGTCGCGCTGCTGAGCGAGGCCGCCGTGACGCGGGTCGCGCCCGAGCAGGTCGTCGGCGTCGCCGCCGCGTCGGTCGCGCTCGGGCGGCCCCCCGCCGCGGTCGTCGTCGTCGAGCGCGAGGCGCCGCTCGACGACGTCGTCGCGGCGCTCGCGCGCACGGTCGCGGCGCGGATCGTCGTCGTCACGCCGCGGTTCAAGGACGGCACGCTGCCCTCGCTCGGCGCGTTCGACACGCTGGCGTGGCCGGTCCAGCGGCTCGAGCTGGCGGCGCGGCTGCACCGCGCGCTCGAGTCGCCGGCGGCCGACGCGGCGCGCCGCCGGCCGCGCAAGAGCGACGTGATCATCGGCAGCGGCGCGTGGCTCAAGGAGCTGTTCGACCGGATCACGATGGTCGCGCCGACCGACGTCACCGTCGCGATCGTCGGCGAGAGCGGCACCGGCAAGGAGCTGGTCGCGCGGACGATCCACGAGCAGTCGGCGCGCCGCACCGGGCCGTTCGTGGTCGTCAACTGCGCCGCGATCCCCGAGGGGCTGCTCGAGGACGAGCTGTTCGGCCACGTCAAGGGCGCGTTCACCGACGCGCGGTGGGACCGCCAGGGTCTGCTCGGCGCCGCCGACGGCGGCACGCTGTTCCTCGACGAGATCGGCGAGCTGCCGCTGGCGCTGCAGGCCAAGCTGCTGCGCGTCGTGCAGACGCGCGAGTTCCGGCGCATCGGCGACGATCGCGACACCCGCGTCGACCTGCGGATCGTGACGGCGACGCACCGCGACCTCGAGCGGCTCGTCGCCGACGGGCGGTTCCGCGAAGACCTGTACTACCGGATCCAGGTCGTGACGCTGCGGCTGCCGCCGCTGCGCCAGCGCAAGCACGACCTGCCGCTGCTCGCCCATCACTTCCTGCTCCAGCACCGCGGCAAGCTGGGCAAGCACGTCGACGGGTTCACGCCGCAGGCGATGGCGCGGCTCGTCGCCCACGACTTCCCCGGCAACATCCGCGAGCTCGACAACATGATCCAGCACGCGGTCGTGATGGCGCAGGGGCCGATGGTCCAGCCCGAGGACATCCCGGTGCCCGGGACCCGCGACGCCGCCGACGAGATGGACACGGCGCGGCCGTACCGCGAGCTCAAGGCCGAGCTGCTCGACCGGTTCGAGCGCGAGTACCTCGCGGCGCTGCTCCACGCCCACCACGGCAACCTCGCGGCGGCCTCGCGGGTGGCGGGGATGGACCGCAAGAACCTGTGGCAGCTGCTGCGCAAGCACGGCGTCGATCCCTCGAGGTTTCGCGGCAAGCGGCGGTAGCAGCGGGGGGGCCGTCTCCGTCTCCGTCTCCGTCTCCGTCTCCGTCTCCGTCTCCGTCTCCGTCTCCGTCTCCGTCTCCGTCTCCGTCTCCGTCTCCGTCTCCGTCTCCGTCTCCGTCTCCGCCTCCGTCTCCGCCTCCGCCTCCGTCTCCGTCTCCGTCTCCGTCTCCGCCTCCACCTCCCCGCTCGTGCTGAGAGGGGCGATCAGAATCGAATCGCGCCTCTCCGCTCGTCCTGAGCTACTCACCGACGT
>WYBA01000023.1 GCA_011526095.1 Myxococcales bacterium | reverse complement strand
CCGTCGCCGTGACCGCCGGCGGGACCGCCGCCGGCCCCGCCGGCGCGCCGCACGCGGCCAGCCAGCCCGCGCCGAGCCACGCGACGACCGGGCGCCTCACTCGACGTCCTCCACCCAGGCCTCGCGCCGCACGCCGCCGGCCACCGGGATCCACGTCGCGATCCGCGCCAGCCGGTCCTCCGCCGCGTGCAACCAGCGCTCGCCGCCCGGCACGCGAGCCGCGGCCCGCAGCGCCTGCGTCAGCTCGCTCGCCGCCCACTCCAGGTTGCCCCGCAGCACCTTGCGCATCTGCTCGGCGTACTCGCCGGCGCCGCGATCGAGCTTCAGCTCGGCGATCAGCCACTCCGGAGGCGGGGCGGCGACGATCGCGTCGATCAGGCCGAGCGACACGTCGGTCAGCCGCACCGTCGCCGCGACGGCGTAACGCGAGGTGCCGTACTGCAGGCGCCGCAGCGGCGCGCTCAGCGCCTCGAACCGCTGCGTGAGCTCGGCGAGGCGCGCGTCGTCCTCGGCGCGATTCGCGCCCCAGCGGAACCCGCGGATCGTCGTGTCCGTGACGATCGCGTCGTCGGCCAGCCCGAACACCGCGGCGGCGTACGCGTCGGCCGCCGCGGGCGTCAGCTCGTGCTCGCCCGCGAGCGTGACGACCGCCTGCCACCGCGCCAGCGCGACCTTGCGATCGCCGGCGGCGTCGGCCGCCGCGGCGAGCTCGCCCTCGAGCACGATCGACGCGTCGCGATCGACCCGCGCCTTGCGCGCCTCGGCGACGATCGCCGCGAGCGCCTCGCGCTGACCGGCGCGCCGCGCCACCGCCGCGGCCGCGAGCCAGGCCGCCGCCGCGCGCTCGCCGCCGCCGCGCGCGACGCGCAGGTACAGCGCGACCGCGCCCGGCTCGTCGCCGCGGTCGAGCCACGCGTGCTCGAGCTCGCGCAGCCGCGCCGCCCGCCACACCGCCGCCTCGCCGCGCGCCGACAGCGTGCCAGCCGCCTTGCCGCGCCCCTTCTTCGCGCCGCCCGCCGCCGCCGCGACGTCGAGGTAGGCCGCCGCGGCGCGCGGCGCGTCGAGCTGGCGATCGAGCACGGCCGCGCGCCGCTCGAGCAGCTCGAGCCGCCGCGGCGACGCCGCGAGCGCGGGCTGCGCGAGCGCCTCGTCCCACACCCGCAGCGCCTCGTCGAGCGCGCCGGCGCGCTCGTGCGCCTGCCCGAGCTCGACGACGAGCTCGACGTGGACCGGCGCGTCGGCCGGGACCGCCGCGACCTCGCGCGCCAGCAGCGCCGCGGCGCCCGCGTGGTCGCCACGGGCGACGAGCGCGCGCGCCCGCGTCAGCAGCTCCTCGGCCGCGCGCGTGCGCGCCGCGACCGCCTTGGCGGTGTCGAGGCAGCCGCGCGCCGCGACGTCGTCGATCACGGCCTGCGCCGCCGCCTCGCCGCGCCGCGCCCGGACGATCGCGACCAGGCGATCGCGCGCGGTCGCGGCCCACGTCGTGAAGCACGCGTCGGCGAGGACCTGCCCCAGCGCCGCCTCGGCGGCGTCGAGCCGCCCCCACCCGCGATCGACCTTCGCCGCCGCCAGCAGCAGCTCGGCGCGTTCGGCCGGGCGCTCGACGACGGCGAGCGCGACGTCGTACGCCGCGCGCAGCTCCGCGATCACCTCGGGCAGCGCGACCTCGGCCGTGTCCGCCGCGAGCGCGGGCTCGGGCGCCGCGACCGCGCCCGCGTCGATCGCACGCTCCGCCGCGCGCTCGTACGCCGCCACCATCTTGGTCACCGCCGCGTCCCGGTGGTGCGCGTCCACCGGCAGGGCGGCGACGACCTCGCGCAGCGCGCGCGCCGCGGCGAGGTGCTCGCCCTGGAACCCCAGGACGTGCCCGAGCAGGTAGCGCGCCTCGAGCGCGCGCGACGGATCGCCCGACGCGTCGATCACGTCGCCGAGCGCGGCCGCGGCGTCGGCGAGCACCGCGGCGTCCGCCGCCGCGCCGCGCGCCGCGGCGGCGCGGGCCGTGACGAACCGCGACCGTGCCAGCGCCAGCCGCGCGTCGTCGACGATGACGTCGCCCGCGGCGCCGTGCCGCGCCTGCCACGCCGACCCCGGCCCGAACCGCGCGATCAGCCGCGCGCGCGCGGCGTCGGCGGCGTCGCGATCGCCGCGCTCGAGCTCGATGTCGACGACGCCGGCCGCGGCCGCGGGCGCCGCGGGATGCTCGGGCCAGCCGTCGACGATCTCGCGCTGGACGCTCGACGCCTGCTCGAACGCGCCGAGCGCGCGCAGCGCCGCCGCCAGCTCGACGTACACCGCGCGGACGTGGGGCTGGCGGCGCCGCCCGGCGTGGAAGTAGATCCGCGCCAGCGCCAGCGCCGCGTCCGGATCCGGCAGCGACGACTCGCGCCACAGCGCCGCCAGCGTGTCGCCGAGCGCGACCGTCGCCTCGTGCCCGAGCTCCGCGGTCATCCCGTCCGCGAAGCCGAGCGCGGCCGCGTCGTCGAGGTGGGGCACCGCGTCGACCAGCCGGCCGGCGCGCCGCAGCGCGGCCCCGAGCTCCCAGTGCGCCGCCGCCCGCGGCGCCGCGCCGGGCACGACGAGCGCGCGCTCGAGCGCCTTGATCGCCGCCGCGCGGCGCCCGGGCAGCGAGTCCTCGTGCTCGGCGAGCTGGAGCCACGCGTCGACCTCCTCGTCGGGCTCGAACCCGGCGTCGGGGGCGCACGTGGCGTAGTCGACGGTGCTGCCGCCGTAGACGTTCTGCCCCAGCGTGTCGTCGATCGCGCCGTACTGCGCCTCGAGCCGCGCGTCGCCCTCGCCCGGGCACAACAGGGCCCGCAGGTAGCGCACCGACTGGTCCATCCACCCCAGCTCGGCGTAGACCTCGACCAGCTCGCGCTGGACCGCGACCCGGCGTGGGTCCTTGGGAAAGTGCTGCGCGAGCGCCGCGCCGGCCGCGGCGCGCTGGTAGCCGTAGTAGCCGCCGCCGGAGATCTCGGGCAGCGCGCACGGCGCGTCGGCCGTGAGCTGGTCGATTCGCGCCTGGGCCGAGCCCTGCTCGTCGTAGAGCTGCATCAGCAGGCGCAGCGCGTCGGCGACGTGGCCCGCGCGCGACCGCGTCGGGAACAGCCGCTCGAGGCTGCCGATCAGCGTGGCGCGCGCGGACACGAGGCGCGCGACGCGATCGCGCGTCTCGTCGGCGACGCGGGCGCGCGCGGTCGCGTCGCGCGCCTCGCCGGCGTCGGCGATCGCGCGCTCGCAGTCGAGCGTGATCTCGACCGTCCACCGCGACAGCTCGGCGCGCAGCTCGTGCACGAGCGCGACCTCGCTCGCCGTGACCGTCCCCGCCACGTCGTAGTGGTAGAGCCGCTCGATCCAGATCTCCTCGTCGGCGGCGAGCTCGAGCCCCGCGCCCGCCGGCGGCGCCGCCGCGACCAGCGCCGCGCCCAGCGCCACCATCGCCGCGGCGGCCCTCACGGCGCGCACCGCGCGAGCTGCGCGCGCAGCGCGCGCACCTCGTCCTGCAGCGCCGCCGCCCGCTCCTCGACCTCGGCCAGGCGCTTGCTCGCCTTCTCGTGGAGCTGCTGCGCCGTCTCGGCGTAGATCCGCTGGCTCTCCGCCCGCCGGCGCTCGGCCTCGGCGCGCTCGACCGCCTCGCGCACCCGCTCGGCCTGGCGCTCGGTCTCGGCCCTCTCCGCCATCGCGCGCGCCTCGGCCGCGCGCGCCGCCGCGGCCGCCGACGTCGCGACGTCGCGCAGCCGCAGGTTCTCCTGCGACGTCGCGCGCGCCGCATCGCGCTCGCGCTCGGCCTCGAGCTTAACGACCAGCGCCTCGGTCCGCGCCGCCTCGGCGGCGTCGCGCGCGTCGCGGCTCGCGACCGCGTCGGCCTCGGCCTGGCCGCGCGCCGCCTCGGCCTGCTGGCGCGCGGTCTCCGCGTGGCCGCGCTCGGCCTCGGCCAGCGCCCGCGCCCGCGCCGCGCCGTCGCGCGACCGCGCCGCGGCGAGGAAGCTGACGACGAGCACCGCGGCGGCCACGGCGAGCATGGCGATCGCCGCGCCGACGGCGCGCCGCGTCCACCGCTGCCGCCCCGCCGCCGCGGCCGCCGCGTCGACGAACGCGCGCGCGCCGCCGCCGAGCCGGTCGCGCACGCCGAGCGCCGCGGCGAGCCGCGCGCCGCGCCACAGCAGGTCCGGCGGCCGCCCGCCGCGCGCCCACTGCGCCGCGTCGTCCTCGCAGTCGGCCAGCAGCTCGCGCTCGGCCCGCGTCTCGTCCAGCCACGACCGCAGCGTCGGCCACCGCCGCCCGAGCGCCTCGTGCACGACCTCGAGCAGCTCGGCGCCGGCGTCGTCGACCCACCGCGTGACCAGCCGTCGCTCGACCAGCCGCGCCAGCACCCGGCGCGCGCCGTCGCCGCCGGGCAACTGCGCCTCGGCGAGGCGAACGCGCGTCCCGTCGGGGCGGAACAGCGCGACCAGCACCGCGCGCATCGCGGCGCGCTCGTCGGGCGCGAGCTGCTCGAACACCGCCTGGGCCGCCTCGGCGAGCGCGCCCTCGATCCCGCCGAACCGCTGCCACGCCGCGCGCGGCAGCACGCGGCGGGCGACGTCGCGCGCCTCCCACCACCGCGTCAGCGCGAACTGGACCAGCGGCAGCGCCCCGGGATCGTCGTCGAGCACGCGGCGCGCCTCGGCGACGACCTCGGCCGCGCCCTCGAGCGCGAACCCCGCGGCGCGCGCCGGCGCCTCGACCAGGTCGGCGAGCGCGCTGGCGGCGACGCCGCGGACCGTGAACAGGTTGCGCTCGGGCAGGCGCGCCAGCGCCGGCAGCGCCGCGACCGGCCCGAGCAGGTCGTCGCGCACGGTCGCGATCAGCCGGCACGGCGCGCCCGGCGCGACGGGCACGCCGCGCACCGCCACCGGCGCGGCGCCGTCGGCGAGCGCGACCATCGCGCGGGCGAACCGATCGCGCTCGTCGGCGGGCAGGCGCAGCAGCTCCTCGAGCTGGTCGACGACGACGAGCACGCCGAGCCGCCTGGCGCCGCCCGCCTCCGGCGGCGCGCCCGCCACGACGTCGAGCGCGCGCGCGCCCTCGCTCGGGCGCACCGCGACCAGCCGCCACCCGTCGACGCCGTCGACCAGCTCGCGATCGATCCGCGACGCGACGCCGGCGATCGCGAGCGACGACTTGCCGCAGCCCGACGGCCCGGCGAGCACCAGCGCGCGCCGCCCCGCGAGCAGCGCCGCGATCGCCTCGATGTCGCCGTCGCGCCCGAAGATGTGACCGGCGCGCCGGTGATCGAACGCGGCGAGCCCGACGTACGGCGGATCCGGCACGCCCCACGGCCGCAGCCACGCCTCGTCGAGCGCGGCGACGAGGTCGGCGGTGGGACGGTCGTCGGGGCGCAGCGCGAGCATCCGCGTGATCAGCGCGACGACCGCGGGCGGCACGTCGTCGACGACCTCGGCCAGCGGCACCAGCTCGCCGCGCACGGTCGCGGTGTTGATCGCCGCGTGCCACCGCTCGACGTCGACGTGGGTCGAGGTCGCCGCCGGCGCGACGCCGTCGGGGACGCGGTACGGCAGCCGCCCGGCGATCGCGCGGTACAGCATCACGCCGAGCGCGTAGGCGTCGCCCGCCGGCCCGGGCGGCTGCCCGTCGAAGCTCTCGGGCGGGATGTAGCCGGGCGTGCCGACGACGACGGCGGGGCCGAGCGCCGCGCCGACCGCGGGCAGCTCGTCGAGCTCGACCGCGCCCGTCGCCCCGCCGGGCGCGAACGCGCCGGTCGCCGCGCCGTGCAGCTCGGCGGCGACGTCGCGCCGCTCGCCGCCGAGCGAGGCCACGCCGAAGTCGAGGACGTGGATCGTCCCGCCCGGGCCGCCCGCGCCGCCCGCGCCGCCCGCGCCGGCCGACCCGGTCGCCCCGCCGGCGCTCGACGCCGCGACGAACACGTTCTGCGGCTTGAGGTCGCAGTGCGCGACGCCCGCGGCGTGGCACACGGCGAGCGCCTCGGCCACCGGCCGCGCCACCGCGAGCGCGCGCCGCCAGTACAGCGGCCCGCGCTGCAGGCGTTCGGCCAGCGTCTCGCCGTGGAGCAGCTCCATCGCGATGAACGCGACCCGGGGCTCGCGCGCGATCCCGACGTCGTAGATCGTGACGATCGACCGGCACGCGACCTCGCGCACCGCGCGGACCTCGTCGAGCCAGGTCCGGGCGCCGCCGCTGCCCGAGGCCGAGGCCGTCCCGCCGCCGCGCCCGCGCGCGGTCGGCGTCGCCCCGCCCGCCTCCGCTGGCGGCACCAGCAGCTTGAGGGCGACCGTGCGGACCTCGGCGCCCTCGACCTCCTGGCGCGCCCGCCACACCTCACCGAACCCGCCGGCGCCGAGCAACTCGTCGAGCCGGTAGCGCCCGTCGATGAGCAGGCCTCGGCGGCCGAGCCGCGCCTGCGTGGGTGCCCCCGACGACATCGCCCGAAAGGTATCGCGGATGCCCGGGGGCTGCCACGCGCGTGGCATGCTGCGCGCCATGACGACCTCGCCCGCCGACTCCGACCTCGTCTCCGTCGCGCGCGCCGATGACGGCGCCCTCGCGATCGTCACGCTGGTGTCCCCGACGATGCCGCCCGCGCTGTTCGCCGCGGTCGAGCGCGCCTTCACCGGCCTCGCCGCCGACGACGCCCTCCGCGCCGTGATCATCCAGGGCAGCCCCAAGGCGTTCAGCTACGGCCTGGACCTGGCGCGCGCGTTCGGCGAGTGGGGCAGCAAGCTCACCGGCGGCGGCCTGGCCAAGGCGCGCACCGAGCTGTTCCACATGATCAAGGACCTGCAGCGCGGGTTCAACGCGGTCGCGGCGTGCCCGGTGCCGGTGATCGCCGCGATCCACGGCTGGTGCATCGGCGGCGGGCTCGACCTGATCGCCGCGTGCGACATCCGGCTGTGCGCCGCCGACGCGAAGTTCTCGCTGCGCGAGACGCGGGTCGCGATGGTCGCGGACCTCGGCTCGCTGCAGCGGCTTCCGGCGCTGATCGGCAAGGGCCAGCTCCGCGAGCTGGCGTTCACCGGCAAGGACATCGACGCCGCGCGCGCCGCCCAGATCGGCCTGGTCAACGACGTCCTGCCCGACCGCGCCGCGCTCGACGCCGCGGCGCTGGCGATGGCGCGCGAGATCGCCGCCGCGCCGCCGCTGGTCGTGCGCGGCGTCAAGCACGTGCTCGACCAGGGCGAGGGCAAGTCGGTCGCGGACGGCCTCGACTACGTCGCCGCGTGGAACTCGGCGTTCCTGGCGTCCGAGGATCTCGGCGAGGCCGCGGCCGCGTTCGCGCAGAAGCGCCCGCCGGTGTTCAAGGGGCGCTAGTTACTGCCAGTGCCGGTCAGTCAGCGACGCAGGCAAGAGTCCGTTCGTCCGCCGCCTCTCACCGACGTCGTCGGGAATGGCCGTCTGGGAACAGCCCTGTGCCGCTCACCCTGGGAGGGTCGATCAGCTGGCGCTCGGGCCTGGTCGAGGATGAGGGGAGAGACGGAGGCGCACACGCTCACGCTGACGAGGCCGGCCGCGGGCACGCACGCAGGCTGGCGCGGAGCCAGGTCTCGAGCGGCGCGTCGGCGTCCACGTGGACGCTCGCCTGCTCGACGGCGCGCGT
>WYBA01000189.1 GCA_011526095.1 Myxococcales bacterium | reverse complement strand
GTCGCGCCGTCGCGCGCCGACGGCCACGCGACCAGCACCAGCGCGGCGAGCGCCACGGCGAGGACGCCGAGGCCCGCCGCGACCGCGCCCCGGCGCGAGCGTCCCGCGCCGGTCGCCGGCGTCGCCACGTCCGCCGCCCCGGTCAGCTCGCCCGTGATCTCCGTGGCGCGATCCGCCGCCGCCGGATCGATCGCGCGCAGGCACGTGACGATCGCCTCGCCCAGCGCCTCCATCGACGGGAACCGGCTCGCCGGCGCCGGCGCGAGCGCGCGCAGCACGAGCACGTCGATGCCCGGGCACGCCGCGAGCTCCGGCCGCAGCGACGACGGGCGCACGCGTGGGGCCTCGATGTGCTTGGCCAGGATCTCGACCGGCGAGCGCCCGGTGAACGGCCGCTCGCCGACGAGCATCTCGAACAGCATCACGCCGAGCGCGTAGACGTCGGTGCGCGCGTCGAGCGGCTTGCCGCGCGCCTGCTCGGGCGCCATGTAGCACGGCGTGCCGACCACCCGCGACGCGCTCGTCACGTCGGTGTAGTCGCCCGCGGCGCGCGTCAGCTTGGAGATGCCGAAGTCGATGATCTTGACCGACTCGCCGCCGTCGGGCCGGCGCACGAGGAACACGTTGGCCGGCTTGAGATCGCGATGGAGCACGCCGGCGCGGTGCGCCGCGGCGAGCCCGCGCGCGCACTGGGCGGCGATCACCAGCGCGCGCGCCGGCGGCAGGCGGCGCGCGCCGTCCAGCACCGCGGCGAGGTCGCTGCCGTCGAGGTACTCCATGACGATGTAGTGGCAGCCGTCGTCGTCGACGTCGAAGTCGGCGACGTCGACGATGTGCGGGTGGCGGATGCGGCTCGCCGCGATCGCCTCGCGGTGGAACCGCGTGATCATCTCCGAGCTCTGCGCCACCGCGGGCGTGAGGACCTTGATCGCGACGCGCTCGTGGGCGACCAGGTCCTCGGCCGCGAACACCGCGCCATAGCCGCCGACGCCGAGCTGCCGGGTCAGCCGGTACCGCCCACCGAGGACGCGGCCGCGCCCGGGCGCGCGCGCGCCCCCCAGCTCGTGCGAGACCTGCACCAGCGGCGTCGGCGCGTTCGCCGCCGACGCGCGCGACGGCGTCGGCCACGGCGCGTCGAGCTCACCGGCGACCGGGCCGAGCTCGAACGGCGTGTCGAGCGCGCGCCCCCGCCCGTCGAGCCCGGTCGCGACCTCGAGCTGGGTGTCGGTCGTCACCTCGTGCCACGGGCGCAGCGCGACGTCGTGCGCGAGGCAGCGTGTCTCGCTCGCGCGGTAGACCTCGCCGCAGACCGGGCAGAGCTTCACGGTCGGCCTCGCGGGACGTGCACGCTCGTCGAGTTTGCACCGTCCGGGCCACCCTCGATAGAGGCCACCTCTTGCAACAACTGTGAGGTAGCCAGCGATCTCGCGTGCGCGCCGCGGACCACGGGGCTTGTCGACCCGGGCGTCGCCTCCCAGCCCCGGTGGGCCGCGTCCCAGGACGTGCGGGTACGGGCGTCGGCGCCCTGCGCCCACATCCGCCGGCGCCGAACGCCTGGGCTCCGTTCAAACGCCTGCAATCAACCAGGACATTCTTTGACGGAGTGAATCGCATCACGCCACAGTCGTCGCAGGCCAACACCTGATGGGAGGACGGCGCATGGACCTGACGCGACCGCGGCTCTGCCTGCTCACGATCGGCGCGGCCACCGCGCTGTCCGCGCCCGCCCACGCGGACGACACCGAGGCGCTCGCCGCGGCACGCGCGCTGCCGGGGCTGAGCGCGGTCGCCGACCAGGTGTCGCTCACGGCGAGCGGGTCCGGCTACGAACTCGCGATCGCCGGCGCCGCCGACGTCCGGGGCGCGATGTTCGCCGGCGCCGCGGGGTGGAGCGCCGCGCTGGCGCTGCCGCCGCGCCAGCTCGCGCTCGGCGCGCTCGACGGGCTCGGCACCCTCACCGTGTCCACCGCGGTGGTCGTGATCTCGCCGCAGGGCGGCGCGGTCCAGGTCGACACCCTGCCCTCCACCTTCGCCACCGCGCTCGCGCCGTTCGGCTCGACGCTGACGCTGACCTCGGGCGTGAACCTGTTCGTCGCCGCGACGCCCGGCGACGACGGCGTGCTCGGCCAGCTCCGCGGCGCGCTCGGCGGCGGCGCCGCGGTCCAGGTGACCGGCGCGGTGGGCGCCGACGTCATCGCGCACGCGCTCGGCGCCGGCGATCAGGGCGCGCCGGCCGGCGACCTCGCGCTGACGGTGACGCTCCCCTCCGGCCTGATCCCGCCGCCGCTGCACGCGTCGACGCCGGAGCTGCAGCGGCTGTTCCACGTCGTCGTGTCGCGCGCCTCGCTCACGGTCGCGCGCCGCGGCGGCGCCGTCACCTTCGGCGGTGACGTCACCGCGCGCGTCACCGTGCGCGGCGTGACCGCGACGCTGACCGGCGCGCTCGCGGTCACCCGGGGCGGCACGACGACCAAGCTCACGATCGCGAGCGCGGCGACCGCGCGCACCCCGATCAAGGTGCCCGACCTGCTGCTGCAGGACGACCCCAGGCTGAAGCTCCGCCTCACCCGCCTCGGGTTCGACACGACGCTGGTGCGCACGTCGGCGGGCACGTCCGGCGCGCTCGCGCTCGCCGCGACGGTCAAGCTCCCCGACGGCACGGAGCTCACGGGCAAGCTCGAGGCGGTCGCCAGCACCGGCGGCGGCATGCAGGAGCTGTCGCTCGAGCTCGTCGGCTCGCTCCCCGTCACCAACCCGGGCGGGGACGAGGCGCTCACGATCACCGATCCGAAGGTCGGGCTGCTCGTCGCGTCGAAGGGCGCGTACGTCAGCGGCGCCGTGACGTGGCGCGGCCTCACCGCGAAGGCGCTGGTGTGGGGCCAGGTCGCGCCGGTCGGGCTCTCGGTGTTCCTCGACCTGCCGTCGGCGAAGCTGTCGGCGATCGTCGGCGCGAGCGTGCCGTTCGACCCGCAGCTCCCCGACGCGGTCGTCGTGCTGAGCTCGGTCGACCTCGCCGGCGTCCCGCTCGACCGGATGCCGACCGTGGCCGGCGAGATGCTCGCGCGCCTCGACCAGCAGCAGCTCACGATCGGCAAGGGCCTGGGCGTGATCGCGAAGCTCGACACCAAGGCGCTCGACGCCACGCGCCGCGACGAGCTGGCGAAGGCGGGGATCACTGGCAGGTACACGATCGGCGGCGCGATCGGCGTCGACGGCGCGCGCCCGACGTTCACGCTGTACGCGGACCTGCCGAAGTTCAAGGTGCCCCGGGCGTGGGCCGACAAGCTGCCGGCGCCGCTGCCGTCGGTGACGCCGCGGCTGTTCTTCGCCCTCACCGGCGGCGCGACGCCGGCGATGCAGCTCGGCGCCGAGGTCACGTTCGGCGACTGGAAGCTCGACGGCGTCAACGAGATCGACCTCGCGAGCCGCGTGTTCGTCTCGGTCGGCGCCGGCAGCCCGAGCCTGCAGCTCACCGGCAAGCTCGTCACCGACTGGAACGACCCGTTCTACCTCACCGGCATCACGATCGAGCGCGACACCGGCCTGTCGCTGGCGTTCAGCGCGGACTCCGCGCGCGTGATGATGAACGGCAACGTCCGGTTCGACGGCCTGCGCTACGGCCTGGGCGGCGGCGCGAGCGTGCAGTGGGCGACCGGCGTGCCGACGCCGCGCGGCCTGGCGCTGCGGCTGTCGGCGAGCGAGCTCGGGCTGCTCGCCGCGGCCAAGGTCGGCCAGACGGTGATCCGCGCCGGCGCCAACCTCGCCCGCACGCTCGTCGACGAGACCGGCGCGCCGCTGCCCTCGGCGATCAAGACCGCGCTCGCCACCGCCAAGACCGCCGACATCGTCGGCGCCGTGCGCGGCGTGCTCCCGGCCAGCGGCCCGGCCGCGCAGCTCACCGCGTTCTCGCTGAAGGACGTCGAGCTGTTCCTCGCCACGCCCGGCATGGCCGACCCCGACTTCCCCGACCTCGACGACGTCGGCGTCAAGATCAAGGGCAAGCTGCTCAACGGGACGAAGCAGCTCGCGGCGATCGACGCGTTCCTCACGACCAAGCTCGGCTTCCAGCTGAAGGCCTCGACCGCGAGCTTCGCGATCGGCCCGCTGTCGATCGTCGAGCCGAAGATCGATCTCGGCGCCGGCATCCCCGGCGTCCACCAGATCGCGCCGCACTTCGACGTCTCGGGCAAGGTCACGCTCGAGGGCTTCAGCCTCGCCGATCTCGCGATCGCGCTGTCGACCAGCGAGATCCGCGTCGCCGGCAAGGTCGACACCTGCGGCGGCGCCGACAAGTGCCTCGGCGGCATGGTCGCGCTCACCGGCCACGTCACCGGCCCGTCGGACGCGCGCCTCACCGGCAAGGCGGACCTCAACCCGCCCAAGATCGGATTCGTCAACCTCGGCGAGTTCGAGGCCAGCTTCACGCTCGACACCGGCGGCGGCCTGGCGTTCACCGGCTCGAAGAAGTGGGAGAACGCGCGGTTCAGCCTGTCGGGCTCGTTCACCAGCCCCGGGGCGTGGAAGATCACCGGCTCGTCGTCCGCGGACACCGGCTCGAAGAGCTTCAAGTTCCTCGAGGTGAAGGTGATCGAGCTGAAGGTCAACAGCGGCACGCTCGCGCTGTCGCTGAGCCCGACGAAGGCGACCGTCCGCGCCAAGGGCGGCGCGTCGATCGACCCGATCGGCTTCAAGGCGTTCGGCTGGAGCTACGACCAGGAGCTCGACGCCGACCTCGAGATCACCAAGCGCGTCAACCTCAAGGTCGAGATCGCCGGCATCAAGTACGAGGAGTCGATCAAGATCAAGTACCGGATCTTCCCGAACGACTGACGCGCGCGCCGGTCGCTTGAACCGGCGCGCCGCGCGTACGACAGTCCGCGCATGGACGAGCCCGAGGTGGCGCTGCGGACGTCGTTGTGGGGCGCGCGGCTCGAGCGCGCCGCGGCCGCGCGCCGCGGGCAGCCCGTCGCCGCGATCGACGAGCGCCTCGGCGCGCTCGAGGCCGCGCTCGCCGATCGCCGCCGCCCGCCGTCCGTCGCGCGCGCGCTGGCGAGCCGCCTCGGCCTGTCGCCCGTCGACGTCGAGCTGCTGTGGTGCGTCGTCGCGGTGGCGATCGATCCCGTGGCGCAGCGCGCGGCGGACGAGCTGACGCGCGGGCGGGCGCGACGGGGCGTGCCGGTGGCGCTGTTCGCCGAGGTCGCCGGGCTCGACGCCCGTGCCGTCGAGGCGCTGGCGACCTCGCTCGCGCGCGGGCACGCGCTGGTGCGATCGCGCCTGGTCGAGCAGGTGGAGGGTGAGGTCCCGGCCGCGGCCGCGCTCGCGCCGACGCCGCGGCTGCTCGCCCACCTCGTCGGCGACGACACGCCGGCGCCGCCGCTCCGCCGCGTCGTCGTCCCGCCGGCCCAGCGCGCCAGCTACCTGTTCGACCTCGCCCAGGCCGAGACGCTCGCCGCGATGGCCGAGCTGCTCGCCCCGGGCAGCCGCGTGCTCGTCGTGCTCGAGGGCCCCGAGCGCTCGGGCCGGACCACCGCCACCGCGTTCGCCGCCGGCCGCCCCGTCCTGGTGCTCGATCGCAGCCGGCGGCACGGCAGCCCCGCCGATGACCTCGCCGCGCTCGAGCGCGAGCTGGTGCTCGGCGACGCGGTCCCGTTGCTGCGCGACCTGGCCGTCGAGCACGGCCCCGCGGCCGACTCGTTCGCGGCGGTGTCGGCGATGATCGACGCGACGCCCGGCCCGGTCGTCGCGACGTCCGCGGTCGGCGCGGTCGACTTCCACGTCACGCGCCCGGTCGTGCGGCTGCGGTGGACCGTGCCCGACACCGCGGTGCGGCGCGCGCTGTGGGCGCGCACGCTCGGCGACGCCATCCCCGAGGACCCGCGCGCGCTCGACGAGGTCGCCGTCCGCTACCGGCTCGGCGCCGGCGGGATCGCGCACGCGGTCGCGTCGGCGCAGGCGACCCGGCGCCCACCGCGCCGCCCGCGGCTCGAGCTGACCGAGCTCGTCGCGGGCGTCCGCCACAACATCGCCGAGGGCATCGCCGGGCTGGCCAGCCGGGTCGACGTCACCCAGGGCTGGGACGACCTCGTCCTCGCCGACGACACGCGCGAGCAGATCCGCGCCCTCATCAGCCGCGTCCGCCACGCCCACCGCGTGCTCGAGGACTGGGGCTACCGCGGCAAGCTCGCGCGCGGCACCGGCGTCGCCGCGCTGCTGTCGGGCCCGCCCGGCACGGGCAAGACGATGGTGGCCGGGCTGGTCGCCCGCGAGCTCGACCTCGAGCTGTACCAGGTCGACCTCAGCCAGGTCGTGTCGAAGTGGATCGGCGAGACCGAGAAGCAGCTCGCGCGGATCTTCGACGCCGCCGAGGCCGGCCACGCGCTGCTGCTGTTCGACGAGGCGGACGCGCTGTTCGGCCAGCGCACGACCGAGACCAAGCAGGCCGTCGATCGCTACGCCAACCTCGAGGTCAACTTCCTGCTCCAGCGGATCGAGGCGTTCGGCGGGATCACGATCCTCACCACCAACCTCGACGCCGCGATCGACCGCGCGCTCCGCCGCCGGCTCGCGGCGCACATCGTGTTCGCCACGCCGGACGAGGACGAGCGCGCCGAGCTGTGGCGACGGCTCACCGCCACCGGGTCCGCGCCGGTCGATGACGAGCTCGACTGCGGCGAGCTGTCGCGGGCGTTCCCGCAGATGACCGGCGCGAACATCCGCAACGCCGCGCTCGCGGCCGCGTTCCTCGCGGCGAGCGAGGGATCCGCATCGATCTCGCAGGGGCACCTCCTGCGCGCCGGCCGTGCCGAGTACCGCAGCATGGGTCACATCCTGGCCGAGCGCCCCGGCCTTCGCTGAGGCGGCCCGCCCGGCCGGGGAAGCGTCCTCGACCGCCCGCCGTACCACGATCCGTCCAGGAGCAGGTCCCGCATGAGCTTCGACACGCAGGAGTACGTCGCGCCCCTCCAGGAGATGGAGACCGCGGCGGAGCAGGCGCCCGCCGAGGAGGCCGAGGCCGAGGCCGAGGCCGAAGGCGACGCCGACGCCGGCGCCGAGCGCGCGCCCGCGGCGGACGTCGACGGGCGCGCCCGCCCTGACGCCGACGGGCTGTCGTCGCACGACGGCGGCGGAACCGAGTCGGACCAGCGCGCGCGCGCCCTGCGCGGCACGCGCCACCGCCGCGCGACGCTCGGCCTGGGGACCCAGGTCGGCCCCGACGGCCAGGAGACCGGCGCGCCGGGCGCGTCGCGCGAGCCACGCGCCCCCGATCGCGCGCGCGTGCAGATCGTCGCCGGGCGAGGCAGCAAGCTCACGCTCGCGGCCGGCGCCACGCCGACCGAGGCCGACCTGTTCACCCGTGTCCCCAGCGGCGGCCAGCGGATCACCCACCGCCGCGGCAGCGAGACGACGCCCAGCGTCGAGCCGACGATGAAGCCGGAGAACCTGTTCATCGGCGGCGCGCCGGCCTCGGCCGACGTGCGCCAGGGCGGGCTCGGCAACTGCTACTTCCAGTCCTGCCTGCTCGCGCTGACCGCGAACGACCCCGGCCGCCTCACGTCGATGATGGCGATGAGCGGCAACCAGGTGGCGGTGACGTTCTTCCGCCAGGATCGCTCCGGCAACTGGGTGCAGAAGACGATCAACACCAGCTCCACGGTGCTGACCCGGCGGCGCAGCGACGGATCGATCGCGCTGGTCGGCGCCGGGATGCGGATCGCGCCGCAGCCCGAGACTTGCGAGTGGTGGGCCGAGGTGAACGGCAGCACGCTCGAGGTCCACCGCCGCGACACGTACGAGACCGCGCTGTGGTCCCCGATGATGGAGAAGGCGTACGCCGACTTCGCGCAGACCTACGGGCCGTACGGCGACGGGCTCGAGACCGAGGACCGCGGCAAGAGCGGCTACGAGATCATCGATCAGGGCGGCGGCTCGCAGCGCTGCTACCAGCTCTTCTACGGCGGCGCCGCGACCGGCACCACCCAGGGGATCGCCAACGTCGCGCCGGGCGCCAGCGTCGTGGCGGGCAACATCACCGCGATCCAGCGCCTGCTGACCTACGAGGCGCAGCGCGGCAACACCGGCCCCGGGCAGACCCAGCAGTTCATGCACGCCCGCATCGGCGCGGACGGCGCGGTGACGCGAGGCCGCGACCTGATCGACGCGGTCAAGGCGCACCTCGCGGTCGCCGGCCTGATGGACTCGATCGACGAGGCGATCAACCCCGGCACGGCCCTGGACCGGCTGGCGCGCCTGCTCCGCTCCCTCGACCGCAGCCTGCTCGACGCCCAGCTCGACGCGCTGCGCACCGTGCTGGGCAACTACCTCGCGACGCCGGCCACGGCGACGGAGCAGGACGTCGCGACCGCGGCGCAGCCGCTGTTCACCGTCGACGCCTACCACCAGCTGTGGGACGACACGATGCCGGCGGAGTTCCGCCAGCTCCGCCTCAACCTCGGGATCCTCGCCAACCTCGGCTCGGACTCGGGCCCCGGGCGCCGGCAGGTCTACGCGTCGCACGCGTACCACATCAAGCGGGTGCACCTGCGCGACACCGGCGGCGCCGACCTCGCGATCACCGCGGCGGAGGTGGCGGCGCGCGCCGCCGACATCGACCCGCAGCGCTCGTCGGTGGAGGTCGAGAACCCGCACGCGACCAACGAGCCCGACCTGCGCGGCGGCGGCCCCACCGACGGCGTCGACGACGGCCGGTTCGACATGAACCTCGAGGACTTCCTGCGCAGCTTCGATCTGCTGCGCATCGGCACGGTGACGCACTGACCGGCCGTGACCGGCGGCGCCCCCGTGACTGTGAGATGATGCGCGCGATGCGGACAGCGGCTTGGCTCGCGATCACGGCGGCCATCGCGGCGGGGTGCAGCAACGGAGGCCCGGCCTCCGCCCCACCCCGCACCGCGCCGCCGCGCGACGACGCGACGACCCAGGCGCCGCCCCCTGCGGCGGTGGACGCGAGCCCGTCGACCGCCGCAACGCCAGACGCGAGGACCGCGATGAGCACGATCACCCACCGGGTCAAGACCGCAGACGACCTCCAGGCCCCCCTCTACCAGGCGCTCGCCGACGCCGAGAAGCAAGGCGCGACGCTCCGGGTCGAGCTCGAGCCCGGGCGTCACGGCGCGCTCACGCTGACGAGCCTGTCGACGCCGCCGACCGTGTCGATCGAGCTCGTCGGCGCCGGCGGGATCGCGACGATCACCGGACCGCTCGCGATCGACGGCCGGGCCGTCACCGTGCGCGACGTCGTCGTCGAGCCCGGCCGCGTGACCGCCGGCGTCGTCACGATCGGCGCGGCGGAGACGATCACGATCGACGGCCTGGCGGTGATCGGCGCGTCGTCGCGCGCCAAGGACGTCCGCGAGGGCGCGCTCCACCTGCGCGCGCTCGGCCCGGCGGTGACGGCCACGCTCGCGCGCGTCTGGCTCGTCGGCAACGTCCTCGACGGCCGCGGCCGCGCGGCGCTCGAGCTCGAGGGCAGCGGCAACGCCCGGTTCGCCGCGGTCGAGCTGACCGGCGCCGTGTTCGCGAACAACCAGACCGCCTACGGCGTGCGCACGTGGTTCGCGCGCCAGGTGACGATGCGATCGATCGCGGTGCTCGAGCCCGCCCTGGCCCAGCCGTGGCTGTTCGTCCGCAGCCCGGACACGAAGCTCACGCTCGAGGACGGCGTCGTCGCCACCAAGCGCCTCGTCGAGCACGACGTCGATCCGGACGAGGCGCCGCTGTCGTCGTTCCCGAAGGTCGAGGTCCGGCGCGTCACGCTGCGCGGGCCGACCGCGAAGGAGCACGTCACCGCGACGGACAGCACGCACGAGCCCGCGGCCAAGGCCCCGGCGAGCTGGGACGCGGTGCACGACGCCGCCCGCAAGCTCGAGGCGCCGGACGTCGCGGCGCTGGCGAAGCTGATGCGCTGACCGGGCCACCCGCGTGACGTCCCGGGACGTCACGCGACGTCCCGCGACCCGCCCTCCGACGAACCCCTCGGAACGACTCGGGGCCGCGCTGGCGCCCGTCTTGCTCGACGAGGGCGCATGTCCCGCTCCGGCCCGCGTCGCCACGAGCGCCTCCGCCCCGCGCGGCTGGCGTCCACGGTCGTGCTCGTCCTGCTCCTGGCGCGGTCGATCGCGCCGGCCCAGCCGGCCCCCGACGCCGACGGCCCGACCGCCGACGAGATCGAGGCCGCGCGCCACCACTTCGACCAGGGCGTGGCGCTGCTGCAGACCGGCGATCACGCCGCTGCGCTCGCCGAGCTGACCGAGTCGTACCGGCTGCGCCCGGTCGCGGTGGTGCTCAAGAACATCGCGCTCGCGCAGAAGGGCCTGTTCCGCTACGCCGAGGCGATCGCCTCGCTCGAGCGGTACCTCGCCGAGGCGCCCGCGCTGTCCGCCGACGAGCAGGCCGAGGTCCACCAGCTGATCGAGGAGCTGCGCGCCCTGCTCGCCGAGATCACGCTGGCGGTGCGCCCCAACGGCGCGACGATCACCGTCGACGGGCGCGTCGTCGGCGTCGCGCCGCTCGACGGCCCGCTCGTGCTCGCCTCCGGCGCGCACGTGATCGAGGTGACCGCCGAGCACCACCGCCCGGTGCGCCACGAGCTGGTCGTCGCGGCCGGCGTCGCCCAAACGGTCGCGCTCGAGCTCGAGCCGGTCCCGCGCACCGGCCGGGTCCGGATCTGGACGCGGGTCGCGGGCGCGACGGTCGCGATCGACGGCAAGACCATCGGGCCGGCCCCGGTCGAGGTCGAGCTCGGCGTCGGCGGCCACGCGGTCGAGGTCCGGGCGCCGGGCCACCGCCCGCACCGCGGCGAGCTGGTCGTCGCCGCCGGCCAGGATCGCAAGGTCGAGATCGCGCTGGAGCGGCAGACGCGGGCGCGGCGGTGGCACCAGCGGTGGGAGCTGTGGGCGCCGCTCGCCGCCGGCGCGTCGGCGCTCGCGATCGGCCTCGGCATCTACTACGGCACGACGGAGGATCCGATCGTCGGGACGCTCCAGCCGGGCGTGGGGTCGGTGAAGTGAGGGCCGCGCTCGCGCTGCTCGGGCTGGCGACGGCCGCGTGTCAGCCCGCGACCGAGATCCTCCTCGGCTTCGCCACCGACCTGCGGGCCCCGGGCGCGCTCGACGAGGTGCGGCTCGAGGTGTCGCGCGCCGGCACCGACGTGCCGCAGCAGATGCTGTCGTGGCCGATCTCGGGGACGAGCGAGCCGTTCGGGCTGCCCGGCTCGTTCGGCGTCGTCGCCGACGACGGCCTGCCGATCGAGGTGTCGCTGATGGGGCTGGTCGGCGGCGAGCCGGTGGTCGAGCGCCGGGCGCTGCTGACGCTGCTCGACGGCGAGACGCTGTTCTACCGCCTCGGCCTCACCACCGAGTGCCGCGACCGCGTCGCGCCGTGCCCCTCGGGGACGACGTGCGTCGAGGGCGTGTGCGAGGCCGCCGAGATCGACCCGCGGCTGCTGCCCGACTTCGACGACGCGCTGGTCGAGGAGCTGACCTGCGTCGGGCCGGTGACCTACCTCGACACCTCGACCGGGGAGCCGATGCCGCTGTCGGCCGACGCCACCGAGTGTCCGTACATCCTGTGCGCCGAGGGCACGTGCCTCGACCTGCCGCCGGGCGCCCACCTGTTCCGCGGCGTGTGCGACGCGCGGTCGTCGTTCGAGCTGCTGATCGACGGCGCGAAGGCCGGGCTGTCGCTCGGGTTCGACCGCGCCTGGGGCACGGCGAGCGCGCGCGAGTTCGAGGTGACGGTCCCGATCGACGGCCGCGACGTGCTGTTCCGCGGCACGTTCGACGACGAGCGCGTCACCGGCGTGGGGATCGAGACGGCCGGCTCGTTCCGCTGCGACGCGTTCGCCGACGCCCCGCGCCGCTACTGCGGCACGTTCACCCGCGCCGACGGGCGCGGCGGGCGGGTCGCGTTCGTCCGCGCCGGCGACCAGCTGTTCGGCCAGTACGCGAGCCCCGACGGCGCGACGCCCGTGCTGCTCGGCTCGCTCGACGGGCTGGCGCCGTCCGGCGGCGACGACTTCGCCCTGGTGTGGCGCAACGAGCCCTACGCCGGCGTCGTGATCGAGTCCGGGACCGCGACCGCGACCGTGACCGGCGACGCGGTCACCGGGACGATCACCGGCAGCTCGGCGGGCCTGATGACCGGCGGCAGCTTCACCGCCGACGCCGCGAGCTGCGTCGACGGCGCCGGCCCGGCGACGTGCGTCGGCGGCTGCGCGGACGGGCAGGCGTGCGTCAACGGCACGTGCGTCGGGACCGGCGAGCTGCGCGTCACGCTGCAGTGGGAGGTGGCGACCGACGTCGACCTCCACGTCCGCACGCCGTCGGGGGCGGAGATCTCGTTCATGTCCGAGATGGCGGACAGCGGCACGCTCGACGTCGACGACACCGGGATGGGCAACCTGGTGGAGAACGTGTTCTTCACCGCGCCGCTGCCCGGCACGTACGAGATCTGGGCGCACAACTACGTCGGGACGATGGCGACGCCCTACACGCTCACCGTCACGACGCCCGCCGGCGAGGTCCTGCGCGACACCGGCGAGCTTCCGGCGATGCAGGTCGACAGCGAGCACGTGTTCTACGTGCACGGCGCCGGCGCGCGCGGCGCGGGCACCCCGGCGAGCGGTCGATGATGCCCGGGCTGGTGCAGGCGGGCGAGCTGGTCGCCGGCAAGTACCGCGTCGACCGCGTCCTGGGCGTGGGCGGCATGGGGATGGTCGTCGCCGCCACCCACGTCGAGCTCGACCAGCCGGTCGCGCTCAAGCTGATGCTGCCCGACGCGATGAGCTCGGCGCAGGCGGTCGAGCGGTTCCTCCGCGAGGCGCGCGCCGCGGCGCGGCTGCGCGGCGAGCACGTGTGCCGCGTGCTCGACGTCGGCCGCTGCGACGACGACACGCCGTACATCGTGATGGAGCTGCTCGACGGCGAGGACCTGGCGCAGCGGCTCGCCCGCCGCGGCGCCCTGCCGGTCGACGAGGCGGTCGACCTCGTGCTCCAGGCGCTGCTCGGCCTGGCCGAGGCGCACGCCGCCGGGATCGTCCACCGCGACCTCAAGCCGGGCAACCTGTTCGTCACCGAGACGGCCGACGGCGCCCCGCTGGTCAAGGTGCTCGACTTCGGCATCTCCAAGTGGCGCGATGGCGGCGGCCCGACGCGCACCGGCGAGCTGATGGGCTCGCCGGCGTACATGGCGCCCGAGCACATGACGTCGTCGAAGGACGTCGACGAGCGCGCCGATGTGTGGGCGATCGGCGTGATCCTCTACCAGCTCGTCAGCGGCCGGCTGCCGTTCGAGTACGACAGCCTCGCGGCGCTGTGCGCTGCGGTGATGAGCGAACCGGCGCCGCGGCTGGACGCCGTCGCGCCGGCGCCGCCCGCGCTCGCCGACGTCGTCGCGCGGTGCCTGGCCAAGCCGCGCGACGAGCGGCCGGCGGACGCGACCTCGCTCGCGCGCGCGCTCGCCCCGTTCGGCGGCCCGGGCGCCGCGGCGCTCGCCGCGCGGATCGCGCGGCTGC
>WYBA01000188.1 GCA_011526095.1 Myxococcales bacterium | reverse complement strand
GTCGGTGAGCTTCACCTCTATCACGACATTTTCGACGTCACCGCTTGCGCCAGGAGCCCGCGAACGCACCCTCGACCGCGATTTCGACCTCGCGCCTCGCTTCTTCGCTCCACGCGTCGCACGACGCGTCTGGCGCGCGATCTCACGTCGATCTCCGACGAGGGGCTCGCGCGTCGCCGCATACCCCGTCAAGCCCAAAGTGCACGCCCGCGCGAGAATCGACCGACCCCGTCATCCCGGCTGTCCGGTTCTCGGACCCTCCGCGGCGATCGCTCGAGCATCGAGGCGCCGGGCCCCTACCTGGCCCGGCGCCGGTGTTCGCGGTCTCCCGGACGATCGTGGGACGCGCGCCACGCCACGGCGCCCGGCACCGCCACGCCGCAACACCCGCCCCAGCCCGCCGCGGCCCAGCTCACCCTCGACCTTGTATCGGCCGGGCGCCACCGCCGGCAGCGCGCCCGCCGCCAGCTCGGCGAGCGTCGCGGCCGCTGGATCTCCGTGATCCGGGCCCGAGTCGACGGTGGAGCCGAGGCCGAGATCGTCATCGCGATCGGTCGCCATCATGCCCATTCTGGCACGACGGATCACCGGGCCGGGCCGGCCGACGAGCTCCGCGCCGCACCACCACGCCCGAGAGCGGCCGATCACCGCACGTCGCGCAGGCGCGCGCACAGCCGCAGGAACCACTCGTCGCGGGGCTGCTCGTGGTTGTCCCACTGCTGGCGCGGGATCAGCGGCAGACGGAAGCACTGGCGCTCGCCGTCGGGCTCGTCGGGCCAGTACAGCCGCTGGTCCTCGAGCACCTCGCCCGCGCCGCGGCCATCGGGCCACGTGAGCTGCGTGCCGGCGGGCAGCCGCGGGTACTTCGTCCGATCGATCCCGCCGCCCGACATGCAGCCCGAACGGCCGGAGAGGCCGACCCGCTCGCTGGCGTGGACCTTCGCGCGGTACTGGCTGCACGCCGACGTGAGCACGACCTGCTCGTCGTCGTGCTCGATCTCGTTCGCGTCCACGTCGATCCGGCGACCGCCGACGTACAGCGCGCCCGCGGGCAACTCGTCGCCCTCGTCGTCGTCGTCGCCATCGTCGACCCACAGCGGCTCGGTCGGGGCGCCATAGTCGTCGCCGATCGCCCCGGGCGGCACCGCGAGCGAGACGACGTTGCCATCGACCTCGACCCGCGCGAGCTCGCCGTCGGGCCGCGCGACGACGCCGGCGCTCAGGGTGAAGCCGGTGCCGTCCTCGTGCTCGACCTCGACGCGGTGCCGCGTGACCGGCAGCGCGTCCGCCCGGCGGACGTAGAACCGCAGCCGCCACCCGGCGAGCGCGTCGACGTTGGCGTAGCAGTGCGCAGCCGCCTCCGCCGGCTGCAGGTTCTCGACGACGTACCAGTCGCCGTCCACCGCGACCCGGCGCAGCACCCACGGATCGCTCGCGCCCTCGACGTTGCACCGCGCCTCGTGCGCGTCGGACGCCCGCGCCGCCGGCGCGTCGACGGCCGGCGCCGAGCGCAGCCACGTGTCGCGCGGCACGACGACGTAGCCCGACGACGGCCCCGGCGAGGCCGCCGCGGCCGGCGGGGTCGCCGCGGGGGCCGGCGTGCCGCACCCGGCGGCGAGCCCGAGCGCGGCCGCGGCGACGTGGCGGTGACGGACCTCGGGCGCCCCGCACCCCCTTCGATCGATGGTCATCGGTGCGACGCTACACCAGTCCCGGTGGCGGGCCTCCCCGCGCGCCACCGCAAGCCGTGCGCGATCCGCCGCCCGCAGGCTGGCGCCGCGACGGCCCGGCGGATGCAGGCGCTGGACGTGTGTCGATCACCCGCGAGCTCACCGACTGGATCCGACAGGCCCGCCGCCTCGTGCCCCGCGCGGACCGCAGGGTGCTGCTGTCGCCGCCTCGGCTGTTCGCGCGGTTCGCGCGGTTCGCGCTGCGCCGCGCCACGGGCCGCGCCGGCCGCGCCACCGCCGACGACGTCGGCGCACGCGATCCGCGGCTCGTCACCCTGCTCACCGGGCTGTTCCGCCTGCTCGCGCGCCACTACTTCCACCTGCGCGTCGAGGGGGTCGAGCACGTGCCGGCGCGTGGCCCGGTGCTGCTCGTCGGCAACCACAGCGGCGGCCTGTTGCCCAGCGAGGGCTTCCTCACCGCGCTGGCGATCCACGAGCGTTTCGGGCCCGAGCGCGCCGTGTACGCGCTCGTACACGACTTCCTGTTCGAGGACCCTGTGCTGCGCCGCTACGCGTCGGGCCTGGGGATGCTGCGCGCCGGGCACGACAGCGCGCGCCACGCGTTCGCCGCCGGCGCCGCCGTGCTCGTCTACCCCGGGTCCGACCTCGACACGTTCCGTCCGTTCCGCGATCGCGACAAGGTCGTGCTCGGCGGGCGCAAGGGGTTCATCAAGCTCGCGCTGCGGCAGGGCGTGCCGATCGTCCCGGTCGTCACCGCGGGCACGCACGAGCAGCTGTTCGTGCTGGCGCGCGGCGATCGGCTGGCGCGCCTGGTCCGCGCCCACCGCTGGGCCCGCACCGAGGTGCTGCCGATCGTCGCGGCGCTGCCGTGGGGCGTGACGACGGGGTTCCTGCCCTACCTGCCGCTGCCGACGCAGACCACCGTCGCGTTCCTGCCGCCCATGAGCTGGCCCGACCTCGGCCCCGAGGCCGCCGACCAGCCGGAGGTGGTCGAGCGCTGCTACCGCGAGGTCGAGGCCGCGATGCAGGCCGCGCTCGACCGGGTCGCGCGCGAGCGCCGCACGATCACCGTCGCGACGGAGATCGACGCGCCGCCCGAGATCGTGTGGCGCGCGCTGACCGAGCTCGACCGCCACGCCGAGTGGAACCCGTTCATCCGCCACGCCCACGGCGACCCCCACGTCGGCGGCACGGTCCACGTCCGGGTCCGCACCCCGTCGGGGCTGCCGCTCGGGTTCACCGCGACCGTCACCGAGCGGGCCGAGCCGCGCGTGCTGCGCTGGCGCGGCCAGGTGGGCGCGCCGTGGCTCGCCGCCGGCGAGCACAGCTTCGAGCTCGAGCCGCTCGCCGGCGGGCGCACGCGGTTCGTCCAGCGCGAGGTGTTCTCGGGCGCCGTGCCGTTCGTCGCCCGAGCCGTGCTCGAGGCCGAGACGCGGCGCGCGTTCGAGGCGATGAACCGCGCGCTCGCGGCGCGCGCCGCGCACCCGACGTCGTGGATGCTCGCCGAGCCGGCGCCGGGGCCGGCCGCGCCGCACGTCGCGCGGATCGAGAGCGTCGGCGCGCGGCTGCCGGCGCGGCGGATGACGACGCACGAGCTGATGGCGAGCGCCCGCCACCACCCCGACATCGACCTCGAGCGCCTCACCGGCATCCGCGAGCGCCGCGTGTGCGGCCCCGACGAGGACTCGCTGACGCTGGCGATCGACGCGGCCCGCGACTGCCTGGCGCGCTCGCGCTACACCGGCGCCGACCTCGACCTCGTGATCAGCGCGAGCATCACCCGCCACGTCGGGACGGCGGCGCACCGGATCGAGCCGCCGATGAGCCTGGCGATCAAGGAGGCGATCGGCGCCGGCGCCGCGACCAGCTTCGACCTGTCCAACGCGTGCGCCGGCATGCTCACCGGCGTGTTCCTGCTCGACCACCTCGTCCGGCGCGGCGCGATCCGCCGCGGCCTGGTCGTCAGCGGCGAGCACATCACCGGGCTCGGCGCCAACGCCGCGCGCTCGATCCGCAACGTCCTGAGCCTGCAGCTCGCGTCGCTGACGCTGGGCGACGCCGGCGCCGCGGTGCTCGTCGATCGCGCGGCCGACGGCCGCCCCGGGATCGAGCTCGCCGGGTTCACGACGATCGCCGAGCACAGCCGGCTGTGCGTCGGGCTGCCCGCGGCGCACGCGCCCGGCGCGCGGATGTTCACGCGCGCCCGCGCGATCCACCGGGCCGCGATGGCCGACGGGCCACCGCTGATCGACGAGCTGCTCGACGGCCACGGCCTGCGCCTGGGCGAGATCGACTGGCTGATCCCGCACCAGACCTCGGTCCGCGCGATCCACGCCGGCGAGCGCGCGCTCGCCGCCCGCACCGGCGAGCACCCGCGCCACGTGGTCGTGACCGTCGACGACTACGGCAACACCGCGTCGACGACGCTGTTCCTCGCGCTCCACCGCCACCTGTCCGAGGGCCGGTTCGAGCCCGGCGACCGGATCCTGCTGCTGTCGGTCGCCTCCGGGCTCGAGCTCGGCGTCGTGTCGCTCGTCATGGACGAGCTGAGGGAGACCCATGGGCACCCGCATTGAAGCCGTCGCCACCGCGACCGCGCACGGCCACCTGCTCGGCCGCGGCGCGCTCCACCTCTCCGACGAGGCGGCGCGCACCTGCCTGCGGCGCAGCCACCACGGCGCGTCCGAGCTCGAGCTGCTGGTCAACGCCGGCCTCTACAAGGATCGCAACGTCGCCGAGCCGGCGCTGGCGGCGATCATCCAGGAGGATCTCGGCGCCAACCTCGGCCACCCGCCCCGGCTCGGCCACCACGGCACGTTCTCGTTCGACGTGCTCAACGGCGGCGCCGGCGTCGTGACCGCGGCGCGGCTCGTCGACGCGTTCGTCGCCCCCGGCGCCGCGCGCCTCGGGATGGTGGTCGCGGCCGACGCCGATCCCGCGCCGCTGCGCACGCGCGGCTTCCCGTTCGCGCCGGTCGGCGGCGCGATGCTGCTGGCGCACGACGACGGCGCCACCGGGTTCGAGCGGTTCGAGCTGCGGACGTTCGGCGAGGACGCGGCGCTGTTCGAGGCGGAGGTGCGGTGGGCGCCGCGCGGCGGGCTGCTCCACCGCGGCCGCAACGTGCTCGAGATCCACGAGGCGCCGGCGTTCGCGGCGCGGTGCGTGGAGCACGCGATCGACGTGACGTCGGAGGTCCTCGACGACGCCGGGCTCGACGGCGAGGACGTCGACGTGCTGATCGCCAGCCAGCACCCGCGCGCGTTCGCCCGCGAGGTCGCGCGCGAGCTCGGGATCCCCGAGGACCGCCTCCCCGAGGTACGCGGCGCGCTGGCGACGGCGCACACCGCCGGCCCGCTCGCCGCGCTCGCCGCGGCGTTCGCCACGGGCCAGTTCACGCGCGCGCGCCGGGTGCTGTTCGTCACCGCCGGCGCCGGGATCACGATCGGCGTCGCGCTCTACGCCAAGGGGTGAGGCGCGGGCGACCGGTCGCTCACCGCGGCGGCGCGATCACGCCGGCCTGCGTCAGCGCGGTCATCATCGCGCGCGCCTCGTACACCTTGCCGCGCGCGACCTCGCGCTGCTCGTCGGGGCCGAGCGGCTGCGCGGCCAGGCCCTGCGCGATCGCCTGCTGCCCGACCGCGACCGCCTGGCGCACGACGACCTCCGGATCGTCCATCGGCGGCAGGATCGCGTCGTCGCGCAGCCCGCGCTCTCGGGCGTAGGCGGCGAGCGCGCGCGCCGCGGCGAGCGCCATCTCGTCGGTGATCGCGCGCGCGCGCACATCCAGCACGCCGCGGAAGATGCCCGGGAAGCCGAGCGAGTTGTTGACCTGGTTCGGCAGGTCGCTGCGGCCGGTGCCGACGATGCGCGCGCCCGCCTCGGTCGCCTCCCACGGCCAGATCTCCGGCGTCGGGTTGGCGCACGCAAAGAGGATCGCGCCGGGCGCCATCGTCCGCACCCACGCCGGCTGGATCACGCCCGGGCCGGGACAGGCGAACGCGATGCACACGTCGGCGCCGCGCAGCGCGTCGGCGATGCCGCCGTGCACGCGCCCGCGGTTGGTGTCGCGGCACAGCTCGGCCTTCTCCGCGAGCGCCTCGGGCTGGGTGACGAGGTCGTCGCGCGCCGCCGACAGCGGGCCCTTGCGATCGCACACGACGATCGCGCCGGGGTCGGCGCCCGCGGCGCGCAGCAGGCGGTAGGTCGAGAACCCGGCGGCGCCCGCGCCGATGATCGCGATCCGCACGCCGGCCAGCGGCTTGCCGACGCGCACCAGCGCGTTCTCGAGCGCCGCGAGCAGCACCGTCGCGGTGCCTTGCTGGTCGTCGTGCCACACCGGGATGCGCAGCGACCGGCGCAGCGCCGCCAGCACGCGGAAGCACTTGGGCTGCGCGATGTCCTCGAGGTTGACGCCGCCGAACGACGGCTGCAGCCACTGGACCGCGCGCACCAGATCGTGAGGGTCGTGGGCGTCGAGGCACAGCGGGACCGCGTCGACGCCGCCGAGGTACTTGAACAGCAGCGCCTTGCCCTCCATCACCGGCAGCCCGGCCTCGGGCCCGATGTCGCCGAGCCCGAGCACGCGCGAGCCGTCGGTGACGATCGCCACCGTGTTGCCCTTGTTGGTGTGCGCGTAGACGGCGGCGGGGTCGCGGACGATCTCCTTGCACGGCGCGGCGACTCCCGGGGAGTACCAGACCGAGAAGTCCTCCATCCCGCGGACCGGACACTTCGGCGCCGCCTGGATCTTGCCGCGGTACTGCGGGTGCAGCCGCAGCGCGTCAGCGGCCGGTCGTGCTGCGCTGGCCTCGCGGTCACTCATCGAATACCTGCGCACGGGGCGTGCGAGCGGAGTGCCAGCGCAGGCGTCGATCCCGGCGGCGCCCGGCGCCAGGATTGCGCCGGGGCCACCGTGCGCGCGAAAGTTCTTCGCACGCGTCGGCGCCTACCTCGGCTCCATGCCCAGGCTCGCCGCCAGGTACAGCTCGAACGCGGCGTAGGGCGCGTCCTCCCGCGGCGCCAGCTCGATCGACACCAGATCGGCGTCCGCGACGGGCTCGGCGGCTCGACGGGTCAACAGGATCGGGTTGGCGGCCGACCCCGCCGGCGACGGCGCGCCTCGCGGACGGCGCCCCCACGCCAGGGCGTCGATCGCCTCGGCCACCGCCGCGCCGAGATCGGCCTCGGCGCCGTGCAGCCAGCGCACCGCCGCGAGGTCGGCACGCAGCTCGCGCGCCATGTCCTCGGCGGTCGCGAACCGCTCTCCCGGCGAGCGCGAGAGCGCGCGCCCGAGGGCAGCGCGCAGCCGGGGCGGCGCGTCGGGACGGAGCTGCTCGAGCGAGGTGAACACGTCGCCGGGCTCCGGCGGGGCGCCGACCAGGGCGTTCCACAACGTCGCGCCGAGCGCGTAGAAGTCGGCGGCGATCGTCGGGCGCCAGCCAGCGACCAGCTCGGGCGCGAGGTAGGCGCGATCGGCCCCGGCGCGGAGCGCGTCCTCGCGGTGCGGGCCGACGGGCTCCGGCGTGATCGCGAACGGGGTCAGCTTGACGACGCCGTTGCGGCCGAGCAGGACGCTGTCCGGGCCGAGATGGCCGTGCAGCAGCGGCGCGGGGGCGCCGTCGGCGCGCACCCGACCGTGCCCCGCGGCGAGCCCGCGCAGCGCGCCGACGCCGATCGCCGCGACGAGCTGCCACGGCATCGGCAGGCGCAGGCGCTGGACCCCATGGCTCAGCTCGCCCAGCGTGACGCCGTCGACCCACTCCATGACCACATGGAACGTCGCCGCGCCGTCGCTGCACACGTCGAGGACCTGCACCACGTTGGGATGACAGGGGCTGCGGGCGATCGCCGCGGCGACCCGCGCGGCGTCCGGCGGGACGATCGTGCGCACCGCGACCTCCCGCGCGAAGCCGGCCGCGCCGTGGAGCTCGGCGCGCCACACCGCGTTGCCGCGCGTGGCGTCGTAGCCGACGAGCTCGGTCAGCCGGTACCGCCCGGCCACGATCTGGCCCTTTCGCGATGCCTCCAGGATCGTCGACATGCCTGCACCGGGTGCGAGATCCGTACCGACGCAAACGCTCCGTGAGCCAGGCGAAACGCCGCGGCCACACCGCGGCGCGGGAGTCGCCGATCAGAGGGATCGGAGAAGTTCCGCGTGATGCCCGAGTGCCTCACCCTCGCCCCGACGGCGGACCCGCGCGTGTTCCTCCACCCCGACGGCCGCCGACTGAGCCCGCCCCCGGGGTGGGAGTGCCTGCCGCCCGGCGACGCCGGGCTGACGCGGCGGGTGAAGGCGGCCGGGCCGTCGTGGGCCGTGATCGAGCGCCGCGGCCGCAAGGCGTTCTCGAAGGGCCTGTGGGCGCCGCGCGAGCACATCGAGCAGGCGCGCGCCGCGCTCGACGCCGAGCGCGCGACCGAGGCCTACGCGCGCCGCCGCGTCGCCGACCAGGACCGTCGCGAGCGCGCACAGTCGGCGTACGTCGTCGCGTTCGAGCAGGAGGTCCGCGCGTTCCTGCGGTTCGCGCCGCGGTGGGCGGCGCTCGGCGAGCGCGTCGCGCGGCTCGTCG
Organism: Myxococcales bacterium; assembly: GCA_011526095.1. Classification (GTDB taxonomy): domain Bacteria; phylum Myxococcota_A; class Polyangia; order Haliangiales; family Haliangiaceae; genus WYBA01. Next base: position 10,948 of record WYBA01000188.1, on the reverse strand, counting down.
CCGCCCACGCCACGCCCGTCGGCAGCGGCACCGTGGCGCGGACCCAGCGCCTCTCGATCGACGAGCGCGCCGAGGCCGCGGTGATCGCGTGGATGCGCCACCAGACCACCGGCTACGACGAGATGAAGATCGAGCGCGTCGCCGGGCGCCGCCGCGAGGTCCGGCGCGAGCTGGCGCAGGTGTCGCGCGCGGTGATCGCGCTGCACCGCCACGACGCGCCGCACGCGCCGCACGGCTGCTCGCTGTGCACCGCCGCCGCGCGCGCGCCGCACCACGAGGCGACGCCGGCGACGCCCACGGTCGAGCGCGGCGCGCTCGACGACGCCGCGCTCGACGCGATCGAGCTGTGACGGCTCAGTACCGCCAGCCCAGCACGCCGAGCCCGACGACGTTGAGCGTGATCGCGACGGCGTAGATCGTGGCGATCGCGATCACCTGGGTGCGGGCGGTGCGCGCGCCCATGACCAGGATCGCCGCGGCGAAGAAGTGGAAGTAGCCGAGGGCGAAGATCAACGGCGTCCCCACGACCGAGGCGTTCCACCACGCGTACTCCCACACCAGCAGGCCGCCGCGGTTGAGCAGCAGCTCGACCGCGACGCAGAACGCCGAGTAGCCCGCGGCCCAGCCCCAGCGCTCGCGCCAGCCCGCGCCGTCGCGCAGCGTCCGGGCGAAGATCACGCCGGCGAGCGCGAACATGAACATGATCTCGATGTTCCACCCGACCATCGTGCGCAGCGCCGTCGGGCCCGGCGCCGTCCACAGCGCGGAGCGATCGGACAGCACGAGGATCCACCCGTTGACCGTCTCGTTGACGAAGTCCATCCCGAACACCGTCAGCCCGGCGACGACGGCGCGCCAGTCGCGCGTGCGCCGCGCGCGATCGACCTCCACCGCGTAGATGTAGAGGACGATCGCCAGCAGCGGGATGACGTACCACTGCAGCGTCGACGGCTCGCGCAGGCCGTCGAGCGCGCGCCGCGACGCCTCGGTCGGCATGCGCTACTCGGCGGCGTTGCAGCCGGCGCAGCCGCGCGCGGCGCCGGGCCGCACGCCGGACAGGTTCATCAGCCGGACGCAGCCCTTGTCGCACTGGACCTGATCCTGCTCGGCCAGCAGCGAGCAGCTCCGCACGTCGTGCCACCGCCGCTGCTCGAGGTCCCCGACGAGCTCGGCGCGCGCGGCGTGGCCCATCGGCGTGCACATGACGAGGTGGCGCTCGACGACCGGCGCGTCGCCGCTGTGCGCGCGCAGCCAGGCCAGGGCGTGGAACGTCAGGCCAGCGAACAGCCCGAGCGGCGCGACCGACGCCGCGCCGAGCTCGCCGGCCAGGCCGCCTCCCACGATCGCGCCGATGATGAGCCCGATGAATCCCGCGAACATGACGACCTCCTCGGTGTGTGGTCGCCTCCATGCTGGGCGCGGCCGGCGCGACGCCACTTGACGCCGGACAAGTCGCGCCGCGTTTTGCCGCGGGATCACAGCCGCTTCAGCGCGGCCTTCTGATCGGGCGACAGCCGGACGGCGCCGTCGCCGTCGACGACGATCTCCTCGGGGGCGCCGCCGCCCGGCCACCACAGCAGCGCGTCGCCGAGGCGCTCGGTCGCGGACAGCCGGGCCTGCGCCAGGATCGTGGCGGCGAGCTGGCGCGCCGCGGCGAGCACCGCCGGCGTCGTCTTCACGCTGGCCGGCACCAGGATCCAGTGGTGCGTGCTCACCGGGCACACGATCGTCACCGCCGGCGGCGCGACCCGCTCCAGCAGCTGGAGCATGCACGCGCCGAGGTAGTAGCCGTTCGACACCGCGACCTCGGCCGGCACGCCGGCGAGCGTGACCGGCTGGAACACGACGCCGTCGACGTCGGCCGCGACGGCCTGGACGCGCCCGCGGGTGAGGACCTCGTCGGGCTCGAGCCCGCCCAGGCCGCGGTCGTCGCGCGCCACGGTGTGCTCGGCCGCGCCCTCGAGATCCCACACCGCCACCTCGACCAGCCCGCCGCCCACCTCGCGGTGGATCATCGCGTCGAGGGCGAGCGCCGCGACGACCGGGTTGTCGCGGCTCCACACCTGGGTGCGCAGGTGGGTGGTGTCGAGCTCGGTCGTCTGGCGGCGCGTGCGCTCGGGCGGGATGATCCGCGACGACGGGCGCTCGGTGCCAGCGCGCGGCGGCTCGGGCGCGCGCGGCGGCGCCGGCGCGACGCGCGGCGGCTCGGGGACGCGCGCGGCGCGCGGCGGGCGGGGCGCGGGCGGGCGGAGGTGCCGCGCGAGATCCTCGGCGACGAGGTGGTCCCACTGCTCGGGATCGTCCGCGTGCGCGCAGCGCGCCGCGAGCGCGCGCAGGTCCCACGTCGGCCGCAGCGCGTCGTCGGGCAGCGGCAGCTCGCCGGAGATCAGCCCCGCGCGGTCGAGCTTGACGCCACGATCGAGCAGCGCGGCGCGCACGGCGGTGACGAAGCGGTGGTGACCGGCGCGGTCGAGCGGCGACCACGGCGGCGGGCCGCCGGCGCCGAGCATGCGACCGAGCCACGACACGCGCTCGACGGTAGCACGCGGCGCGCGGGCCCCGCGGCGCGGTTCTGCGGGCGCCCCGCGCCGGCCGGTCCGGTAGGATGGGCCATGGCTCACACGTGGCTCGTCGTGCTGCTGGGGCTCGGGATCGCGGTCGCCACGCCGACGCCGGCCGCCGCGGGGGACTGCCCGGACTGCCCGCCGCCCGCGCTGTACGAGGACGCGGACGCGGGCGCCCCGACGATCAAACAAGCGGTGAGCGCGACGCGCGCGCTGCTGCGGGCGCTGCGCGACGGCTCGCTCGAGCGCACGATCGAGGCCGTCTCGATCCCGCTGCTGGTCGACCTGGTCGGGCTGGACATCGCCGCCGACGAGTCCGGCTGCGCCGACCACGCGAGGTTCGTCACCGAAGGCGAGGGCCTGCCGGGCACGCCGCAGTGCCTGATCGCCGGGCTCGGCGGCGCCGCGCGCAAGCTCGAGCGCGGGCTGTCCCGCAAGGTCGTGCACGGCACGCTGGCCGCGCTCGAGCGCCGCAGCGGCAAGGTGCGCTCGGGATCCCGCGAGCACCTCACGTCGCTCGCGCACCACCGACTGGTCTTCCTGCGCGCCGGCAAGCTGCGCCTCGTGATCGCCGTCCGCCTCGTGGGCGGCGAGCCGCGGGTCGACGCGGTGCTCGCCGAGCGGCGCTGAAGGCGGGCCGCCGCGCCGGTCCTCGCCCACGTCCGCCGCCACCGTCCGGATCGTGCCGCAACCGTGCAGTGACGCGCCGCCGCGCGCCGGGTATCGAGGACGCATGCGCACCTTGCTCCTGCTCGCCGCCGCCGGCCTGTCCGGCTGCGTGATCTCCCCCGTCGACGACGGCTCCGTCACGTCCCGCATCGACCCGCTCACCGTCTCGGGCTACGCCGCGGCGCCGAACGCCCGCGTGCAGCTCCGCGCGTGGAACCACGAGCGCGCGGCGTGGGAGCCGATCCGCGAGGTCCGCTCCGGCACCGCCGGGATCGGCCGTGACATCCAGATCTATGGGTGGAGCGCGTCGGGGCTGCTGCTCGGCGACCGCTACTGGTACGGCGCGACCACCGGCTGCGTCGTCGGCAGCGGCATGGGCCGGATCGAGGTCCGCGAGCTGCGCGGCACGACGTGGGCGTCGCTGGCGACGTTCGACGCCGCCGGGCACGAGTGCCTCACCGACAAGATCGCCGAGGGCGTCGACTTCGTCGCCGCCGGCAACGCCTGCCGCACCGGCGACAACCTGCTGCTGTTCGCGCCCGATCAGTGCGCCACGGTGCCGGCCTCCGACCCGACGCCGCCGCGCGTCGTGCTGCGCGCGACCGACGACGAGCGTGCGTGGGAGGTCCGGGACGGCGACGTCGTCGGCGTGGTGGAGGCGGTGGCGAACCGCCCGCTGCGGCTGCGCGTCGATGCGTTCGATCCACAGGGCGTGACGCTCGCGCAGGCGGACTTCGAGCGCGCGGTCACGTGCCGGCGCGCCGGCGGCGGGCTGTACACCACGTTCGTGCCGTCGCGGATCTTCGAGGAGCAGACCGCGCCGATCGGCGCGACCGTCGGCGTCAACGTCGGGGCGTCGATCGACATCACGCGCGCCTCGCTGCAGGCCTACTGCGGGTCCGACACGGTCACCGGCGTCGTCGTCGACATCGCCCGCGGCCTCGGCGTCAACGCGCGCGGCGCCGAGCGCGCCACGCCCGGGATGCGGTTCACCGTCACGTACTGACCGCGGGCCGGGCCCGGCCGACGAGGCCGGCGCTCACCGCGACTTGACCCCGGTCAAGTCACGCCGCGACGGCGCGTGCCAGCCTGCGGCCATGAAGGCCCGGCCGCTGGTGTACTCGTGCTCGGGGTGCTCGAGCGCGGCGCAGCTCGCCAACCACCTCGCGATCCGCCTCGACCGCGTCGGCGCGGCGCAGATGTCGTGCATCGCCGGCGTCGGCGGCGACGTCGCCGCGCTGGTGCGGATCGCGACGTCGGGGCGACCGATCGTCGCGCTCGACGGGTGCCCGCTGCGCTGCGTGCGCGCGTGCCTCGAGCGCCACGGCCTGGCGCCCGCGCTCCAGATCACGCTGACCGAGCTCGGCGTCTCCAAGCGCATGGGCATGGACTTCGATCCCGACGAGGCCGAGGCGCTGTTGCCCGGGCTCGTCGACGACGTGCGGCGGCTCGACCCAGCGCCCGCCGCCGCCACCGACGCCACCGCGGTCGCCTGAGCCGCCACAGCCGTACCTCGAGGACTCATGAGCCAGCTCGTGTCCACGCTCGTCGCCGAGCACGTCCACATCCAGCGCGTCCTCACCGCGCTCCACGACTTCGCCGCGTTCCACGCCCACGACGACGCCGACGTCCGCGGCGCGATCGGCCAGTTCGTGACCTACCTGCGCAAGTTCGTCGACGGCTGGCACCACCACAAGGAGGAGGACCTGCTGTTCGACGCGCTCGAGCGCGGGCCGCTGCCGCGCGACACCGGCCCGCTGGCGTGCATGTACGCCGACCACGACGCCGGCCGCCAGCACGTCGGCATGCTGGCCGCGCTCGCCGCGGCGTCCGGGCCGCTGGACGAGGAGGAGCTGGCGGTCCTGCGCCGCACCGTGATGGGCTACGTCCGGCTGCTGTCCGGACACATCGTCAAGGAGGACGACGTCCTCTACCCGATGGCCGAGCGCCTGCTCCCCGGCCGCGACCTCGACGCGCTCGACGAAGCGGCGGCCGCCGTCGACGACGCCAACGCCGCGGAGGGGCAGCGCCTGCGCGCGCTCGGCGACGAGCTGATCGCGCGCTACGCCGCGGCGCGGGTCGGACGCGATCCGGCGCCCGAGGTCAGTACTCGAACCCCGAGCCCCCGATGAACTCGCGCAGGATCGACGTCGGCGGGACGTGCTCGGGGTAGATCGCGACGAACCGATCGACCAGCTGCCGCAGCCGCTGCGCGACGGTGTTCGACGCGTGGCGCGGCGGCACCTCGAGCAGGTAGCGCTCCGCGTAGACCTTGAGCACGCACAGCTCGTAGACCAGCGCGCTGTCGAACGTCGCGTCGGCGTGCGGCAGGTACGGGAAGATGTGGACGAGCTCGCCGCGCCGCACCGACGGCCACCGCGCGATGTTGTCGGCGGCGCGGATCGCGCGGCCGTGGCGATCGCGGACGATCCGGCGCAGCAGCCGCAGGTCCTCCGGCGCGACGCGCCCGAGCCGGTCGAGCGGCAGGCTCGACGCCGGGTGGAGGAACACGCGGAACAGCGCGTCGGCCGGGACCGCGTCGCCGAGCAGGCGCGGGTTGAGGCCGTGGATGCCCTCGAGCAGCAGGATGTCGCCGGCCCCGAGCGCGAGCGGCGCGCCCGCGCCCGCCAGTGACACGCCGGCCTTGAAGTCGTAGCGCGGCGGCCGGACCTCGGCGCCGGCGAGCAGCGCGCGGACGTCGCGCCCGAGCGCGGCGAGATCGAGCGCCTCGAGCGCCTCGTAGTCGAGCTCGCCGGCGGCGTCGCGCGGCGTCCGCTGGCGGTCGACGTAGTAGTCGTCGAGCGAGACCGCGTGCGGCGACATCCCGGCGACCTGGAGCTGGGTGATCAGGCGCTTGATGAACGTGGTCTTGCCCGACGACGACGGCCCGGCGATCGTGATCACCCGCAGCCGGTCGCCGCGCGCGGTGATCGCGTCGGCGAGCTGCCCGATCCGCTTCTCGTGGAAGCCCTCGGCGACGCGGATGATCTCGTCGACGCGGCCGGCGACGCACGCGCGGTTGAGCTCGCCCACCGAGGTGATGCCGAGGCGCGCGCGCCACCGCGCCGCCTCCTTGACCATCGCGCCGCCGAACCGCGGGGCGCGCGCCTCGATCGCGCGCTCGGCCTCGCCGACCGGCGCGTCGCCGAGCCCGGCGGCGCCGCGCGCGCCGAGGTCGAGCACGACGTCGTCGCCGTGGACCCGGAGCGCGACGCCGTCGAGCAGCCGCGCGTCGGGCAGGACCGGCCCGGTGCGGACGGCGAGCGCGCCCTCGCACCGCACCAGCGTGACCGCGCCGTCGCGCCACGCGTCGAGCACCGCCGCGGCGGCGTCCCACCCGCCTCGCGCCAGCGCCGCGCGCGCCTCCTCGATCGCCCAGATCTCCTCGCGGAACGCGACGCGCTCCTCGATCAGCCGGCGCAGCGTCGGGCCGAGCGCCAGCACGACCGCCTCCGGCGACGCCGGCGCGGCGTGCTCGACCCGCTGGAACGTCGTGAGCGCCGGGCCGAGCCGGACATGCCACTCGGGGTGCGTGTGGTCGGCAGCCGCGAGCAGCAGCAGGCCGGCCGAGCGCTGCAGCACCTCGCGCCCCTCCCACGAGCCGAGCCGCACCGGCGCCAGCCACGCATCCGCGCCGATCGCGGTGTCGAGCGACACCGGGCGATCGTCGAGCAGCGCGGCGACCACGGGATCGCCGTCGACGTCGGGCGGCAACAGGTCGCCGACGCGGGTGCCGGTCGCCGCGAGCCGGATCTCTCCCGCGACGGTGACCCGGACCTCCGTGCGCCGCGGCAGCAGCCGCTCGCCGAGCAGCAGCCCGACGCGGTCGGTCATGCTGACCCAGTTGTCGGCCAGGACGTGGGCGAGCCCCTCGACCAGGCGCAGCGCGGTGCGCGGGTGGGCGGCGGCGAGCGCGTCGAACCGGGCGCGGGTCAGCCGCGCCAGCCGCAGCGGCGCGGTCGCGGTGACGGTCGCCGCCCGCGCCGGCGAGCCGAGCAGCGCCAGCTCGCCGAAGTGATCGCCCGGCGCCAGCGGCCGCAGCGCCAGCCCGTGGCGCTCGACCGCCGCCGCGCCCTCCAGCACGAAGTACAGATCCGTCGTCGTCTCGCCCTCGCTCACCGCGACGGCGCCCGGCGCGAGCACCAGCTCGATCAGCTCGGCCTCGACGCGCGCCAGATCCTCCGCCGGCAACAGGCGCAGCGCCGGGTTGGCGCGCAGGGCGTCGGGCGCGGACGGGGTGGCGGCGGGCATCGCGCCGATGCTACCGCTTCCGCGCCTCACCGCCGCGTCGGCACGCCCATCCCGAACGGCGGCCCCGCCTCGATCGCCCGCACGTCGTCGGCGCCGTGGTAGCGACCGACCAGCTCGCGCATCTCCGGCCGCGTGTAGACCTCGGGGCGCGGGTGCTCGATGAGCTCGGCGATCACCGCCGCGACCTCGTCGACCGACTGCGCGCCGGGCAGCGCGCGCGAGTCGACGCCGCCGTGCAGGGCGCGGAGGCCGAAGTCGGTGGCGACGACGCCGGGCAGCACCGTGCTGGTGTGGATGTCCGGATAGCCGTCGCGCAGCTCGAGCCGCAGGCTGATCATCAGCGAGTTGACCGCGGCCTTGGCCGCGCTGTACGCGCTGCGCACCGGCGCGAACGGGATCTTGCCGAGCATCGACGACACCGCGATCAGGTGCCCGCGCCGGCGGTGCTGGAAGTGCGGCAGCGCCGCCTGGACGCCGTACAGCACCGACTTGAGGTTGATCGCCATCATCTCGTCGACGTCGTCGTCGGTGAGCTGCGACACCGGCCGCGAGATGCCGCGGCCGGCGTTGGCGACCCACACGTCGAGCTGGCCGAACCGCTCGAGCGCGCGATCGACGACGCGCTCGTTGTCGGCGCGGCGCGTGACGTCGGCCGGGACGGCGAGCGCGCGCTCGCCGAGCCGCGCCGCGAGCGCCTCGAGCTCGGGCGCGCGCCGCGCCGCGAGCACGACGCGGGCGCCGCGCGCGACCGCGACCTCGGCCAGCCTGGCCCCGATCCCCGACGACGCTCCGGTGATGGCGATGACGTGGTCCATGGCGGCATCGTAGCGCCGCGCCGCGCGCCGCGGTCACGGCGCCAGGGCGATCGAGCCGGCGAGCGGCCGCGGCGCGCCGTCGACCGGGGTCGCGGCGTGGCGCGCCGCCGCGCAGACGGCGACGCGAGCGACCCACGGCGGGGCGCCGGCGGCGGCGGTGAGCACGGGCGCGTGGGTCGTGCCGCCGAGGACGAACGCGACCTCGGCCGCGCTCGCGCCGGCGCGGCGGTCGCGGGCGCACGTCGCCACCGCCGCGGGCAGCCGCGTCGCCGGGTCGCCCGCGACCGCGAACGACGGGGCGAGCGCCTCGACCGCCGCCGCGTCGACGGTCGCGCCCGGGTCGAGCGCCGGCAGTCGCGTCGCGCGGTCCGCGCCGGCGGCCGGATCGGCGAGGCACACCGCCTGGTGGTGCGCGATCTCCGCGGCGACGTCGCAGCGGGCGGCGGCACGGCACGCCGCGCCCGCGCGCCAGACCGCGTCGCAGTCGCCGCGCCGCCAGCCGGCCGCGGCGTCGAGCCAGGCCGCCGGACCGACCGCGTCCTCCGCCGTCACCGGCGCGACGAGCCGCGCGGCCTCGTCCGGATCGTCGGCGACGAGCTGCGCCGCGAGCTGGACGCGCACCGTGTCCGCCGCGGCGCCGTCGAGCCCGGGCAGCGCGCGGCGCAGCGCGGCGGCCGCGACGGACGGGTCGTCGGCCGTGTACGCGAGCACGCGGGCGCACGCGGTGGCGATCGGCGTGCCGGCCGCGCCCTGCTCGCACGCCGCCGCCTCGACCGCGGCGCGGGCGCGATCGCGGAGCTGCTCGGCCGTCGGCCCGTCGTCGAACATCCCGCTCACCTGGTCGGGCTCCTCGCTGCGCTCGACCAGCATCAGCGCGTGCACCAGCCGCCCCGCGGCCGACGGCGCGTGCGCGTCGAACGCCTCGAGGCAGCGACGCACGGCCTTGCGGCGCTTGCGCCCCGCGCCCTCGGCGCGCAGCCGGGCCGCCTCGCCCGCCTTGCGGTCGTTCGCCGCCACCGCGTAGCCGTGCGCCCGGTGTTGCTCGCGCTCGCGCTCGCGCTGCAGCGTCCACTCCTGCGCGCACGCGCGCGCCTGGTGCGGCAGCTCGACGTCGGCGAGCGCCGGCGGCTCGACGCCGAGCCCGAACACCAGCGTCACCGTCGGCGCCGGCAGCGCCGGCAGCGGCTCGACGCGCGCCTCGATCACCACCGGCGGGACCGCGACGACCTCGGCCGGGCGCGACGACGCCACCGGCAGCCCCAGGGGCTGGGGCCGCGGGGGCGCCGGGCAGCCCGCGGCGAGCGTGGCGACGAGGGCGACGAGGGCGGCGACGAACGGCGCGCGCGACATCCCGCGAGCATCGCACGCGTGCCCACCGGCGCGCGGGATCGCGCCGCGCCGCCGGCGCGCGCGCTCGTGCGCCGCGCCCGATGGCGGAGATCACCCAGATCCGTGATCCTGTGGCATGGCCTCAGCCCGCGGAGCCGCGCCCGTCGTCGCCGGAGTGCTCGTGTCGATGATCGCCATCGGGCTCGCCGTCGTCGTCGCGACCCAGACGCAGAGCGCGGTGCGCTGGCCGATCGTCGCCGTCGCGGGCGTGACGCTGCTCGCCGCCGTCGGGATGGTCGTGGGCCGCAGCCGCGTCCTCGCCGGGCTCTCGGCCGTGCTGGTCCCCGCGACGCTGACCGCGGCGAGCTACGCCGACACCGGGCCGGCGCACGGCAAGGGCGGCGTGACCGACCTCGAGCTCGTGCTGTACGTCGCGCTCGCCGGCGGCACGCTGCTCGCGCTGCCGGCGTTCGTGCTGTGCGTGATCTACGCGGTCCGCGGGCGACGCTGACCTCGCCGCGCCTCGCCCGTCACGCGAGGTCGACCAGCAGCAGCCGCGCATCGTCGAGCGCGGTCAGCGCGACGCGCGGGCGATCGATGATCGCGGCGCCGTCGCCGGCGTCGAGGCGCAGGTCGTCGAGCGCGACCGCTCCGCGGGCGAGCTGGAGCCACACCCGCCGCCCCGCCGCGATCGTGTGATCGAGCGTGGCGCCGGCCGGCAGCGTGCCGGCGTGGAGGTGCACGTCCTGGTCGATCGCCACGTGGTCGTCGCCCGCCTCGGGCGCGGCGATCAGGCGCAGCCCGGCAGTCGGCGTGCGCGGCGCGCGGCGGTGATCGTGCGACGGCGCGCGGCCCTTGTGCGCCGGCTGGATCCACAGCTGGAACAGCTCGACCGGCGCCGTCGCCGACGCGTTGTGCTCGCTGTGCGAGATGCCCGTGCCCGCCGAGATCCGCTGCACGTCGTCGGCTCCGAGCACGACATCGCCGCCGCGATCGTCGCGGTGGCGCAGCGCGCCGTCGAGCACCCAGGTGACGATCTCCATGTCCCAGTGCGGGTGGAGCTCGAACCCCGCGCCCGGCGCGATCCAGTCGTGGTTGAGCACCTTGAGCGCGCCGAGCCCCGACCACACGCGATCGTAGGTGCCGAACGCGAACGTGTGCCGGCTGTCGAGCCACGGCTTGGTCGTGCGGTCGCGCTCCGCCGCGCGGCGCACGGTGACGCCGCTGGACAGGCCGATCGGACGCGGGCGTCGGGGCGAGTCCGCCACGAAGCGACGGTACCGCGGGGCCGGCGGGCCGCGCCGGCGGGCCGCGCCGCCG
>WYBA01000022.1 GCA_011526095.1 Myxococcales bacterium | reverse complement strand
GCCGATGGTGTATGCGGCGCAGGCGCCGATGGTGTACGCGGCGCAGGCGCCGATGGTGTACGCGGCGCAGGGGCCTGCGGCGCCGATGGTGTACGCGGCGCAGGGGCCTGCGGCGCCGATGGTGTACGCGGCGCAGGCGCCGATGGTGTATGCGGCGCAGGGGCCTGCGGCGCCGATGGTGTACGCGGCGCAGGGGCACGCGGCGCCGATGGTGTACGCGGCGCAGGGGCACGCGGCGCCGATGGTGTACGCGGCGCAGCCCGCGCCGCACATGGTCTACGCCGCGATGGTCTACGCCGCGCAGCCGGCCCCCGCGATGGTGTACGCGGCCGCCGCCACGCCGGACGACCCCAAGCCGTGAGCGGGCTGCTCGTCGTCGTCGGCACCGGGATCAAGGCGGTCGGGCACATGACGCTCGACGCGCGGGCGTGGATCGGGTCCGCCGACGAGGTCCACTACGTCACGACCGATCCGATCACCGAGGGGCTGATCCGCTCGCTCAACCCGCGCGCCGCGTCGCTGGCGCGGTTCTACGCGGTCGGGCGCGCGCGCCACGACACCTACGAGGCGATGACGCAGACGATGCTCGCCGGCGTCCGCGCCGGCCGCACCGTGTGCGCCGCGTTCTATGGCCACCCCGGCGTGTTCGTCTACCCGTCGCACGACGCGATCCGGCGCGCGCGCGCCGAGGGCCTGCGCGCGATCATGGAGCCCGGCGTGTCGGCGGAGGACTGCCTGTTCGCCGACCTCGGGCTCGATCCGGCGGTCGTCGGGTGCGCGCAGTACGAGGCGACGGACCTGCTCGTCTACGGCCGGCGGCCCGATCCGTCGGCGGCGCTGATCGTCTGGCAGATCGGCGCGGTCGGCGATCTGAGCTGGAACCCCGGCCGCACCAACGCCGACAACGTCGCGGTGCTGGTCGAGGCGCTCGCCCGGACCTACGGCCTCGACCACGTCGTCGTCGTCTACGAGGCGGCGTCGCTGCCGACGTGCGCGCCGCGGATCCAGCACGTCCGCCTCGCCGACCTGCCGGCGGTGCCGCTGTCGACCGCGTCGACGCTGTTCGTGCCGCCGCGCGAGCGGCGCGCGCCCGACCCGGCGATGATCGCGCGGCTCGCGCTCGACGGGCGGCGGTTCGGGCTGGGCGAGGCCCCGTGAGGGCGGGGCTGCTCGCGACGGTGGCGGCGGCGCCGCCGATCCCGCCGATCACGACGCGCGAGGACCTGATCGACGCGCTCGGCCTCGCCGCCGAGCTCGAGCACGCGATCATGTGCATGTACCTCTACGCCGCGCTGTCGCTCGACCGCGCGTCGCCGGCGCTGTCGCCGGAGGCGGCGGAGCAGGTCCGGACGTTCGCGATCGACACGCTGGCGATCGCGCGCCAGGAGATGGAGCACCTCGGCATCGTCACCAACCTGTTGATCGCGGTCGGCGCGGCGCCGGATCTCGACCGTCCGAACCTGCCGGTCCAGCCCGGCTACTTCGCGGTCGACCTGCCGCTGGCGCTCGCGCCGTTCGGCGAGGCGTTCCTCGAGCTCGCGGCGCGGCTCGAGGCGCCCGCGCCGCCCGACGGGCCGCCGCTGCCGTACTACCCGTCGGTCGCGGCGATCTACGACCGGATCCGCGCCGGGCTGGTCACGCTCGGCGGGCCCGGCGCGCCGACCGCGGCGACGCTGTTCCTCGGCGCCGACGACCCGCAGGTGCAGAACACCGACTTCGGCGCCGGCCCCGATCAGCAGTTCTACAGCGTCGAGATCCTCGCGGTGAAGGACCTGCCGTCGGCGCTCGCCGCGGTCGATCTGATCCGCGTGCAGGGCGAGGGCGCCTCGGCCGACGATCCCGACTCGCACTTCGCGATCGTCGAGCGGATGCGCGCGGCGTGGGCCGCACTCGACGCCGACACGCGGGCGGCGATGGTCAAGCCGGCGCCGTCCAGCCCGGTGACGTCGGAGCGCGGCGACGTCGATCCGCGCCAGCCGCTGTGCCGGCTGACCGACGCGCGCGCGGTCGCGCTCGCCCGGCTCGCCAACCGCGCCTACGAGCTGCTGCTGCTGCTGCTGGCGCGGCTCTGCGGCGCCAGCGACGCCACGCCGGCGGACCGCGACTTCTACCGCAAGTACGCCTTCTTCCCGCTGATGACGATGGTGGTGCGCCCGGTCGGCGAGCTCCTGACCGAGCTGCCCGCCGGCGACGGCGCGCACTGCGCGGTGACCACGTTCGAGCTCGACGGGCCGATCCGCACCTACCTCGACCGCGCGACCTTCCACGTCCAGCTCGGCGAGCGGCTGGCGCACCTCGCGGCGGGGCTGGCCGAGGTCGCGGCGATGCCGGACGTGCCGCCGCGCCTCGCCTACGTCGCGCGCAACGTCGCCTACGTGCGCGATCGAGCCCTGGCGTACGCGCAGGGGGAGGTCCCGTGACGGTCGTCGTGTGCAGCTTCACCGGCTGGGTCCAGGTCCGGCTCGCCACCAACCCCGATCCGACCGACGAGCCGCGCGGCGTCAGCGGCTACACCTTCGCGCTGCCCGGCGAGCCCGACCTCGACCGGATCGTGCGCACGTCGTGCCCGGTGGCGCCGCGCAGCCACGGGCCGGCGATCGGCCTGATCGTCGGCGCGGTGACCGTCGACGGCGTCGCGGTCGCCGCCCACCCGCTGGTCGGCGCGCGCATCGACTGGCTGGGCGCGCCGAGGTTCGAGTCGGTCAACGAGATCATGATGGAGCAGGGCGAGGAGCCGCTCGCGCCGTTCGACGTCGCGCTGACCCACGGGGCGTTCCGCTTGCGCCGCGCCGCGCTGCTCGACCCGGCGCGCCCCGAGGCCACGGTCTACGACGTGTCGCGCGCGCAGCTCGAGCCGTGGCGCGCGAGCGTGACGCTCGGCGACGAGATCCTGCGCGAGGCGACGGGCGGCGCCGATCCCGTCGCGTTCCGCGTCGCGCGCCGGACGCTGCTCGAGGCGGACCTGGCGCGCACGACCGATCCGGTGGCCCGCGCCGGGCTCGCTCGGAGGATCTCGGAGCTGCGCAACGTCGACCCGGACGATCACCGGACCGCGTCGATGCGGTTCATCGAGCGCCGCCACTACGCGCTCGACGGCGCGGTCGAGCGCGTCGATCCCGACGGGTGGCTGCCCGGCCTCGACACGTTCGCGCCGTTTGCGTGCGACGTCGTGATGGGGGCGTGGGACGCCGACGCGCTGTCGGCGTACGCGACGGGCACGCTCACCTTGCCCTGCCACTGACCGCGCGTCGTCGTCGAGATGACATGCGTGCGCGCGTTCGTCGCGCGCCACCTCGCCGCGGTGCGCGCGCGTGACCTCGTGCGCAGGCTGCGGCACACCGGAGGCAGCCATGAGACGTCTCGCCGTTGCACTGTCATTCGTCGCCGCCGTCACCGCCTGCAAGAAGGACGAGGGGGCCCCGCCGCCCCCGTCGCAGCCCGCCGCCGCCAAGCCCGGCGCGGGCAAGGCGACCGGCGCCACCCAGGTCGTCGCCGCCGCCGGGCCCGATCTCGCCCAGGTCAAGGCGATGTTCCCGCCGCTACCCGAGCGCTTCCCCGCCGCCGAGCCGGCGACGGCGGAGCAGATCGCGCTCGGCCGCGCGCTCTACCACGACGCGCGGCTGTCGAAGAACCACGACGTGTCGTGCGCGACGTGCCACGGGCTGTCGACGTTCGGCGTCGACAACCTGCCGGTGTCGAAGGGACACAAGGGGCAGGTCGGCACGCGCAACTCGCCGACCGTCTACAACGCCGCGGGCCAGTTCGCGCAGTTCTGGGACGGCCGCGCCGCCACGGTCGAGGACCAGGCCAAGGGCCCGGTGCTCAACCCGGTCGAGATGGCGATGCCCGACGAGGCGTCCGTGGTCAAGGTGCTGGCATCGATCCCCGGCTACGTCGAGATGTTCGGCAAGGCATTTCCCGGTCAGAAGGACGCCGTCACCTACGACAACATGGCGCGCGCGATCGGCGCGTTCGAGCGCGAGCTGGTCACGCCGGCGCCGTTCGACCGCTACCTCGCGGGCGACGCCGCGGCGCTGTCCGACGAGGCGAAGAAGGGGCTGGGGCTGTTCATGACGACCGGCTGCACCGCGTGTCACACCGGGGCGCTGCTCGGCGGGCAGAGCTACATGAAGACCGGGACGATCGCGCCGTACGGCGACGGCAAGGACGCGGGGCGGTTCGACGCGACCAAGAACGAGGCCGATCGCGGGTTCTTCAAGGTCCCGCAGCTGCGCAACGTCGCCAAGACCGCGCCGTACTTCCACGACGGCGGCGTCGCGGACCTGCCGGGCGCGGTCAAGACGATGGCCAAGATCCAGCTCGGCCGCGACCTGACGGACGCCGAGGTCGCGGCGATGGTCGCGTTCCTGGAGTCGCTCACCGGGGAGCCGCCGGCCGCGCTGGTCGCGGCGCCGGAGCTGCCGCCGTCGGGGCCGAAGACGCCGAAGCCCGACCCGAGCTGACCGCGCGCCGCCCGGCGGTGTAACGGCCCGCCCGGGCGGGTCGTCGAATCCGCCGTGGCCCGGTTCACGCTTCTTCACGCGCACGCACGCACGGCGGCAACGGCCGGGCGTCACCGTCGTGCCGTGGCCCTGGCTCGCCCCGTCTCTCCGCGCGCCGCGGCGGCGCTCGCGGCGCTCGTCGTCACCCTGGCCGCGACCGCGGCGCGGGCTGACGACCTCGCCGCGCTGCTCGCCGACGCGCGCGCGGCCAACCTCGACCTGGCCGAGCAGCGCGCCGTCGCCGACGAGGCCGCGCTGGCGACCCGGGTCGAGCGCGCGGCGCTGCTGCCGCGGCTGTCGGTGAGCGGCGGCTACACGCTGAACCAGCACGAGTCGGTGGTGCGCCTGCCCGAGCTGGACGGCGCGGTCACCGAGATCACGATCGTCCCGCACCACCAGCTCGACGTGACGTTCGCGCTGTCGCTGCCGGTCGTCGACGTCGCCGCGTGGCGCCGGGTCGACGCGTCGCGGGCGGCGACGGTGGCGCGGCGCGCGGCGCTGGCGGCGCGCGCGGTCGAGGTCGAGCGCGCGGTGGTCGTCGCCTGGTACCAGTGGGTCGCGGGCGCCGCGCTGGTCGAGGCGGCGCGCGTCGCCGAGGCGACGGCGCGCGACACGGTGGCCGTGGTCGAGGGCCGCGTCACCGCGGGCTCGGCATCGGCCGCGGACGTCGCGCGTGCCCGCGCCGACGTCGCGACCGCCGCGGGCGACGTCGCGGTCGCGGAGCTGGCGGTGGCGACGGCGCGGCAGGACCTCATCACGCTGACCGGCCGCGCGCCGGCGGGCGAGGCGCCGGCGCTGCCGGGCGCCGGCGACGCCGAGGCGCCGCTCGCCGGCTGGCTCGCCGGCGTCGAGGCGCTGCCCGAGGTCGTCGCGGCGCGGGCCGAGCGCGACGCGGCGTCCGCGGCCGCCGAGGTGGCCGACGCCGGGTGGTGGCCGACGGTCAGCGTCGTCGCCAGCGAGCGGATCTCCAACGCCGCCGGGTTCGGCGAGGCCGCGACGTTCTCCGTCGGCGTGACCGCGAGCTGGCAGCTCGACGCCCGCGTGCCGCGCGAGGCGGCGCGGGCGCGGGCGCAGGCGCGGGTCGGTGCGGTCCGGCAGGCGCGCGCGGCCCGCGACGCGCGCGATCGCATCACCGACGCGTGGAACGCGGTCGACGCCCGGCGGGCGACGGTGGACGCGGCCGTCGCGCGGCTCGACGCGGCGCGCGCCGCGCTGGAGGTCGTGCGGACCCGCGTCGCGTCGGGGCTCGCGGCCCCGGTCGACCTCACCGTCGCGCAGCGCGACGCGTTCGCCGCCGAGGTCGCGGCGCTCCAGGCGCGGGCCGACCTGGCCGCCGCGCGCGCGCTGCTCCGGCTCGCCGCGGGGCGCGAGGTCGCGCCGTGAAGAGCGTGCGCGAGCGGCTGGCGGCGGCGCGCGGCGGGCGGATCCCGCGGTGGCGCGCGAGCGTGATCCTGGCGCTGCGGATGATGCTGCACGACAAGGCCAAGTTCGTCGGCACGACGCTCGGCGTGGTGTTCGCGGTGGTGCTCGGCGCGCAGCAGATCGGCGTGCTGATGGGGCTGCTCGCCAAGAACACGATGCTGGTCGACAACGCCGGCGCGGACCTGTGGATCGTGCCGCCCAACACCGAGCAGGCGCAGGCCGGCCAGCGCATGTCGACCCAGCTGCTCGACCAGGCGCGCGCGACGCCGGGCGTCGCGGTCGCGTCGCCGCTGGTCATGGTCGGGACCGCGGTGAAGCAGCCCGGCGGCGGGACCGAGGCGATCACGCTGATCGGGTTCGACCTCGACACCGGGCTGGGCGGGCCGTGGAACGTCGTCGCCGGCGATCCGGCCGACCTGCGCCACGCCGGCGCGCTGTTCTTCGAGGACGCGCAGCGCGACCGGTTCGGCGGGCTCAACCTCGGCTCGGTGCGCGAGGTCGGCGGCCTGCAGGTGTGGGTCGCGGGCTTCACCTGGGGGCTGCAGCCGTTCGGGCCGGCGTACACGTTCGGCGAGATCGACCTGGTGCGCGACCTCACCGGCGTCGCGTCCGATCAGCTCAGCTTCGTCCTCGTGACGCTCGAACCCGGGGCGGATCCGGCGGCGGTCGCGGCGGAGCTGCGGCGCCGGACGCCGGGCGCGGAGGTGATCAGCCAGGCGGCGTTCCACGATCGCATCGTCGGCAGCCTGCTGCGCGAGCAGCTCGGGATCACGTTCGGGACGACGACCGCGTTCGCCTTGCTCATCGGCTTCATCATCGTCGCGCTGTCGATGTTCAGCGCGGTGATCGACAACCTGCGCGAGTTCGGCACGCTCAAGGCGATCGGGATGACCAACCTCGACCTGACGCGGATGCTGATCGTCCAGTCGGTCGCGTACGCGCTGCTCGGCTCGCTCGTCGGGCTGGGGCTGGTCGCGTTCATGGCCGACGGCATCCGCTCGGCCAACCTCGCGGTGATCGTGCCCGCGCCGCTGATCGTCGCCACGCCGGCGGTGATGACGCTCTTGTGCGTGCTGGCCTCGGTGCTGGCGCTGCGGCGCGTGCGCAAGCTCGAGCCCGGGATGGTGTTCCGGTGACCGCCGCGGCGGAGCGCGCGCTGCAGCCCGCCGGGCCACTCGCGGTCGATGCGCGGGGCGTGTCCAAGGTGTTCGGCGCGGGCGCGCTGGCCTACCAGGCGCTGCGCGGCGTCGACTTCCAGGTGGCCGAGGGCGAGCTGGTGATGCTGGTCGGCCCGTCGGGCTCGGGCAAGACGACGCTCTTGTCGATCCTCGGCTGCGTGCTCAGCGCCACCGACGGCCAGGTGTCGCTGTTCGGCGAGCCGCTCCACGGCGTGACCGACGGCCGGCTGGCGGAGCTGCGCCGCGCGCTGATCGGCTTCGTGTTCCAGGGGCACAACCTGATCGCCTCGGCCAGCGCGCTCGACAACGTGCGGCTGATGTTCGAGCTGCGCGGCGTGTCCGGGCGGCGCGCGCGGCGCGGCGCCGAGGAGCTGCTCGAGCGGGTCGGGCTCGCCGACCGGCGCTGGCACCTGCCGGGCGAGCTGTCGGGCGGCCAGCGCCAGCGCGTCGCGATCGCGCGCGCGCTCGCCGGCACGCCGCCGCTGGTGCTCGCCGACGAGCCGACCGCGGCGCTGGACGCCCACGCCGGGCACCAGGTGACCCAGCTGCTGGTCGAGCTGTCGCGCGAGCGCGGGGTGACGGTCGTGATCGTCACCCACGACAACCGCATCTTCGACCTCGCCGACCGGATCGTCCGGATCGAGGACGGGCAGATCGTGCCGTCCCCGACGCTCTCGCCCTCGCCCACGCAAGGACACGCGCCATGAGCCGACGCCGTCGCCGCTGGTACTGGATCCCCGCGCTCGCCTTCCTCGGGCTGATGACGTTCAACGTGCAGCGGCTGCTGCGCGCCGAGCCGCCGACGCGGCCGCGTGCCGGCGACGTCGCCGCCGCGACGCGCATCTCGCCGCCGCCGACGGGGACCACGGACGAGCGCCAGCCGCCGCCGCCGGACGGCACGGTGAGCGGCCCGGGCGTGGTCGAGCCGGCCGCGCCGGAGACGCGGGTCGGCGTCGCGGTCGCCGGGACGATCGCGACGATCGCGGTGCGCGAGGGCGAGCGGGTCGAGGCGGGCGCGGTGATCGCCGAGCTGACGTCGACGATCGAGCAGGCCCAGCTCGAGGCGGCCGAGGCCGACGTCGAGGCCGCGCGCGCCCAGCTCGATCGCGCGGTGCGCGGCTCGCGCGGCGACGACGTCCGGGCGGCGATCGCCGACGCCGAGGCGGCCACGGCGCGCGCCGAGCTGTCGCGCGGGGTCGCCAGCCGGGTCGCCACCGCCGCCCAGGCCGGCGGCGCCACCGCCGACGAGCTCGACCGCGCGCAGCGTCAGGCCGAGGCCGACGCCTCGGCGGCCCGCGCCGCCGACGCGCGCCGCGCCGCGGTGCTCGCCGGCTCGCGCCGCGAGGACATCCGCCTCGCGCGCGCCCAGCTCGTCGCCGCCGAGGCCCGGCGCGACCAGGCGCGCGGCGCGCGCGAGCGGCTGATCGTGCGCGCGCCGATCGCCGGCGAGATCCTGCAGCTGAAGTTCCGCGCCGGCGAGTACTACCAGCCGGGGAGCGAGCCGCTCGCCGTGCTCGGCGACACCTCGCGGCTGACGGTGCGGATGGACGTGGACGAGCGCGACGTCGGCCGCGTCGCGCTCGGCGCCGCCGTGACGGTCCGCGCCAACGCGTTCCCGGGGCGCGAGCTCGCCGGCCATGTCGTCGAGCTCGGCCGCCGCATGGGGCGCAAGAACGTCCGCACGGACGAGCCGGCCGAGCGCAACGACACCAAGATCCTCGAGGTCGTGATCTCGATCGACGATCCGTCGGGGCTCGTCGTCGGCCAGCGCGTCACCTGCTACGTCACCGCGCCCGCTGTGGCGAGGGCGCCCTGACCCGGGCGCGGCGACCGGCCCGTCACCGCCGGACGACGGGGACGCGGTCGGCGTCGAGCAGCGCGTCGAGCGCGGCAGGATCGGCGGCGGCGTCGCGGGCGGCGGCGCGGGTCACCCTGCTGGTACGAACGAGCTGGGCGAGGGTGCGCTCGAGCGGGACCATGCCGTCGTCGCGGCCGGTCTGGATCGCGGTCGGGAGCTGGTGGACCTTGCCGTCGCGGATGTGCGCCGCCACCGCGGAGGTCACCGTCATCAGCTCGTGGGCGGGGTAGCGCAGCGGCGGGGTGACCGCGGGCACCAGCACCTGGGTGAGCACGGCGCGCAGGGTGGACGCGAGCTGGGCGCGGATCTGCGGCTGCTGCGCCTCCGGGAACACGTCGACGATCCGGTGGATCGCGACCGCGGCGCCGGCGCAGTGCATCGTCGACAGCACCAGGTGGCCGGTCTCGGCCGCGGTCAGCGCCGCGGCGATCGTCTCGCGATCGCGCATCTCGCCGACGAGGATCACGTCCGGGCTCTCGCGCAGGGCGGCGCGCAGGCCGGACGCGAAGCTGTCGACGTGGGCGCCGACCTCGCGCTGGTGGATCATGCAGCGGTGCGGAACGTAGACGTGCTCGATCGGATCCTCGAGCGTGATCACGTGGCCGCCGCGGGTGCGGTTGAGGTGCTCGATCAGCGCCACCAGCGTGGTCGACTTGCCGGAGCCGGCGCGGCCGGTGACGAGCACCAGGCCGCTCGAGAACCGGGTCAGTTCGGCGAGTTCGGGCGGGAGGTGCAGCGAGGCGAGGGTGGGCGCGTCGCGCCGGACCGGGCGCAGCGCGACGGCGAGGCCGGCGCGCTGGCGGAACACGTTGACGCGCAGCCGCCGCGGGCCGTCGCCGTCGCCGAGGTCCGGCACCTCGAGCGCGCCGTCGGCCGAGCCAGTGGCGTCGAGCTGGCGGCGCCGCGGGTCGTCCAGCACCGCGGCGCACGCGGCGGCCAGCCACGCGTCGGCGGCCGCGTCCTCGTCGAGATCGGCGTCGAGCGGGGCGAGCTCGCCGGCGACGCGCCAGCGCGGGCGCTGACCGGTCGACAGGATCAGGTCGGAGGCGCCGGCGTGGTCGAGCCGGCGCAGCGCGCGCAACAGCGACGCCGGTAGGGACGCGGCGGCCGCCGGCGGCGCCGCGGCGAGCGGAGCCGGAGCCGGAGACAGAGACGGAGACAGAGCCGGAGCCGGAGCCGGAGCCGGAGCCGGAGCCGGAGCCGGAGCCGGAGCCGGAGCCGGAGCCGGAGCCGGAGGCGGAGACGGAGACGGAGACGGAGACGGAGACGGAGACGGAGACGGAGACGGAGGCGCGGTGCGTAGCGCCGACGGCGGCGCGGCCGGCGCGAGCCGCCCGGCGAGGCGCAGCCGGTCGCCGCGCCGCTCGATCGCGATCGCGAACGCCATCCCGTCGCCCAGCCGGTGCGTCACCTCGGCGGTCCCGCCGGCGTCGAGGCGCGCGCGCGCCGCGTCGTCGAGCAGCTCGCCCGCCATCGCGCTCACCAGCCCGCCGTCGAGCGGCGGCATCGACAGAGGCACCAGCTCGCCGGCCTTGCGCAGCGCCGGCACCTCGCCCGACGCGATGACGATCAGCTCGGCGCCCCGGATGGGCAGGAGTCGGAGGAGGGCATCGACCGCGGCCATGTCGACGGTGATGGTTGCACGCCGCGTGCCCGACCGGCGCGCGCGGATTCGCCGGGCTGCGCGCCGCCGACGCCCCCGGCGGGTGCCAGGCTGACATGCGTGACGGCCGGCCGGTGCCGGACCGTCACGCGCGTGTCGCCGTGTCGTCGTTGCGCCGGCGCGCCTGGCCGCGGTTCACTCCACGCGATGGACTTCGTGTTCATGCTGACCCGCGCCGACCAGACCGTGCCGGACGCGCTGACCGTGCTCGACGACATCGCCCCGGTCGGGCTGACCCACATCGGGTTCAAGGACGTCGGCGTCGCGCCCGACGTGCTGGCCGAGCTGACCCGCCGGATCCGCGCGCGCGGCGCGATCAGCTACATGGAGGTCGTGAGCACCTCGCCGGAGGCGTGCCTGCGCTCGGCTGCGGTCGCGCGCGACATCGGCGTCGACCGGCTGCTCGGCGGCACGCAGGTCGAGGAGGTGCTCGAGATCCTCGCCGGCAGCGCGGTGCAGTACCTGCCGTTCCCCGGCCGGCCGTTCGACCACCCGACGAGGCTCGGCGGCGCGCCCGCCGACGTCGCCGCCGACTGCGCGCGGTTCGCGGCGCGCGGGTGCGCCGGCGTCGACCTGCTCGCGTACCGCGCCACCGAGGCCGAGCCGCTGGCGCTGGTGCGCGCGGCGCGGCGCGCCACGCCCGGGACGCTGCTCGTCGCCGGGGGCATCGGGCGGCCCGGGCAGATCCGCGCGCTCGCCGCCGAGGGCGTCGACGCGTTCACCGTCGGCTCCGCGGCGCTCGACGGCTCGTTCGCCCCGACGATGGGGTCGCTGCGGTCCCAGCTCGAGGCCGTGCTCGATGCCTGCCGCTGACGCCGACGACGTGCCTGCCGGCGACGCGATCGACCTGCTGCTCGCCGGCCGCTACCCGGACCCCGAGACCGGCGCGCCGCTCGCCGCCGAGGCGCGCGCGGTCGTGATCGAGGACGACCTCGACGGCGCCGAGGTCGAGCTGATCGCGCGCCTCGGCCTCGGCCCGCGGCTGGCGGTGATCGCGGACGTCGACACGGCGGCGGCGCTCGGCGACCGCGTCGCGCGCGCGCTCGGCTCGCGGTTCGCGGTCCAGTCGATCGTGATCGATCGCGCGCCCCTCGCCGACGCCGTGACGCTCGACCGCCTGCTCGCCGCGGTCGATCCGCTGAGCGACGCGGTCGTCGCGGTCGGCGCCGGCACGCTCAACGATCTGTCCAAGCTCGTCGCGCGCGCGCTCGGCGTCCCGCAGGTCGTGTTCGCCACCGCGCCGTCGATGAACGGCTACACCTCGGTCTCGGCGTCGATCGTCGAGGGCGGGATCAAGCGATCGGTGCGCACCTCGACCCCGCTCGGCGTGTTCTTCGACCTGCGCGTGCTCGCCTCCGCGCCGGCCCGGCTGATCCGCGCCGGGCTCGGCGACAGCCTGTGCCGGCCGACCGCCCAGGCCGACTGGTGGCTCGCCCACCGGCTGCTCGGCCGGCCCTACCGCGCCGCGCCGTTCGCGCTGCTCGCCGCCGACGAGGCCGCGGTGCTCGCGGAGCCGGCCGCGCTGGTCGCGGGCGATCGCGCGGCGCTGCGCCACCTGGTCCGGCTGCTCGTGCTGTCGGGCTTCGGCATGACGATCTGTGGCGGCAGCTACCCGGCGAGCCAGGGCGAGCACCTGCTCACGCACCACGTCACGATGGCCGCGCCGCACGGCCTGCCGCACACGCTGCACGGCGAGGAGGTCGGCGTGTGCACCGTGGCGATGGCGCGGCTGCAGCAGGCGGTGCTCGCGCTGGACCGCGCGCCGGCGCTGCGCGCGAGCGCCGTCACCCGGGCCGAGGTCCTCGCGCGGTTCGGGCCCGTGACCGGCGAGGCGTGCTGGCGCGAGCTGGCGCCCAAGCTGCTCGATGACGCGCGCGCCGAGGCGCTGTCGGCGCGGCTCGCCGGGGTGTGGGACGCGCTGCGCGCCGAGATCGCCGCGTTCGCGCTGCCCGCGGCGACGGTCGAGGCGACGCTCGCGGCCGCCGGCGCGCCGGCCGCCGCGGCCGACCTCGGGTGGCCGGCCGCGGTGCTCGTCGCGGCGCTGCGCCACGCCCGCGAGATCCGCGATCGCTACACGTTCCTCGATCTCGTCGCGGACGCGCCCGCCGCCCAGGCCGCGGCGCAGGCGGCGCGGCGCTACGGGTAGCTGTAGCCGGCGCCGCCGAGGCCGAGCGGCAGGCCCAGGCCCCAGAACGCCAGCAGGTACAGCGTCCACAGCACCAGGAACGCCAGCGAGTAGGGCAGCATCACCGCGGTCAGCGTGCCGATGCCGGTCGACTTGACGTAGCGCTGCGAGAACGCGACGACGAGCGGGAAGTACGGCATCAGCGGCGTGATGATGTTCGTCGTCGAGTCGCCGACGCGGTAGGCGGCCTGGGTCAGCTCCGGCGAGATCCCCAGCTGCATGAGCATCGGCACGAAGATCGGCGCGAGCAGCGCCCACTTGGCGCTGGCCGAGCCGATCAGCAGGTTGATGAACGCGCACAGGAAGACGATCGCGACCAGCGTCACCGGCGCCGGCAGCGCGGCCGAGCGCAGCGCGCCCGCGCCCTCGACGGCGAGCAGCGCGCCGAGCTGGCTCTTGTTGAACGAGTAGATGAACAGCGCCGCGAAGAACGCCATCACCAGGTAGTAGCCCATCGTGCTCATCGTCTTGGCCATCGCCTTGACGACGTCGCGGTGGGACTTGAACGTGCCGGAGACGTAGCCGTGGACGATGCCGGGCACGACGAACAGGATGAAGATGAGCGGGACGATGATCGCCATCAGCGGCGCGTCGGCGTCGGTGACGCCGCCGGTCTTGGGCGAGCGCAGCACGGAGTCGGCGGGCCACGCCAGCGCGACCAGCGCGACGATCCCCAGCAGCATCGCGATCCCGCCGGCGCGCAGCCCGCGCCGCTCCTCGGGCGTCATCGGCGTCATCTGCGGCATGTCCGCCGGATCGCCGTCGACCGGCGTCTTGCGCAGCCGCGGCTCGATCACGCGGTCGGTGAGGAACCAGCCGATGCCCATGATCAGCAGGCACGAGCTGGCGGTGAAGATCCAGTTGGCGAGCGGGTTGACCTCGCGCGCCGGGTCGATGATCGCGACCGCGCTCTGGGTCAGGCCCTGCAGCAGCGGGTCGAGGCTCGACGGCACCGGGTTGGCCGAGAACCCGCCCGAGACGCCCGCGAACGCCGCGGCGATCCCGGCGATCGGGTGGCGGCCGGCGGCGTGGAAGATCACGCCGCCCAGCGGGATGACGAGGACGTAGCCGGCGTCGGCGGCGGTGTGGCTGATCAGCGCGACGAAGATGACCATCGGCGTCAGCAGCAGCTTCGGCGTGAACGCCAGCATCCGCTTGAGCGCGGCGTTGATGAAGCCCGAGTGCTCGGCGACGCCGACGCCGAGCAGCGCGACGAGCACGACGCCGAGCGGGTGGAACGAGGTGAACGTCTTGACCATGTCGGAGAAGAACGTGACCAGCGCCTTGGCCGAGAGCTGGCTCTCGACCGCCTTGGCGACGGCGCCGTCCTTCGACGGGACCTCGAACGCGTGGCCGTCGAGCAGCGCCGAGACCACCCAGACCACGAGCAGGCCGAGGATGAACAGCACCGCCGGATCGGGGAGCTTGTTGCCGACGCGCTCGACGAGGTCGAGCGCGCGCGCGCCGAACGAGCGCTTGGAGGGATCGGGCGGCGCGGCGCCGGCCGGGGGAGGGGTCGGTGTGTCTGCCACGCCCCTGCATAGCGTGAACGCCCGCCGGGGCGCACGCGCCGGCGGCGCGATCTCGCGCGGGGCCCGGCGCGCAGCCGTCAGCGCGCGGGGACGAGCAGCCCGGCCG
>WYBA01000187.1 GCA_011526095.1 Myxococcales bacterium | reverse complement strand
GGCCGCGGGTCCCGGCGGCAGCGCGTCCAGGCGGGCGAGCGCGGCGGCGCCGGCGTCCCGGCGCACGGGATCGGTGTGGCGGAGGTCGGCGATCGCGCGCAGCTCCGCGGCGTCACGGCGGGTGGCCGCGTCCTCGCGGTAGCCGTCGCCGGCGACGGCGCGCGCGCGATCGAGATCGTCGGCCGCGCACGACCAGCCGCGCGCGACCCGCGACGCGGCGCGCGCGGCGTACAGCGCGGCGAGCCGGTCGGCCTCACCGCCGGTGAGCCCGTCGTCGACCGGCCCGGCGAGCGCGCGGATCGCCTCGAGCTCGGCCAGCACCGCGGCCGGGCGCCCCCGCCGGTCCTCGAGGCCGATCAGCGCGCGACGCGCGGCGACGTCCTTCGGATCGCCCGCGATCCGCACGCGCAGCGCCTGCGCCGCGCCGTCGAGGCCGAGCTCCGCCTCCAGCGCCGAGGCGTCGAGCGGCCGGCGCCGCAGCCCGCAGCCGGGGGCCGCGGCCACCAGCGAGCCCGCGATCACCGCGGCCAGCGCACGTCTCATCGCAACGCGCGTTATCTCATGGCCCGCCCGGTCCCGGTGCGGGTACACGCCACCCGGACCGAGCCGGGTACACGCCACCCGGACCGCGCCCCGGTACACGTCACCCGGATCCAGGCCGGGTACACGCCACCCGGATCCAGGCCGGGTACACGCCACCCGGATCGGGCTCCGGTACACGTCACCCGGATCCAGGCCGGGTACACGCCACCCGGATCGGGCCCCGGTACACGTCACCCGGATCGGCGGGAGCGTGGCCGGCTGCCGGACAGCCGCGCTCCAAGCGCGCGAGATGCCTGGGGCGCGCGAGGTGTCAGGCGCCCGCGCACCGGCCGCCCGCGCACAGCAGCTCGGCGAGCGCGTAGCTGTGCGACGCGCCCGGCGCGGTCCACGGCAGGCCGGCCTCCCAGGGCGGCGGGCCGCCGTCGCGGTACATCGCGCGCTCCGCCGCCGCCAGCGCCACCAGCCGCGCCCGGCGCCGCGCCCGCAGCGCGCGCTCGGCCGCGGCGACCACCTCGGCCTGCCCTGCCGTCACGCCGAGCAACTCGACCAGCACGGCCGGCTGCTCGAGCGCGCCGGCCATCGCCGCGGCCGCCGCCTCGTCCGCCGCGACCGACGCCGGCTGCGCCAGCGCCCACGGTCCGCGCGCCCGCGCCGCGGGCGTCGCGTGCCCCAGCTCGTGCAGGAGCACGCGTGCCGTGCCGCGCGCGCTCGCGCCCGGCCTCCGCCACACCCGCACGCGCACGTCGCGCCCGGGCTCGACGACGAAGCACCGCCCCGCCTCCTCGGCCGAGCCCTCGCGGACCTCCACCTGCACCGGCGCTCCGCCCGTCGCCCACGCCACCAGCCGCGCCGGCGCCGCCAGCGCTCGCGCGAACGGTCTGTCGTCGATCTCCTCCGCCTGCTCCGTGGCGCCCCCCGCCACCTCGCCCGCGCGCTCGGGCAGCGGCGCGTCCTCCTCGCCCGCCACCGCCCGCCACATCGCCCAGGCGTCGTCGAAGCCCGCCGCCGTCGCGAACCGCTCCCGCGCCGCCCGCGCCGCCTCGAGCCGGGCGGCCGACCGGGGCCCCGCCGCCCACGCCGCGTCCACGACGGCGCCCCGCGCGGCGATCGCCATCCGCCACAGCGCGTGCGCGCGCGCCCCGACCTCGCCTGCGCACGCGCGCGCGCGCGCCAGCCGCTCGACCACCCCCGGCTCGCTCCACACCGGCGGCTCGCCGCGCGGGCGCGCGCCGCTCTCCCACCAGCCGCGCAGCCAGGCCGCCGTCTCGGCCGCCGCGCGCGCCTCGACGCGATCGACCTCGAGCTCCGCCGCGATCTCGTCCACCGCCGCGCCTACCCGCGCGCCGGCCGCGGCGGCGAGATCCCCAGCCGCTCCAGCTCGGCGATCACCAGCTTGAGGTCCTCCCAGGTGTCGCGCTTCTTCGCCGGCTCGCGCAGCAGGTACGCCGGGTGGAACGTCGGCATCACCTTCACGCCCGCCGGCGTCTGGTGCCACTTGCCGCGCAGCGCGCTGATCGGCGCGGTCGTGCGCAGCAGCGTCTGCGCCGCCGGCCGCCCGAGCGCGACGATCACGCGCGGACGGATCGCGGCGATCTGCGCGGCGAGGAACGGCGTGCACGCCTCCAGCTCGTCGGGCTCGGGCGTGCGGTTGCCCGGCGGCCGGCACTTGAGCGTGTTGGCGATGTAGACGGCCGACCGCGTCCACCCCATCGCCTCGATCATCTTGTCGAGCAGCTCGCCGGCGCGCCCGACGAACGGCTCGCCCACGCGGTCCTCGTCGGCGCCCGGGGCCTCGCCGACGAACATCAGCGGCGCGTCCTCGGCGCCGACGCCGAACACCAGCTTGGTGCGCGTCGGCGCCAGCTTGCAGCGCTGGCAGTCGCCGAGCTCCTCGCGGATCTGCGGCAGCCGCCGCGGCGCCGGCGCCGCGACCTCGCCGAGCTCCACCGCCGAGACGCCGAGCCCGTCGTCGACCGCGGGCGCGGCCGCGACCGGCTCCTCGACCGGCTCGTCGGCCGGCTCCTCGGCCGCACCGCCGACGCGCGGCGAGGCCCCCGCGGACGCCGCCCACGCGCCCGCCCGCGCGTGCGCCGCGATCCGGGCGCGCAGCGCCGACACCAGCCAGGCCAGCTCGCCGTGCGGATCGCTCACCGGGGGTGGCCCGTGCTAACCATGACCCCAGCGTATGCCACGCCCGCTCGCCGCTGTCAGCCTCGCGCTCGCGCTGCTCGCCGTCGCCGCGGCGGCCGGCTGCAAGCCGTCCACCGAGCAGACGCCGCCCGCCGGCAACGTCGCCGACGCGCTGCGCCTGCCCACGCTCGACGGCCTGCCCTACGACCCCGCCGCCCTCGCCGGCAAGCCCGCGATCGTCATGTTCTGGCGGACCGGCTGCAAGTACTGCCTGAACGAGCTCCCCAGCGTCGCCAAGGCCGCCGCCGCCCACGACGCCGCCGCGATCGCCGTGATGATCAACGGCAGCCAGGGCGCCGCCCGCCGCCTCGCCCAGGACTTCCGCGGCACGATCCTCGTCGACGACGGCACGCTCCGCGAGCGCTACGACGTCCGCAAGGTCCCCTACACGCTGATCCTCCGCCCCGACGGCACGGCCGCGCGCGCGTTCCTCGGCGAGCAGAGCGAGGCGACGCTCGCCGCCGCGGTCCGCGCGGTCAAGTAGCCCGCGCCGCGACCAGCGCCGTGACGCGATCCAGGATCCGGTGCGCGACGACGCGCTTGGGCGCGACCGGCAGCGCCTCCTCGCCCGCCGCGTCGACCAGCACGACGCGGTTGGTGTCGACCGCGAACCCGGCGTCGGGCTCGGTCACGTCGTTGGCCACGATCAGGTCGACGCCCTTGGCCGCGAGCTTGGCGCGCGCATAGCGCACCACGTCCCGCGTCTCCGCCGCGAACCCGACCAGCACCGGCCCGGCGCCGCCGCGCGCCGCGCGCGCCGCGCCCAGGCCGGCCAGCACGTCGGGGTTCGCCGTCAGCTCCAGGGCCACCGTCGCGCCGAGCTCGCCGCGCTTGAGCTTGTGCGCCGCCTCGCTCGCCGCGCGGAAGTCGCCGACCGCGGCCGCCATGATCACCGCGTCCGCGCCCGTCGCCGCCGCCTCGACCGCGGCCTGCAGCTGCACCGCCGTCTCCACCCGCTGCACCGCCACGCCGTGCGGGTCCGGCTCCGCCACCGGCCCCGCGACCAGCGTGACGAGCGCGCCGCGTCGCGCCGCGGCCGCCGCCAGCGCGAAGCCCATCTTGCCGCTCGACCGGTTGCCGAGGAACCGCACCGGGTCGATCGGCTCGTACGTCGGCCCGGCGCTGACCACGACGCGCCGCCCGGCGAGGTCCTTGGGCGCCAGCACGTGCGCCGCCGCCTCGACGATGTCCGCCGGCTCGGCCAGCCGCCCCTTGCCGATCCACCGGCACGCCAGGAAGCCCTCGCCGGGCTCGACCACGTGCGTGCCGATCGACACCAGCGTCGCCAGGTTCTTCTGGGTCAGCGGGTGGTTCCACATGTTGACGTTCATCGACGGCGCGACCAGCACCGGCGCGCGCGTCGCCAGCAGCACGCTCGTCACCGCGTCGTCGGCCATCCCCGCCGCCATCCGCGCGATCAGGTTCGCGGTCGCCGGCGCGACGATCACCAGCTCGGCGCGATCCGCGATCTGGATGTGGCCGATCTCCGAGTCCTGCCCGAGGTCCCACGGATCGGTGAACACGCGCCGCCCCGACAGGGTCTGGAACGTCGTCGGGCCGACGAACTCGGTCGCGCGCGGCGTCATCACGACCTGGACCTTCGCGTCGGCCTTGGTCAGCCGCCGCACGACCTCGGCGATCTTGTAGACCGCGATGCCGCCGCCGATCGCGACGACGATCTCGGCGCCGGCGAGCGGCGCCGCCGGATCGACCGGCCGCCGCGGACGCGAAGCCTGGGGAGCTGCCACGCCGCGACTGTACTCCACGCGCCGCGTGAAGCGGGTTAGGGTCGCGGCGATGGCGAACCGAGGGAACGCAACCGGCGTGCTCGTGCTCGGCGCGATCGCGGCGCTCGCCGCGGGCGGGATCGCGGCGTGGCTCCTGTGGTGGAAGCCGCGCCAGGAGCGCGAGGACGCGCGCGCGCAGATCGCGGCGTGGGAGCAGCGGTGGGCCGCGGTGCGGACGTGCCTGCTCGGCGATCCGCCGCTCGCCGCCGACCCGGCCGACGCCCTCGCGCTCGCCGAGCTGGCGTCCGGCCAGGTCACCGCCGCCTCGAGCGGCTGCCTCGAGCAGGTCAAGACGCTCACCCGCCCCGAGGGCGCCGCGTCGCCGGTCGCCGCGGTCGAGGCGGCGTGGATGGAGGTCGAGGCCGCGATCCCCGCGGTCGCCCAGGCCTACGCGATGCGCTACAGCGCGCGCGACGACGAGATCGATCGCCGCGTCGCCGACCTCGGCGTCGCGATCACCGCGCTCGACGCCGCGCAGGATCGACTGCGCGCCGCCGCCGGCGTCGCCGCCGCCGCGCGGACCGGCACGCACACCCTCGCGCGCCTGCCCGCGCCGGTCCCGGTCGTCGTCGACGGCGCGGCGGTGACCGTCGGCGCCGCCGGCGTCGCGCGCGCCGGCGCGCTGACCTGGGCCGACGATCTCGACGGCGACCGCCCGGCGATCCGCGTCACCTCCGCCCCGACCGCGGGGTTCGCCGCGCGCTGGCCCGGCGACGCGGCGCTGGCGCAGCCGGACCGATCGTGGATGGCGTGGGTCAGCGCGTCGACGCCTGCCGGGGACGCCACCGGAGCCGACGCCGCCGCGCCGGGGCCGAGCCGCCTGCACGCGGCGCCGACGGCGCCCGCCGCGCCCGACGCCGCGCCGGTGATCGCCGAGATCGGGCCGGGCCAGGAGCTGGAGCTCGTCGCGGCGCTCGGCGCCGGCGCGGACCGGCTGATCCTCGCGCTGCGCTACGATGACACCGGCGAGCCGACCGAGGACGTGGTCGACGACGAGGGCGACGACGACGGCGCGTCGTTCTACGGCGAGGAGCTCGAGCTGGCCGGGACGCTGGTGGCGTGGGCGTCGCGCGACGGCGGCGCGACCTGGCAGCCGACGCCCCCGCCGCTCGGCGACGGCGCCCCCGCCGCCGCCGCGATCACCGGCTACGCCGTGTTCCCCGACTGGCTCGCCGGCACGCTCGACGTCGTGCTCGGCACCGCCGCGGGGGACCTGCTGGTCCAGCTCGACGGCGCGCGCCCGACCGCGCCCGCCGTCGCCCGCCCGATCCCCGACGGCGACCTCGCCGATGGCTGCCGCCGCGGCGGCGTGACGTGGTGGCTCGCCGGCCAGACCGTCTACCGCGCCGCGGCCGGGACGATCACCGAGCGCCCGCTCGCCGTGCCGGACGACGCCGCGCGGCTCGCCGACTGCACCGCGACCGCCGCGCTGATCGAGCAGGCGAGCGCGCCGGTCGTCTACCACCGCTGCGTCGAGGCCGGGTGCAGCCAGGCGTTCCGCGGCGGCAGCTATGCGTTCGGCCGCGCGGCGATGCTCCCCGACGGCGGCGTCGTCTACGTCGCCGGGCGCGGCCACGTGCTGGCGCTGTGGCGCGACGCGGCGACCGCGCCGAGCTACCTCGCCCTGCCGCGGGCGCTGTCCCTGCACGACGTCGTGGTGTGGGGCGACGCCGCGCACGCCCTGGTCCACGAGCCGCGGGACCCCGACCGCGCGCTGCTTGCGGTACCCTTGCCCCCGCGGTGAGGACGACGTGAGGACGCTGTGAGGACCACGCGACGCACGGCGCGGAGGCGGCTCGCGACCGCGAGCGCGCTCGCGGTCGCGTGCGCGCTCGCGGTCGCGTGCGCGCTCGGCGGGTGCAAGCGCGACGACGGGCGCGGCCGCGTGCGCGACGAGGTGACGCGATGGGACCGCCAGTGGACCGCGGCCCGCCGCTGCCTGCTCGGCGAGCCGGCGCGCGCGGCCGATCCCGTCCACGCCCTCGCGCTCGGCGCGCTCGACGCCGCGCCGGCCGCCCTGACCGCGTGCGCCGACACGGTCGAGGCCGCGGCGCCCGCGGCCCCGTCCGCCGCGGCCCCCGCACGACCCGGCGACGAGGCGACGGCGGCGTGGGGGCGGATCGCGCGAGAGATCGTCGCGCTGCGCGAGCTGCTCAGCGGCGCGCCCGCGGCCGCCGCCGACGCCTGGCTCGGCGAGCTCGGCGCGGCGGTCGCGCGCCTC
>WYBA01000186.1 GCA_011526095.1 Myxococcales bacterium | reverse complement strand
GGCGCCCGCGGCGCGCGTGCTACCGTCCGCGCCATGACGCGCGCCTCGCTCTCCTCGCTCCTCGCCAGCCTCGTCCTCGCGCTCGCCGCGTGCGGCGGGCCAGCCAAGGGCGGCGACACCACCGCCAGCGTCGGCACCGGCGGCGACATGGCCACCGTCGCGCCCGCCGCCGCCTCACCGATCGAGGGCGCCTCGCTCGTCGCCACCCCCGTGTGCCTCGGCTTCTTGCCCGACGGCACCGGGGCCTACGTGCTCACGAGTGACATCGACCGCTCGGCGTCGTCGTGGACGGTCGCGGTCACGCCGGCGGGCACGGCCGAGCCGGTCGAGATCGGGATGACGGTCGAGGCGCAGGACGGCGACACGGCGCGCGCGGGCCTCGAGTCCATGGTCGAGCCGATCAACCAGCTCATCACGTCCTCGGGCCTCGTCGCGTGCGACACGACCACCGCCGAGGGCACCGGCAAGCTCACCACCGTGCTCGCCGGCGCCGTCGTCGACGTCTCGCTCGCCGACGGCGCCCTCGTCATCGCGCGCTCGGGCGCCGAGGCCGAGACGCGCCCGCAGGACTCGGTCGAGAGCCTCTCGCTGCTCGCCGCCTACACCGCGCCGGGCGGCGGCCTCGCGATCGTCCTGCAGGACGCCGCCGAGGGCGGCCTCCACGTCGACCGCGTCGAGTGGGTCGCGCCCTGATCGCCCCGCGCGGCTACGGCGCCGCGCACAGCGACGCCGGATCGAACGCCGCGTACTCCTCGAACGTCTCGAACCAGCGCACGTCCTCGTCGAGGCAGGCGCCCGCGCACACGGCGACGAGCGACGCGTCGCCGGCGCCGCCGAGCCAGCACGCCGGCGTCCCCTCGCCGTCACCGCAGTACAGGTGGCGCGAGAGATCGTCGGCGTGGACGACGCCGTCCCGGCACTGAACGTTCCAGCCGTCATCGGCGACGCCGCACGCCTCGACCCCGGTCGGGCACGTCTCGGTCGTCAGGGTGATGGTCGTCGAGCACCCCGCCCACGTCAGGCCGAGCACGCCCCACGCCCCACTGTTCTCCACCTGCAGGCCGTAGTCGCCCTGGACGTCGACGCCGCCCCACGTCGCGTCGAACAAGACGCGCACGTCGGCCGTGCCGTTCCAGTGCCCCGAGACGCCGGCCGACCTGATCGTCACCGCCGGCGTCACCGTCACCGCGTCCTCGAGGATCTCGATCGCCACCGTCGGCGGCGGTGTCAGCGCGGGACATCCGCCTGACGCCTCGAACGCGGGCTGCAGCGCGATCACGGTCATACGCGGCACGTAGATCGGGCCCTCGCAGATCGTGCTCGAGTCGACCCACTCGCCGTCGACGCACTCGTAGAGCGGGATGTCCAGGCATTCCCCGTCGAAGCACGCCTCCCAGCTGGGGCAGCCGGACCGGGCCCCGTCGCATGCATCGTCGCCACTGCCGCCCGGCGACGAGCACCCCGCGGCGACGGCCAGCGCGCCGACGATTCCCAACTTCCACATGCCGCGGATCATGCGCCCCCTCTGTCCGACAGCGCCAGCATGCGCCGCGGCACAGCCCGGCACGCCGTGCGCCGCGCCACGCACGGGCGCGATGCCCCGCGACATCCTGGCCCCCCCGCGCGCGCAACGCCGGCCCGCGGCCATTGCATCCTGTGGCCCATGGGGCGCGTGCACCTGTTCGAGCTCGAGGACCAGCCGTGGTTCCCGGCGGTGATCCGCGACGCGGCCACCGCGTACCTCGACGTCGCGGGGCGCGTCACCGGCCAGACCCGCAAGCTCCTGCCCAAGCTGCGCGAGGCGCTCGACCGCAGCGGCGAGCGCCGGATCGTGGATCTGTGCACGGGCAGTGGCGGCCCGGCGACGCTGCTGGTCGGCGCGCTCGCCGACGACGGCGTCGAGGTGACCGCCGAGCTGACCGACCTCTACCCCAACCGGCCGGCGCTCGACCGCGCCGTCGCCGCCGGCGGCGGGCGGATCCGCTACCGCGCCGAGCCGACCGACGCCACCGCGGTCCCGGCCGAGCTGTCCGGCGTCCGGACGATCTTCAACGCCCTGCACCACCTGCGGCCGCCGGTCGCGCGCGCCGTGCTGGCGAACGCCGCCCGCGACCGCCGCGCGATCGCGGTGTTCGAGCTGGTCGGGCGCACCCCGCCGATGCTGCTCGGCATGCTGCTCGCGCCGATCTTCACGCTGCTGCTGATCCCGCTGGCGCGCCCGGTGAAGGCGTCGTGGCTGGTGTTCACGTACCTGATCCCGATCGTCCCGCTGGTCGTGCTGTGGGACGGGATCGTGTCGTGCCTGCGCGTGTACTCGCCGGCGGAGCTGGAGCGGCTCGTCGCCGAGATCGACGCGCCCGGCTACCGCTGGGACATCGGCCACGTCCCCCTCGGGCCGGGCGCGCGGGCGACGTACCTCGTCGGCACGCCGCCCGCCGCGTAGCGATCAGTACAGGTCCACGGCGCCGTGGTGATCACAGGAAGATGTATGGCGCGTTGCGCCGTCGATCGTGTGCGACCTGGTGGGCGAACGTGCGTGACGCGCCGCTACTTGAAGACGGGCTTGTCGGTGAAGTGCTCGACCGTGTTGAAGATCAAGAAGTCTCCGACGATGGCGAGCTCGTAGACCGGGATGATCCACAGCGCCAGGTGGACCGCGGACTTGCTCCACTTGTTCGAGGTCACCTCGCCGTTCCACGCGTGCACCTTGTGGAACGCCGAGTAGGAGCCGTAGCAGGCGGCCGAGGTGGTCGCGAGCGCGGCGGTGAGGGCGACGGCAGCGAGGGTGGTCTTCATGGCGGCGCAGGTTTGCACACCCCGGGCCGCGGCGGGCGTGGCGCGTCCCTTGCGTGCCTCTCGCTCCACGGCCCCGACATCGCTCGTTTCGCGCAAGCGCTGCACCACGCGCCGGTGCGGCGTGCAACGCCTGCGCGCCCGAGCGCCGCGGCCTGGAGGCACCCGCACATGCGCGCACACCCGTACGAGACGATCGCGACGAGCTGCCCGACCGCGTGGACCCGCCACTACGCGCCCGACGACACCCGCCTGCGGAGCCTCTACGACAAGGCCAAGCGCGAGCAGTGGGAGTCGGACACCACGCTCGACTGGTCGGCCGACGTCGACCCGGTGCGCGAGAACTTCCCCGACATGCAGATCCCGATCTACGGGACCGATCTGTGGGCGAAGCTGACGCCGGCCGAGATCTCGACGCTGCGCCAGCACTCGACCTCGTGGATGCTGTCGCAGTTCCTCCACGGCGAGCAGGGCGCGCTGCTCGCGTCATCGCAGGTCGTCGACACCGTGCCGTGGCTCGACGCCAAGCTGTACGGCGCGACCCAGGTCATGGACGAGGCGCGCCACGTCGAGGTCTACGAGCGCTACCTGCGCGAGAAGGTCGAGCTGACCTACCCGGTCAACCCCGAGCTGCGCGCGCTGCTCGACGCGATCCTGCGCGACTCGCGGTGGGACCTGAAGTACCTCGGCATGCAGATCCTCGTCGAGGGGCTCGCGCTCGCCGCGTTCCAGTTCGTCCACGCGTTCACGACCGAGCGGCTGCTCAAGGACCTCACGTATCACGTCATGCGCGACGAGGCGCGCCACGTCGCGTTCGGCGTGCTGTCGCTCGCCGACTACTACGCAACCGAGCTGTCGGAGGCCGAGCGCGACGACCGCGCCACGTTCGTCTACGAGGCGTGCCGGCTGATGCGCGACCGGTTCCTGCAGCGCGAGGTGTGGGAGACGCTGGGCTACCCGGTCGAGCGGTGCGTCGAGCTGACGCTGACGTCCCCGGCGATGAAAGAGTTCCGGCGCCTGCTGTTCTCGCGGATCGTCCCGAACGTGAAGAAGCTGGGGCTGCTCACGCCGTGGCTGCGCGAGCGGTTCCACGAGCTGGGGATCCTGTCGTTCGAGCACGGCCCGGCGGACGCCTGACGTCCAGAACGGCTCACGCCGGCCGCGGCGCGGCGGCGGTCGGCGCGCCGGGGCGCGGCGGCTTCGACGGCGTGGGGAACGGCAGCATCTCGCGCACCGCGCCGGTGACGCGCGTCGCGGCGCAGATCAGCACCAGCGGCAGCCAGAACCCGCCGAGGCTGGTCGCGAGCTCGAGGTCGCCGCGCGCCGCCGCGCCGACCACGCCGAGGTCGAGCGCCGCCACGCCGATCGTCCAGGCGTGCGCCGTCACCGCCGGCGCCTGGGCGCCGCGCGGCGCGAAGTACGCCGCGGCGACCGCCACGAAGATCAGCGGAGCGGCGAGCGCGTGGAGCCAGGCCGCCGCGCCGGCGCCGAAGACCGCCGGCAGCCCGAGGGCGGTGGCCGCGTGGAGCGCCCAGCCCGCAAGGCCGTAGGCGATCATCCGGGGGATCGACCCACCCGGCGACGCCACGACCTGCCCGGGGCGAGCGTCGGGCAGCGCGCGCGCCAGCTCGACGCCCCACGCCCGGATCCGCGCGGGGTTGCGCCAGTCGCCGGACAGCGTCTTCGCCATCTGCGACGCCATCCAGTCCCGCGCGCCCTTCTCGAGGCGCCCGCCGAACGTGCGGTGCCCGAGGGCGCCGACCCGCTCCATCAGCGCGCGCACCATGCGCGGGGGCGGGAGCTCCTTCACCTCCGCGGAGTCGTCGAGCGGCCCGCTCGAGAACATCCACACCGGCACCCGTCGCAGCTCGGCGAGGTGGCGCTCGACCAGGCCGCGGGCGTCGGCGTGCCAGCGGTTGGCGTAGAGCGCGCCCCCGAGGACGACCGCGTCGATGCCGTCGAGATCATGGACCTCGCGAGCCGGGCGGAGGACGACGTCGAACCCCTCGGCGCCCAGCGCGTCACCCAGCATCCGCCCGATGCCTTCGGTGCCGCCCAGCCGCGATCCCCAGGTGATGAGCACACGCATGCCTGCCCACCCATGCATCGGGCGTGCGCGCCTCGCGTGCGCGCCCGGGGCGGATCCGCGCAGGAGCTGCGCGGCCGCCGGGAGGCGCCGCGTCACCCGGTTGTCACCCTCGCGCGCACCCGAAGATGTGCGAGATCACCGGAGGACCCGGCGCCGCGACGTCAACCCGCTGGCCTCTGCTGGTGAGGCGACGGTGAGTCGCAGGGTGCCAGCGGCGCGGTTGGTGCCAGATTGGGGGGAGGCAAGGAGCTCACGATGCGCTGTACCCACTGTGGACGCCCCATGCTCGCGCTGTTCACCTCCTACGTCTGCGACTGGTGCGAGCGCCCGCCGATGGCGAAGCTCCACGGCGGGTGGGTCGCGTGGGATCCGAGCGCGCCGCTGCCGACGACGACGCTGGTGTTCTCGCGCCCCGAGCACGCGGAGAAGTGGAGCCGCGACCGCGACGGCAACCACCAGGTCCGTCGCGTGCTGTCCGAGGAGCCGTTCCAGTGGGTCCCGTCGCGCGGCTCGATGCGCGACCTCGAGCTGGCGGACAAGCCGTACCAGGTGTTCCGGGATCATCGCTATCCGCCGCAGCCGTGCGCGGCGTTCCTCGCGCCGCCGTCGACCTGACGCACCCGCGCGCCGCGCGGTGTACGCTCGCCGCGCGCGATGAAGGCCGAGAAGTGCCCCAACTGCGGCGCGTTCCTGCCGGTGCGCCGCCCGGGCGTCGTCGTGCGGCAGTGCGAGTTCTGCGATCTCGAGCTGCCCGGCGACGTGCCGGTGGTCGAGGTCGAGGCGCTCACCGCGAGGTCGACGTGGCTGCCCCCGGCGCCGCGGGTCGGGCCGCTGCCGGAGCGCGGCGCGCCGCGGCGGGCCGCGCGGTGGCCGTGGGCGGTCGCGCTCGGCGTGGCGGCGCTCGGCGCGGTCGTGTGGGCCACGACCGCGAAGGCGGCGCCGCCGCCGGCGTCAGGCCCGGCGACGGCCGAGGCGCCCGAGCCCGCGGTCGACGTGCCGCCGGCGCTGCCCGCGCCGCCCGCGGCCCAGGTCGCGCTGCAGGAGGCCGTGGCCGCGGCCGGCGGGACGACCGCGCTCGATCCGCTGGCGCTGCTGCCGTTCATCGACGGGCAGGTCCGCGCGGTCGCGCCGGACGCGGTGCTGCTGCTGATCAACTGCTTCCCGCTCGGCGGCGACGGCAAGGTCGACCTGACGCTGACGAGCGACGCGCGCTGCAGCTACGAGCTCCGCGCACCGTCGCGCGTGAAGCGGCCGGACGACGTGCCCGCCGGCGTCGACTTCGAGGTGCCGTGCCTGTTGTCGTTCACGGTCGATCGCGAGCTGCGCAGCTTCACCCCGACCGAGCACCGGTGGGACCTCGCCCACTGCCACATGCACCACGCCGTGCGCCCGCCGCGCTGCACGGTCGCCGAGGTGCGCGAGCGCGCGCTCGCCGCGGGCCTGCCGGCCGACGCGGTGTGGCGGCTGCGGTTCGGCGGCCGCTACCGCTCGGGCTACGACCCGATCGATCCCGAGGAGCGCCCGGACGACGTCGAGCGCGGCCGGTGGTCGGTCTCGGTCCAGGGCGACGACGGCCACGACCGCCGGTTCGAGACGCGCGACGACTGCGGCGATCCGCCGCCGACCGCCGACGAGCGCGCGGTGCTCGCCGCGCTCGACCGCGCGCGGCCGGCGCTGCGCCGATGCTTCACCGGCGCGGTCGGGTCGCACGCCTCGATCGAGGCGCTCGAGCTGATCTGGCGGCTGACGATCGACGCGCGCGGCGCGGTGACGATCGTGTTCGACGATCCCGGCGTCGACATCGAGGGCATGTTCCAGGGCGACCTCGGCGCCGTGCGAGAGCGCTGGTCGACGTGCGCGAACGCCGCCGCGAGGACGCTGCGGCTGCCGGCGGCGCTCGGCGAGGTCCGGCTCGAGCTGCGGCTCGCCCGCGACGGCGCGCTCGTCGTCGAGCCGCCGCCGTTCGAGTAGGGCGCCGCGGGCGGGTCAGCCCGCGGTCCGCGCGCGCGGCCAGCCGGCGCGCCCGCCGGTGCGGCGCCGCGGGCGCAGCCGCGACGGGCCGCGGGTCAGCGCCATCTCGACCAGCTCGACGACGGTGCGCTGGAACGACCGCCCCGACTTCTGCGCGCACAGCATGAACCCGACGTCGTCGGCGAGGTCCGGGTTGGGGTTGACCTCGAGCACGAACGGGTTGCCGTCCTCGTCGATCCGCATGTCGACGCGGGCGTAGTCGCGGCAGCCGGTGATCGCGTACGCGGCGAGCGCGATCCGCTCGATCTTGGCGCCGAGCCGCTTCGGCATGCGCCGCGCCGGGACCTGGACGTCGGTCGCGTAGAAGTCCGGGCTCGTCGGGTCCCACTTGGCCTCGTAGGTGAGGATCTGCGGGCCGCCGTCGTCGGTCTCCTCGAACTCGAACTCGAGCAGCGGCAGCACCACCGGCGGGCTGTTGCCGAGGATCGCGACGTGGATCTCGCGGCCGGGGATGTAGCGCTCGACCAGCGCCGGCTGCTCGTGATCCTCGAGCACGCGGCGGACGCGCTCGACCAGCGCCTCGTGATCGTTCACGACCGCGTCGGCGTGGATCCCGCCCGAGGCGTCCTCGCGCGCGGGCTTGACGATCACCGGGTACTTGATCCCGAGGTCCCGCGACACCGGCAGCTCGTCGAACCGGCGGAACGCCGGCGTCGGCACGCCCTGCGACTCGAGCAGCACCTTCGTGCGGAACTTGCGCTGGCACGTCATCAGCGCGAGCGGGCCGGCGCCGGTGTACGGCACGCCGAGCATCTCGTACAGCCCGGCGACGTAGGCCTCCTGCGTCGCCTGGTCGTTGAAGAACTCGACGAGGTTGAACACGACGTCGGGCTTGTACTTGCGGATCGCCGCGATCAGCGTGTCGAGGTCGTCGGCGATGTTGACCGAGCGCGTGCCGAACCCGGCGCCGGCGAGCGCCTCGGCGATCGCGTCGATCTCTTCCTTCACCGTGGTGACCTCGGTGGCGTTGCGCGACGGGTCCCACGCCAGCGCCTGCGGCCCCGCCTCGGCGAGGGTCTCGAACTCGTCCTTGCCGACCTGGTTCCACAGCAACAGGACGCGCTCGTCCCGCTTCTTACCTCTTCTTCGCGCCATGGCGTCGCCTCCTCTGCTTCGGCGCGGGCACGTACATCGGCTCGAGCGGCCGCTTGCCGGCGCTCCACAGCGCCAGCAGGATCGCCAGGTCCGCCAGCGCGCGGCGCTGGCTCGACGACGGGATCACCATGCCGTAGGTGTCCGCGACGAACCGCAGGTTGCGCAGCACGCGGCGCACGTCGTCGCGCTCGACCTCGCCGTGCCAGTACGTGACACGGCCGATCAGGATGTCCTTGTGCCGCCGCACCAGCTCGCCGAGGGTGATCGGGTCGACGTGGTGGACCGAGCGCGGCCGGCAGATCTCGCGCAGGTCCTCGAGGTAGCGGTCCCAGCACAGCGCGAGGTCGCGGTTCTCCGGCCGCCGCAGCTTGTGCGCGCGCGCGACCTCGAACCGGGCGCGGACCTCCCGGTGGTGGCGCGGGCGCACCGGGAACATGTCGAAGATCGTCGCGCGGGAGCCGTCGTGGTCCTCGTCCTCGCACACCCACCGGGCGCGGAGCTGGTCCCAGTCGAGGACGATCACGACCGGCTCCTGGTTGGAGTCGAGCGCGACGAACCGGCCGCGGGTGTGGTGGACGACGGTGATCCAGTGCTCCCAGTCGTCGACGCAGGTCAGCACCGGGTAGCCGTCGCGCAGCGCCTTGACCATCGCGCGGCGCGCCTCGTCCGCGTCCGTCTTGCGGACGAGCGGCATCGAGCAGTCGTGGGCGCGCGCCGCGCGGGCGAGCCGGACCTCGTCCGTGCCGGACCACCAGTGGACCTTGGCGAGCCGGGCCAGCCGGACCGGATCGGCGGTGATCCCGAGGACGGTCAGCGCGTGCTTGAGCGCGTAGGGTCCGCAGCTGAAGTCGTTCGGCTGGCGGTAGATGCCCACGCGCGCACGGTACCACGCGCGCCGCTCGAAGCCGGCACGGGCGGAGCCCCGCCTCAGGCCTCGGCGAGCAGCGTCCGCGCGATCTGCGAGATCTGGATCTCGTCGGTGCCGCCGTAGATCTGCAGCACCTTGGCGTCGCGGCACAGCTG
This sequence comes from Myxococcales bacterium, assembly GCA_011526095.1. Lineage (GTDB taxonomy): Bacteria > Myxococcota_A > Polyangia > Haliangiales > Haliangiaceae > WYBA01. Next base: position 1,459 of record WYBA01000186.1, on the reverse strand, counting down.
CTCGACCCGGTACTCGGCCATGTAGCCGTTGCCGCCGTGGAGCTGCACCGCCTCGAGCGCGACCTCCATCGCGGCGCGCGCCGCGTAGAGCTTGCACGCCGACGCCTCGGCCAGGCTCATCGCCTTGCCGGCGCCGGCGAGCTCGATCTGGCGGAAGATCAGGTTCTGCAGGTTCATCCGGGCGATCTCCATCTTCGCCAGCTTGTCCTGGATCAGCTGGAACTCGCCGATCGGCCGGCCGAACTGGACGCGGCTCTTGGCGTACGCGATCGACCGCTGGCGGCACTCCTCGACGATGCCGAGCGCCATCGCCGCGACGCCCGTGCGCTCCATCGTGAACGTGTCCTTGGCGCCCGAGCGCGCCTTGACGTCCTCGGTCTCGCCGATCAGCCGGTCGCGCCCGCACCGCAGGTCCTCGACGAACAGCTCGCCGGTGGGCGAGCCGTGCAGGCCCATCTTGCGCAGCGGTTTGCTCTGGGTGAGGCCCGGCATCCCCTTGTCGAGCACGAACGAGACGATCTTGCGGTCGCGCGGCTCGACGCCCGGCTCGTCGAGCTTGCAGATGAAGACGATCGTGTCGGCGTAGGGGCCGTTGGTGATGAACGTCTTGCTGCCGTTGAGGACGTACTCGTCCCCGTCCTTGCGCGCCGTCGCCTTCATCCCGCCGAACGCGTCGGAGCCCGAGCCCGGCTCGGTGATCGCCCACGCGCCGATCTTCTCCAGGGTCATCAGCTCCGGCACCCACCGCTCGCGCTGGCGGATCGTGCCCTTGGAGTTGATCGCCGCCGAGGTCAGCCCGACGGACACGCCCATCGCCGTGACCATGCCGGGCGAGTAGCGGCACAGCTCGATCGTGGGGATCAGCTGCATCGCGGCCTCGTTGGCCGCCTCGGGCGAGGCGCGCAGCTCGCGCGGCGGCGCCGGCGGCTCGCCCGCCGCCTCGCGCGCCTTCGCCTTCTCGATCTGGTGCTTGAACCGGGCGCGCGCCATGTCGGCGATGCCGAACGTCTTCATCAGCTTGCGCAGGATGTCGTACGGCGGCAGGTCGCCGTGCTCGAGGTCGTCGAGCTTGGGCACGATCTCGGCGGCGATGAAGCGGCGCATCGCGTCGCGGATGCCCAGGTGCATCTCGTTCCATTCGATCATGGCGCGGTCCTCCTGCGGCCGAGCTTAGCCGCAGTCGAGGCGCGCGCGCGCCCCGCGGCTGCCCGAGCTAGGCGTGTCAGTTCCGCTCGCCCCGAGCCAGCGGACGGTGCGAGGCGACGGGCGGCGGCTCCTGACGAACAGCCGTCCAAACCCGCAGGATCGCCAAGTCCCTCGACAGACTCAGCCCAGATCAGAGGGCTGCGCAGAAGGCGTCGACGACGAGGAAGGCGCGCGCGACGACGGCGCGGTGCCAGGCGCCGTGGCGTGGCGCGCGTCCCACGACCGTCCGGGAGACCGCGAACACCGGCGCCGG
>WYBA01000185.1 GCA_011526095.1 Myxococcales bacterium | reverse complement strand
CGGCGCGCCGGCGCGCGACGCGACCTCGGGGCGCGCCCGCACCGTCGCCGCCGCCATCGCGCCGGCCGGCGTCGCCAGCAGCCGGCGCGAGCTGACCCGCGCCACCGGATCGACCGCGGGCGGCGGCGCCGGCCGCGGCGCCGCCAGCTCCAGCGCGAAGCCGATCGCCGAGCCGACGACGAAGCCGACGAACGACACCGCGACCGACGGCAGCATCACGCGGCCCACCTTCTTGACGTTGAGCATCTTGACCGCGACGAGGCTGGTCAGGACGTAGCCGAAGCCGAAGGCGTCGGTCAGCTTGAACCCCGGCCAGCGATCGCCGATCGCCCACCCGGCGGCGTACTTGAGCAGGAACCCGACGGTGAACACCACCGTGACCTTGCGCGGCCCCTCGAGGTTCTGGCTGCGCAGCACCGGCAGCGCGAGCGCCGCCCGCGTCGCGTAGAGCAGCACGAGGGCCTCGACCACCGTCGAGATCAGCGACGTCGGGTGGAACCACGTCAGCGCCATCAGCGACGGCACCAGGATCCCGTTGTAGTCCCAGCCGTAGGCGAGGTTGCCGTGGGCGGCGAGGAACGCGGTCGTGAGCAGGATGATGTAGGCCTTGGGCGAGCCGAGGAAGTCGAGCGCGACGTCCTCGTACGTCAGCTCGAAGCTCGACAGCGACAGGTTGGTGTACGGCAGCAGCACCAGCGCGACCGCGGCCCACGTGATCGCCACCGTGACGCCGATCTGGAACACGCCGCGCGGCAGCGTCAGCTTCCAGAACATGTTCGCGAGCAGCGGGACCAGCACCAGGCCGAGCGACGAGAAGTCGCGGCTCGGCGCCAGCGACGTCCCGGCGACGCCGTCGACGACGCCGAGCACGTCCTCGATCAACCACAGCTCGCTCGCCTGGCGCACGCCGACGCTGACCAGGACGATCAGGAAGAACCGCTCGCGCCCGAAGAACGGGCTCCACCCGGCGAGGCGCGACGCGACGTCGCTGATCAGCCGGCTCGCGCCGAACGTCAGGACCGCCTCGAACACCACCGCGACGCCCGCCGCCGGCTGGACCGCGAACACCGAGGCCAGGTAGCCGGGCACGACCAGCCCCGCCCACACCCAGCCGAACACCTCGGTGAAGAACAGCAGCACGTAGATCCCGATCAGGACCGCGACCAGGATCGACTGGTCGAGGCCGCGCTCGGGGAACAGGTGGAGGACGCCGGGCTCCACCGTCTCCTACCCCTGCCCGGGCTTGGGCAACCGGATCGCGACGCGCGTGCCGTGCTCGAGGTCGCTGTCGATCTCGAGCCGACCGTTGCTGCGCGCGAGCAGCTCGCGCGCGCGCACCAGCGCGGCGAGGTGCGCCGGCGCCTCGCCGGGGGCCGCGCCGCGGAGCGCGGCGACGTCCGACGCCGGCAGCGTCGCCGGGACGACGATCCGGATCGTCACGACGTCGGCGTCGTCCTCGACGACCAGCCGAGCCCCGGCCGGCCCGCCCTGGAGCGACTCGCCGAGGATCGCGCGCACGGCCTCGGCGACCTCGTCGCCGCGGGTGATCACGACGGTCGAGCCGGCGCGCAGCTCGACGGTGGGTGGCCCGGCCACGGCGCCCGCGGCCGCCAGCTCCGCCGCGGCCTCGCGCACGAGCTGGCCGACATCGACGACGTGGCGCGCGCCCGCGCCCGCCGACGCGGCGGCCCACCGCCAGTCGAGCGCCGCGAGATCGCGGGCCGGGCGATCGCTGGCGGTCAGCACGAGCGAGGTCGGGGCCAGCTCGTCGGCCTCGCCGGCGTCGAGCGGCTGGCGCACGCGGTCGAGCACGAGCGTGACGACGACGCCGGGCCCGGAGCCGTCGTCGAGCCGCGTCTCGAGCCGCACCGCGGCGCCGTCGGAGGCGAGCTCGCGCACGACGGCGCGCGCCGCGGCCGCGGGCACGCCGGTGACGCGGACGAGCACGTCGACGAGCCCGAGCGGGCGCGGATCGTCGACCCCCGCCGCGGCGAGGAACCGGCGCATCGCGGCGTTGGCGTGCTCGATCTCGCCCCACAGCGTCGCCGACAGCACCCCGACGGGCAGGTGCTCGATCACGGCGCGCTGGCGGTCCTGCACCTGCCCGAGCCGGTGCGCGTCGTGGCGCGCCGCGCGCACGACGTCGACCACGGCGCTGGCGAGCGCGTCGTCGCCGACGTGCGCGCCCGGCGCGGCGGGCCGCTCGGTCAGGCGGTCGCGCTCGAGCGCGAGCTGGTTGGCCATGACCGCGACCAGCCGGAGCTGGGCCGGCGTCACGGTCGCCTCGGCCCGGACGTTGACCAGCCAGAACCCGTGGAGCCGGCCGTAGGTGTCGAGCGGGACGATCAGCGTGCGCCGGGTGTCGTCGCGCAGGAACACGCGGTTGGCCCACTCGGGGCGCAGCGACGCCGCGGGGACGCGCCACGGGTCGCGGCGCACGTCGCGGCGCTGCTCGCGGACGTCGGCGGCGGTGACGCCCCACCACCCGGCGAGCTCGACGTGGAACGCGCCGGGCGGCAGCTCCGCCCACACGACACTGTCGACGTCGAGGCACGCGCGCAGCGCATCGACGAACCGCTCGTGGTGCGCCGCCGCGCGGTCTTCCCACCGCGGCTCGGCGCCGGCGCGGCGCGCCAGCGTCCGCGCCAGCTCGATCGCGGCGGCGCGCGCGTCGCGGCGCTCGAGCAGCAGGCCGGCGACCGCGCCGAGCGCGAGCGCCGTCACCGGCGCGCCGACGCCGAGCGCGACGGCGGCGCGGGTGAACGCGAGGTAGCCGGCGACGCCGAGCGCGGCGGCGACGGCCGCGAGCGCGAGCCCCGTCGCCCACGCCGCCGCGCCCCGGCGCACGCCGAGGACCGCGCCGAGCGCGCACGCGAGCGACAGCGCGAACGTCAGCCACGCCGGCGCGGCGCGCCACGCGACGCGCTCGACCAGGCCGTGCAAGGCGTGGGCGTGGACCTCGCCGGGCGACATCCCGCCGACCGGCGTCGGCACCAGCGGCGTGAACCCCTCGCCGCGCACGCCGACGATCACGACGCGGCCGGTGAACGTCGCCGGCGGCAGGTCGCCGCGGGCGACGTGGTGCGCGGGCAGCGTCGGCAGCGCGTCCGGCGGCCCGACGTAGTTGACCGCGAGCCGGCCGCGGGTCGGCGCCAGGCCGAGCCGGCGGATCACCTCGGCGGTGATCGTCGCGCCGCGCAGCTCGTCCGGGTCGCCCAGCTCGATCGCCTCGACCACGCCGGTCGTGTCGAGCGCGACCGCCGGCTGGCCGAACCCCGGGGTCGGCGGCGGGACCACGACCCGGCCGGCCGCGATCGACGCGGCGAGGCGCGGCGGCGGCGGCGTCGCCGGCGCGACGCGCGGCCCCGGCTCGAGCAGCGCGACCAGCCGCGGCTCGCCGGCCAGGATCGCGTCGGTCAGCGCCTCGTAGCGGTCCCAGCCCCACGGGGGCGGGCCCCACGCCCGCGCCGTGTCCTGGTCGATCGCGACGAACAGCACGCGCGCCACCGGGGGCCGCGGGCCCCGGACGTCGTAGTAGGTCCGCCGCGCGCTGGCGTCGATCGCCCCGGTCAGGCCGGCGGCGCCGAGCCCGGCGACGATCGCCAGGACGGCGGCGACGGCGAGCGCGACCGGCCGCGCGCGGCGAGCGCGGAGACGCCAGCGGGAGAGGCGGGAGAGCACGCCCATGGGAGGAGGAGCCGGCGCGCACGCGAGGCGCGGTGACCGGCCACCGGACATTGTAGTTCCGCGGCGCACCCCACCGCCAGAAACCGGCCGCGGCGCGGCGCCGCGCCCGCGCCGGACTTCACGTCGACGGGGCGGCTGCGCTACGATCGGCGCGATGCGGTGGCGGAGCTTCGTCCTGTGCGTCGTCCTCGCCGCCGGCCCCGCGCCGGGCTGCAACTGCGGCGGCGAGGCCGGCGGCCCCGACGCGCTCGTGCCCGACAGCGCGCCGCCGGTGATCCCGGCGATCTGGATCAACGAGGTCGTGGTGATGCCGCGCCACGACTGGAGCGACGGCGGCGGCACGCCGTTCGACGCGACCCCGGGCAACGGGCCGATCACCTCGCAGGACCAGTTCATCGAGCTGATCAACGGCGGCGAGCGCACGCTCGACCTCACCGGCTGGACGATCGAGCTGATCGACAGCGACCCGAGCACGACGACGCTGGGGGTCGAGAACGTCGCGCTGTCGGAGGGCGCGACGCTGCGCGCGTTCGCCCCCGGCGACCTGCTCGTGATCGGCGATCCCGCCGGGTTCGCCTCGACCGACGTCCACGTCGTGCTGCGCGACGACGACGGCCAGCTCGTCGACGACGTCGAGATCGGCGGGCTGACCGAGGCGCGCGACTACGAGGGCGACGGCGTCGGCGACGGCGCGCCCGCGCCCGACGCCAACGGCTTCGCGCGCGGCGCGTTCGACGAGGCGATCGCGCGGCCCGCCGGCGCGTTCGACACGGACCTCGACCAGGACGACTTCGTCAAGCAGCCGGCGACGCCGCTCGCGCCCAACGAGGCGCCGGAGCCGCCGGACGAGGACGTGCCGCCGCAGGTCGTCGCCCGTTCGACCGGCAACACCTGGCGGGTGCTCGAGCCGCTGCGGATCCAGCTCGACGAGCCCGTCGACGCCGAGACCGTCGACCCCGCGCTGGAGCTGCGCCGGGGCAGCGGCGCGACGATCGGGCTCGGGTTCACCACGTTCACCGACGACGATCGCGTGATCGTCATCAACCCGGTCGGCGTCCTGCCGTTCGACGCCGACGTCGAGGTGACGCTGCGCGGCGGCGACGGCGGCGTCACCGACCTCGCCGGCAACCCGCTCGCCGCCGATCTGGTGTTCACGGTGCACACCGAGGCGCCGCCCGCCGACCCGGCCGAGGTGCGGATCAACGAGATCTGCGCCGACCCGCAGCAGGACTGGAGCGACGACCACGGCGGCGACGGCGCGGCGTTCTCGGCGACGCCGGGCGACGGCGACATCGATCCCTCGGACGAGTGGGTCGAGCTCCTGGTGTTGCGCCCCGGCCTGAGCGATCTGTCCGGCTACACGCTCGGCATGTACCGCGGGACGTCGCTGATCGACGACGCGCGCGCGGTCACGCCGCTGATGTCGACGAGCTCGGTGATCCGGGTGTTCGGCGCCGGCGTCAGCGTCACCGCCGTGGCCGAGGGAGATCGCGTCGTGATCGGCAACCCGGCGAGCACGATGCCGTCCGACTTCTGGCTCGAGCTGCGCGACGCCGCCGGCGCGCTGGTCGACGTGGTCGAGGTCGGCGGCAACACCTCCGACAGCGAGCGCGGCGGCGACGAGATCGACGACGGCGCGCCGGGCCCGGGGCAGGACGGCGACGCCGACGGCGTGGAGGACGAGTGCGTGGCCCGCGTCCCGGACGGCGCCGACACCGGCGACGACGGCGACGACTTCGACCGCGCCGCGGCGACGCTGGGCGCCGCGAACTGAGCCTGCCGATCGACCGAGGCCGCCGTCAGTCGTCGAGCCGCTGGCCGAACCACAGCGCGATCGCCACCTCGTCCTCGGGGCGACAGAACACGTAGACGTGGTCCCCCGGCTCGAACCGCAGCGCGCCGCGCGCCGGCAGCACGCGCTTGCCGCGCACGACCATCATCACGGCCGCCTCGTCGGGGAACGGGATCTCGGCCAGGGCCGCGCCCGCGACCGCGGCGCGCGCGTCGACGTGGTAGCAGCCGACGCGCGCGTCGAGCTGGCGCATCGAGGTGATCTCGAGCGAGGCCTCCGGCTGCGGCGGCGCGGGCGCCTCGAGCCCGACGACGCGGGTCGCCGCGCGCACCGTGCTGGCCTGCAGCGCGACGCTGACCACGACGACGAAGAACACGAGGTCGAACAGTCGATCGCCGCCCGGCACGCCGAGCAGCAGCGGGTAGGTGGCGAGGACGATCGGCACCGCGCCGCGCAGCCCGACCCAGCCGATGTAGGCGACCTCGCGCGTCGGGTAGCGGAACGGCACCAGGCACAGCGCCACCGCCACCGGCCGCGCGACCAGCACCAGCGCCAGCGCCAGCCCGAGCGCGATCGCCGCGACGTCGAGCAGGCGCGACGGGAACACCAGCAGCCCGAGCGTGAGGAACAACCCGACCTGCGACGACCACGCCAGGAAGTCGTGGACGCGGCGCAGCCCGCCGCGGTCCGGCAGCGAGCGGTTGCCGAGCACCAGGCCGCACACGTAGACCGCGAGGAACCCGCTGCCCCACGCCAGGGTCGCCGCGCCGTAGGCGACCGCCGCGGCCGCCGCGGTGATCAGCGGCAGCATCCCGAGCGCCGCCGGCGGGGTGCGGAACAGCACCTCGCGGCTGCCGATCCCGACGACGACGCCGACCACCGTCCCGACCGCGAGCTGCACCGGGATCTGCCAGGCGAGCGAGGCGACGTCGACCGAGCCGGCGAGCGCGACCTCGGCCATCGCCGCGGTGAGGATCACCGCCATCGGATCGTTGAGGCCCGACTCGAGCTCGATCGTCGCGCCGACCCGCTGCTGCAGGTTGAGCCCGCTGCCGCGCAGCACCGAGAACACCGCCGCGGCGTCGGTCGACGACACGACCGCGGCGACGAGCAGCGCCTCGGTCCAGCCCAGCCCGAGCAGGCGGCCGACCGCCGCGACGATCGCGGCGGTCGCGACCACGCCGACCGTGGCCAGCACGATCGCCGGGGGGAGGTGACCGCGCACGCGATCGAACCGGGTCGACAGGCCGCCGTCGAACAGGATCAGGACGAGCGCGACCGTGCCGATCCGATAGGCCAGCGTGTGGTCGTCGAAGTAGACGCCGCCGACGCCCTCCGAGCCGGCGAGCATGCCGATCGCGAGGAACACCAGGGCGAGCGGCACCGGGCCGCGCCGCGTCGCGCGCGACGCGACCCCGGCGAGGCCGACGACGAGCCCCGCCGCGAGCAGCGCGACGGCGAGGTTCTGCGGCTCGTCCGCTCCCATGGCCCGCCAGTCTAGTCAACGAACGCGAGCTGGCGAGGCGCGCGCGTCAGTTTGCGGCGTGATCCCACGCCGCGAGCCCGACACGCTCGGCGGGGTCCCCGCGGGCTCCGCCCGACGGGCGGGGCGGAGAGCCCCGTGTGGCGATCGGGGTGGGTCCCGGCGGGCTCCGCCCGACGGGCGGGGCGGCGAGCCCCGTGTGATCAACGAGGCACGCGGTCAGTCTGCGAAGTCCCAGGCGGCGATTCCCGACGCCGGCCGGCCGCCCGCGACGGTGAACGGCCCACCGACGAACAGCACGTCGTCGACGACGATCAGGCTCTCGGCGAGGTCGTTGAGCCCGTCGCCGAGCGCGTGCCACGCCGCGCCGTCGAACCAGGCGAGGTTGGCCGCGGCGACGCCGCCCGCGGCGTCGAACGCGCCGGTGACGAACAGGCCGTCGCCGTACGCCTGCACCGACGACACGATCGCGAAGCCCTGGCTGCCGGTCACGCCGCCGCCGACGTCCGACCACGCCGCCCCGTCCCACGCCGCGAGATCGGGCAGCGGCTCGCCGCCGACGCCTTCGAACGCGCCGCCGATCACGACGCCGAGCGCCTCGGACACGGTGATCGCGGAGGCGTAGGCGAAGTCGCCGTCGAGGCCGCCGCCGAGCTCGGCCCAGCCGGCGCCGTCGGCGTCCTCGATCGCCAGCCCCGCCGCGGGCGCGCCGTCGACGGCGGCGAACTGGCCGACCGCGACGATCCGACCGTCCCACTCGGCGAGGCCGCCGATCCGGGCGTCGAACGCGGCCGGCGCCGACCACGTCGCGCCGTCGAGCCGCGCCAGGTTCGTCACCGGCGTCCCGCCGGCGCTCGCCAGCTCGCCGCCGAGCCACAGCGCGCCGGCCTCGTCCTCGATCAGCGCGAACCCGGCGCCCTCGACCCGCCCGCCCGGCGTCGTCCACGCCGCGCCGTCCCACTGCGCGAACGCCGCCGGCGCGCCGTCGACGATCAGCTCGCCCGCGACCGCGATCGCGCCGTCGTCGCGCACGATCACCGCGCGCCCGACGCCGGGCAGCGCGGCCAGCGAGGCCCAGCCGTCGGCGTCGAGCACCGCGGCGTTGGTCGCCGCGACCTCGCCCGCGAACCCGAACGCGCCGACCGCGACGACCGCGCCGTCGCCGGCCGCGGCGAGCGCGTCGACGAACCCGCCGACGCCGAGCACCGGGCGCGGCCCGACGATCGTCGCCGCGGCGCCCGCCGGCGACAGCCGCGTCAGGTTCGACGCCGGCGTCGCGCCGGCGCGGGTGAACAGGCCGCCGACCCACACCGCGCCGTCGCCCTCGACGAGCAGCGCGTGGCCGCCGATCAGGTACTGCAGGAACACGCCGACGTCGTTGGCGAGCCCGGGCCCGAGCTGCGACCACCCGCCGGTCGGCGACCACCGCGCCAGGTGCACCGCGGCGACGTCGTCGTCGCCCGCGGTCAGGAAGTGCCCGCCGATCAGCACGTCGTCGCCGTCGAACGCGATCGCGCGGACCTCGTTGATGAAGCCGTTGTCGATGCCGCCGTCGAGGCCGGCCCACGTGCCGCCGTCGAGCACCGCGATCCCGGCCTCGTAGGTGCCGAGCTCCGGGTCGATCAGGAACGTCAGCGTGCCGCCCGCGTACCACGTGCCGCCGGGCGAGCGCGCGAGCACCGCGACGCCGCCGGGGAGCCCGGCGCCGAGCGGCGCCCACGCCGCGCCGGTCCAGCACGCCGCGTTCTCGGCGGCGACGCCGCCGATCGACGTGAACGAGCCCGCGACGCACGGCCCGTCGGGGCCGGCGGCGACCGCGGTCGCGACGCCCTCGATCGCGGCGCCCGGCGCGCCCGTGCCCACCGGCGCCCACGCCGCGCCGTCGAACCGCAGCACGCCGCCGGTGACCTCGCCGACGACGACCGGGGCGCCGTCGACGATCGCGAGGTCGAAGAGCGCGCCGTCGAGCGCGGCGCCGGCCGTGGTCCAGCTCGTCCCGTCCCACCGGTAGACCCGCGCCCCCGGCGTGTCGCCGTCGGAGGTGACCGCGGCCCACAGCGCGCCGGCGTCGTCGATCGCCAGCCCGCGCACCCAGCCGTCGAGCCCGTCGCCGAGCGCCTGGTAGTCGGTGCCGTCCCACGCCACGACGTTGCGCGCCGCGCGCCCCGCCGCGTCGCCGAAGATCCCCGCGAGGTAGATCGTGCCGTCGGCGCCGCGCGCGAGCGCCTCGACGCGCGACCCGCCGCCCGACGGGCCGGGCAGCTCGAACCCGGCGCGCCACGCGCCGGTGGTGGGATCGCCGGGGACGGCGCCCGCGTCGGGATCGGGATCGGGGCCGGCGTCGGGCGAGGAGGCCGGGTCGTCGCCGCAGCCGGCGTGCACGAGCGCCGCGACGCCGAGCGAGAGCAGGAAGGAAGCAGAGGACAGCTTCATGGGTGGGCCGGGCGAGAGCATGTCCCAGGCCAGCCGCGCCGCCCACCAGCCGCGCGGAACGGCGGGGCGGGACCTCGGATTTCGTCGCCCCCGCGACGGCGGTGCCCTGCGACCCGGGTGCGACCGCGGCGAGGAGCTCACGCCTCGGCGCGCAGCTTGCGCCACAGCGTGTTGCGCCCGATCCCGAGGACGCGCGCGGCCTCGGACGGCGAGCCGCCGACGGCGTCGAGCACGCGCTGGATGTGCTCGCGCTCGACCTCGGCGAGCGTGCGCAGCGGCGACGGCGCGAGCGCGGGCGCGGCCACGACCACCGCGCCGCGCGGCGCGCGCGCCTCGGACAGCTCCTCCGGCAGGTCGATCGCGTCGACCCGCTCGCCCGACGCCAGCGCCGCGCCGTGCTGCACCGCGCTCGCCAGCTCGCGCACGTTGCCCGGCCACGCGTATGCGAGCAGGGCCGCCTCCGCCGCCGGCGTGAACCCACGCGCGGGGCCGCGCAGCTCGGCGAGCAGGTGGCGCGCCAGCGGCAGGATGTCCTCGGGGCGCTCGCGCAGCGGCGGCACGCGCAGCGTCAGCACCTTGAGCCGGAAGTACAGATCCTCGCGGAACACCCCGGCGCGGACGAGCTCGAGCAGGTCGCGGTGGGTCGCGCACACCAGGCGCACGTCGACCGCGAACGCGCGGTTCTCGCCGACGCGCCGGACCTCGCCCTCGGCGAGCGCGCGCAGCAGCTTCGCCTGCAGCGGCAGCGGCATCTCGCCGATCTCGTCGAGGAACAGCGTGCCGCCGTCGGCCTCCTCGAACAGCCCGGCGCGCGCGCCGGCGGCGCCGGTGAACGCGCCCTTGCCGTGGCCGAACAGCTCGGACTCGAGCAGCTCCGCCGGCAGCGCCGCGACGTTGACGGCGACGAACGGGCGGCGCGCGCGCGGCCCGTTGGCGTGCAGCGTCCGCGCGACGACCTCCTTGCCGGTCCCGGTCTCGCCGAGCACCGCGACCGGCGCGTCGGTCACGGCGAACCGCGCCACCCGCTTGAGGACGGCCTGCATCGCGGGGCTCTCGGCGATCACGCGCGACGACCTACGCAAGCTCGGCGCCAGCGGGACCAGGCCGCAGACCGCGCAGGTGTCGCCACATCCGTGTTCCATGCGTTCCATCATGGAACATCGTGCGAGACGATGCGGGGCGTCCCGATGTCGCAGCCAGGCCACTCGCGAGCGATTCCGGCCACCTGCGTCCTCGGCACGACATCTGCTCTAGCCCCGCTCATGCTCGACCCCAGCCAGACCGTGGCCCAGATCGTCCTCGACCACTCCTCGTGCGCGCCCGTGTTCCAGCGCCACCGCATCGACTACTGCTGCAAGGGCAAGCAGAGCCTCGCGGACGCATGCTCCGAGCGTGGGCTCGAGGTGCCGACGGTGCTCGGCGAGCTCGAGCAGGCGATCGCGTCGCGCGCCGGCAGCGGCGGCTTCGATCCGCGCACGGCCTCGACCACCGCGTTGATCGGCCACATCGTCGCGACCCACCACGAGTACCTGCGCAGCGCGATCCCGTTCCTGCGCCCGCTCGCGAACAAGGTCGCGCGCGTCCACGGCGACAGCGAGCCACGGCTGCGCGAGCTGCGCGACACGGTCACCGAGCTGTTCGACGCGCTCGAGCCGCACCTCGAGCTCGAGGAGCAGCAGGTGTTCCCGGCGATGATGGCGAAGGCCGATCCCGCGGCGATCGCGGCGGGCGTCGTCACGCTCGACACCGAGCACCTCGAGGTCGGTGCGATGCTCCACAAGATGCGCGATCTGACCGACGACTTCACGCCACCGGAGTGGGCATGCAACAGCTATCGCACGCTGTTCTCGGAGCTGCACCAGCTCGAGGGCGACACCCTGCGCCACGTCCACCTCGAGACCCACGTCCTCAAGCCGCGGTTCGTGGCGTCGTGAGGACGCTCGCGCTGCTCGCGGCGGCGTCGCTGCTCGCGATCGGATGCGACCACAAGGCGGAGCAGGCGGCGCCGAAGGCCGCGCCGAAGGAGGCGCCCGCCACCAAGCCCGACCCGCACGCCGATCACGCGGCGCACGCGCCGTCGACGACGGCGGCGCCGGCCACGCCGGCGACCGCGCCCGTTGCCGCGCCCGCGGGCAACGTCGTCCAGGCCGAGATGCGCCTGCTGCTCGGCGCGGTCCACTCGACGATCACCGCGGTGGCCGACGGCGACGTCGGCGACCTCCCCGACGTCTGGCACGTGGTCCACTCCGCCAAGCAGACGACCGAGGCCGCGCTGAAGGACGGCTCGTACGCGCCGCGCGGCGGCGTCGAGGACTTCGTCGCGCGCGACGAGGCGTTCCACGCGCTGCTCGAGACGCTGGTGATCGCCGCGAGCAAGCGCGATGTCGACGCCACCGCCGCCGCGCTCGGCCCGGTGATGGCGGGCTGCAACGGCTGCCACACCGCGCACAAGCCCCTGCCCGCGCCGGCGCCATGACCGAGCCGGCCGCACCGGACGCGCGCGAGGCCGCGGTGATCGACGCGCTGCGCGGCGTGATCGATCCGGAGATCGGCCTCGACGTCGTCTCGCTCGGCCTGGTCTACGGCGTGACGTTCGACGCGGACGGCGACGCCACCGTGCGGATGACGATGACGACGCCGGCGTGCCCGCTCGGCGAGGTGATCGCCGAGGACGCGGTCAACGCCGCGCGCGCGGTCGACGGCGTCGGCGAGGTCCGGGTCGAGCTGGTGTGGGACCCGCCGTGGACGCCGGATCGCATGAGCCCCGAGGCGCAGCGCGCGCTGGGGTGGGGACCTCGATGACGCCGCTGCTGCCGCTGCGACGCGCGCTCCTGGTGGCCAGCGCGCTCGCGGCGGCAGCGGCGGTGCTCGCCGGGCTGAGCCGCCTCGGCTGGCGCCCGCCGGTCGGCGAGGCCCACGCCGCCGACCACGGCGCGCTGCTCGTCGTCGGCGTGTTCGCGACGGTGATCGCGCTCGAGCGCGCGGTCGCGCTCGGCGCGGCGTGGGCGTACGCGGCGCCGGTGCTGTCCGGCGCGGGCGCGGTGCTGCGGCTCGCCGCGGGGCACGAGCCGGGGCTGCTCGGCCCGGCCACCGACGCCGCGCTCGCCGGAACCGCCGCGCTCGTCGCCGTCAACGTGGCGATCGTGCACCGACAGCGCGCCTCGTTCACCGTGCTGATGCTGCTCGGCTCGGTCACGCTGGCGGCCGCGACGTGGCGGTGGCGCCAGGGCGCCCCGGCGTTCGCGGTCACGCCGGCGTGGATGGCGTTCTTCGTCGCGACGATCGCCGCCGAACGGGTCGAGCTGGCGCGGCTGGCGCGGCCGCCGCGCGCCGCCGCGCACGCGCTGATCGCGCTCGGCGTGGTCGCGTCGGGCGCCGCGCTCGTCGCGACCGATCACTCGACCGATCATCCGATCGCTCACCCGCGCGTCGCGCTCCGCGTCCTGGGCGTCGCGCTCGCCGGGATCGCGGCGTGGCAGCTCGTGTTCGACCTCGCGCGCCGCACGATCCGCCAGCCGGGGCTGCCGCGGTTCGCCGCGGTCGGCGTGCTCGCCGGCGCCGGCTGGCTCGGCGTCGCCGGCCTCGACCTCGCGCTGACCGGCCTCGTCCCCGTCGGGCCCGACCTCGACGCCACCGCGCACGCCGTGTTCGTCGGCTTCGTGCTGTCGATGGTGTTCGCGCACGCGCCGATCATCCTGCCCGCGGTCGCGCGCGTCCGGATCGCGTTCCACCCCGCGCTGTACGTGCCGCTCGCCGTGCTCCACGCCTCGCTCGCCTCGCGCCTCGCCGGCGACTGGCTCGGCGACGCCGCGCTGCGCCGCGTCGGCGGCCTGGGCAACGCCCTCGCGCTGGTGCTGTTCGCCGTGACGGTGATCGCGGCGTCGCGACGGGCGGGGCGTTTGACCGCCCGGCCGGCGCCGGCCCGCGGTAGCGTCGGCAGATGATGGCTCGGATCCTGCGGGGAGGTCTGGCGCTGGCCGTGCTCGGGCTGGCGTCCTGCGGCGGCGGCGACGGCGACCCGGTCGACGCAGCGGCGCCCGACGCGCGCCACAGCCGCGTCGACAGCTACGACGACTGCCACGTCGGCCTGTACTTCGCCGACTGCGGCGGCGACGGCGCGCCGGTGCTCGGGTGCGAGGCGGACGACGGCGACTGCCGCTGGTTCACCACCGGCGCGGTGCCGCTGGAGGTGGAGCACGTCTCGGACTGCCCGCCCGACGACATCTGCTGCCACCAGGGCTGGCCGTTCGCCGGCGCCGACGGCATCGGCGCCTACGCGCTGTTCTACGCGCTGGACGACGCGCCGTGGGACCGCGCGCGCGCGATGGACCTGACGGTGACGATCGACCCGGAGCTGGCCGCCCCGGCGACGCCGGACCTGATGTGCGAGGGCACCGTCGTTGCCAGCGCCGGCGCCGGACCGTGCGAGACGGTCGAGGGCGTGGTCGGGTACGCGCTCGACACACCGGCGATCGCCATCGTCGGCCCGAGCGACTTCTACGGGTGGTACCCGGTCGTCGAGCTCGACGAGCCGGCGCCCGGCCAGCTCCGCGCGCGCGTCTGTGCGCACCAGTTCACCGACGTCCGCACCAACCAGTGCGACGCGAACACCGCGACCTGCGCGACCTCCGGCACGATCACGCTGGACCAGTGGCCGCTGCCGTCCACCGCAGGCGCCGTCCTCCGCCTCGACGCCACGTTCGCCAGCGGCGCCCGCCTCACCGGCGACGTCGCGATCACGACCGTGTGGACCGGCCCGTGACGCGCGACCACGAGCGCGCCGCGCACGTCGCGGCGGTCGAGCTCGCGTTCCAGATCGACCTCGACCAGCTCCGCCGCAAGCTCGCCGATCCCGCGACCGAACCTCACCTGCTCCAGCGCTTCGCCGACGCCGTGTGGGCGCAGCAAGCGCGCGCCCTGCTCGCGCGGTTCATCGGCGCGGACGTCCCCGCGCTCCACGAGACGTTCGCGCGCAGCTTCGTCCACACGCTGCGACTACGCCTCGACGGCGGCGACGGCGACGGCAGCGACGGCGGCGGCGGCGGCGCTTGAGCGTGGCGCCCGGACCTCGAGCACGACGTCACCCTCGTGCGGTTCGCCGTGACCGTCGGCGCCGCCGCGCGCGCGGCTCGTTCGCCCGCCCGGCTGGGCAGGGCGCGCGGTATGGTCGACGCGTGAGGGATAAGGTCTCGAGGGGAGCCCTCGCGCTGGCGACGCTCGGGCTCGCGGCGTGCGGCGCGCGCCACAGCCGCGTCGACAGCTTCGACGACTGCCACGTGGGCTTGTCCTTCGCCGACTGCGGCGGCGATAACGATCCCGTGCTGGGGTGCGAGGCGGACGATGGCCTGTGCTGGTGGTTCACCACCGGCGCGGTGCCCGAGCAGGTCGAGCACGTCTCTGACTGTCCAGCCGACGACATCTGCTGCCACCAGAACTGGCCGTTCGCCGGCGACGAAGCCCTCGGCGCCTACGAGCTTTTCTCCGCCCTCGACGAGGCGCCGTGGGACCGGGCGCGCGCGATGGACCTCGCGGTGGCCATCGACCCGGCGCTGACCGCCCCCGCGACGCCGGACCTGACGTGCGAGGGCGCCGTCGTCACCGGCGGCCCGTGTGACGGGGTCGCCTACGTCATGGCATACGCCCTCGATACGCCGGCGATCCGGATCTCGGGTCCGGGCGGCGCCGTGGGCCTCCTCGCCGGATGGGACGCCGTCGTCGAGCTCGACGAGCCGGCGCCCGGCCAGCTCCGCGCCCGCGTCTGCGTCCAGCCGTACACCGACGTGAGGTTCAACCAGTGCGAAGGAAACACCGCGACCTGCGCGACCGCCGGCACGATCACCCTCGATCAGTGGCCACTGCCGTCCGCCGCAGGCGCCGTGCTCCGCCTCGACGCCACCTTTGCGGGCGGCGCCCGGATCACCGGCGACCTCGCGATCACGTCGGTCCGCCGGCTCCCGGCGCCGTGACGCGTTGCCACGGCGTGCTCGTCCAGCAGCTGGAGCGCCGGGATCGGCGCGGGTCGAGGCGTCACCCACGTCCACGTCGTCGGCTCGCCGCGCCCGGCCCCTCGGTCACCGCGGCCCGGGGCGCTCCCACGGCGACACCAGCCCGTGGCGTCGCCAGCCCGTGGTGAGCAGCCAGCATGTCGGGTAGGCGACCGGCACGAGCTCCGTCTCGGGCGTGAGCCGGACGGGCGGCGTCGCCTCGCTCCACCCGTCCCAGTGCCAGCCGGTGGCGAAACGGTCGAGCGGGGCGCCGGCGCGCGCGGCGTCCTCGCGGTGCTTGCGCCAGTTGTTGAGCACGTACGCCAGCGCGTTGCGGCACTGCCGCGGCGTCGTCAGCGTCTCGCGGTGGTAGCGGTCCGCGAACACCTGGCCGCGCGCGCGCCGTCCGGTACGCCTGGACAGCGCCGCGTTGATCCGCTTCGCCGCGCTGATCTGGAACGCCTGTAGCCCGCGCGCGAGCGCCTGCTCGTCCGAAGCCTCGCAGATCAGGTGGACGTGGTTGCCCTGGATCGACAGGTGGACGATGCGGAACGCGTCGCGCTCCAGCACGCAGATCACCGCGCGCCGCAGCGCGCGCCACATATCGAGCCGGCGCAGCCGCCCCACCCGCTCGACCACCCGCAGCGTGACATGCACCGGGTGATGCCGACTCAGCGCCGGGCGCGCCTTGTGTGGCTGACTCGGGCGCGCGCCGCGCGGCGGCCGCCCCGCGCCCGCCCGTTTGCCTCCCCATGTCCGCATCACCAGCGCCAGCTGCTTCCCCATCTTGATTTCGCCGATATCATGTTCCTGGCTCGCACTGCAAGCCGATTCTCGACATCGGGCACGCATGCCCCCCCCCTCTCCGTCTCCGTCTCCGTCTCCGTCTCCGTCTCCGTCTCCGTCTCCGGCTCCGGCTCCGGCTCCGGCTCCGGCTCCGGCTCCGGCTCCGGCTCCGGCTCCGGCTCCGGCTCCGGCTCCGTCTCCGTCTCCGGCTCCGGCTCCGGCTCCGGCTCCGTCGGGACACCCCCGCTCGTCCTGAGCAGCGCCGAGCGCCAGCGAGGCGCGTGTCGAAGGACGGTGACAGTCGACGATGCCGTGGCGCGAGCCATCACTCTCACCGTCTCCGTCTCACGACGCGCCGGCGACGCGCGCGCGGAGCTCCCGCGCCACCGACGGGTGCGCGCGCGCCCACGCCGCGAACGCCGCCTGCGTCGCCGCCGCGACCGGCGCGCGCGCGTGCGGGGAGTCGAGGCGATCGCGCATCGGGTTGCCGTACAGCACGTCCGCCAGGATCACCGAGACCGCGGCGATCAGCCGCTCGGTCCGCCGCGGCTTCGTCCCGCCGAGGAACGCGCGCAGGCCGTCGTGCAGCCCGTCGACGTGCCGGCCGTCGCCCGGCGTCCGCCGCAGGTTGACGAAGCTCTCGATCGTCGTCGGCCGCGCGGGCCGCTCGGCGCGCCACGCCAGCGCGACCTCGACGTCGACCGGCCCGGCCTTCGTCTCGTACGTCGCGCGGTGCGTCGCGACCTCGCCCGGCTGGCAGCACGCGCCGAGCGCCACCCTCCCGGCGAGCCCGCGCGCCGCGACGTCGTCGCCCTCGACCGCCAGCGACACCCGGAACCCGGGCGCCACGAAGCTCAGATCCTCGAGCTGCGCGGCCAGCGCGACGCGCGGCACGCGCGGGTGCGTGAACACCTGCGGGTCGGGGCGGAACCGGATCCACGTCCCGGACGCGCGCCGCGTCCGACGCACCGCCAGCGGCACCGCGAGCACGCCACCCGCGTACGCGATCGACGCCTCCGTCCCGTCGCGCACCGTGCGCAGCGCGAACCGCTCGCTCAGCGCGTTGACGACGAACAGCCCGGCGCCGCCGAACCCGAGGTGGACGTGCGGGCGGTGGCCGTCCACGGTCGGCCGATCGAACCTGCGCGCGAGCAGCTCGTCGAGCGGTGGCACCCCGTCCCCGCCGCGCGCCCGCAGCCCCGGGCCGTCGTCCTCGACCGTCACCGTCCCGTCCGCCGCCAGCGTGAGCGCGGCGCGGGTGCACCGCCCCGCGAGGTGCTGATCGAGCGCGTTGGCCACGACCTCCTGCACCATCTCCAGCACGCCGCTGCCGTCAGCCACGTCGCCGACGTACATCGCGGGCCGCTGGCGAACCTGCTCCACCGGGGTCACGCCCGACTCCTGCGCATGCCGCATCCTCGCGCGCCCCTGACAGCCATGTCACGCCCCGCGCGGCCCGCGCCGCGCAACCGCGCGACCGCCCACGCACACCGCCTGGCCTCCCCGTTGCAGACTCGACCCGCCATGCTCCCGCGCGCCTCGCTCCTCTGCCTCGCCCTGCCTGCCCTTGCCACCATCGCCGCCTGCGGCGACGCCGGCCCCGACGGCGACACCTGCGGCGCGCTGCCCGCGTTCGGCTGCGAGGTCGACGCGTGCGACCCCGCCGGCGGCGCCGAGCGCGACTGCGCCGCCGGCGCCGCGCTCTACGAGTGCGTCGACGGCGCGTGGGAGGAGGTCGACGCGTGCACGCCGGACCTGATCGTCATCGACGGCCCGTGGCAGCTCGAGCTCGCCGGCGCCCTGATCGACGGCTGCCCGTCCCTCGCGCTGCCAGCGCTCGAGATCGAGGCCGAGCACCCCGAAGGCACGCAGCAGCTCACGCTGACCGCCGACGACGCCACGTTCGACGAGGTGTCGCTGCTGGTGGCGTTCGACGTCGCGAACGTCGACTTCGACGTCACGACCTCGTGGGGCGGCGCGGCGGTCGACGGCCGGTTCGAGCTGACGTTCCACCACGACGACCGGATCGTCGGCGCCGCGGAGGTCTCGCTCGACGACGGCGAGTCGTCGTGCACGGTGGAGCTCGTCGTCACCGGCACGTTCACGGCGGGCTGGTACGCGCCGTAGCGGCCGCCGCGGCCCTCGCTTCGAGATTCTCGAACGTCCACGACGAGACTTCGACATCGACGCGATCGCCCGCGGTCCCTATCCATGGCGTCGATGGACCTCGACCTGTTCGACACCGACTCGCACCGCGGTCGCCGCCGCCACCGCCGCCACGCCTCCGACGACGGCTACCGCCGCCACGCCTCCGACGACGGCTACCGTCGCCGCCGCCACGACTCCGACGACGGCTACCGCGGCGGGCGGTGGAGCCGCCGCGCCCACCCGCACGTGTTCGCGTGGGTGCTGCTCGGCGGCGGCGTGCTCGTGCTCGGCCTGGTCGCGATCGCCGCGATGTCCGCGCTCGGCCTGTGGCCGCACCTCACCGACGCCTACTTCACCGCGACCACCGCGCTCATGCCCGAGTCATGGCACGACGAGTGGCACGCCCTGCCCGGGATCGCCCACGTCGCGATCGTGCTGGGCGGGCTGTTCCTCGCCGCCGGCGTCGCAGGCGAGGTGTTCGACTGACCGCCGCTGAGGCACTCTGAAACGCCCGCGCTCCGCGCATGAAACGCGCGCGCGCGGCGTCCGGCGCACCGTTCGCGCCGCCAGGCGCGGCGTCCCCTCGCCGGCCGCGCAAACGGTGCGCGCCTGGGCGCCTCGCCGCAGCCTCTGCGCCCGCGATCCGCGCCATGGCGCGCCTGGAGGCCACCCCGCTGGTCCTTTCGTTGCAATTCCGTCGGCTCGACGGAGTCACGCAATGAACCTCTCTCGTCGACGCTTCCTCAAGATCGCGGGTGCCGGGGCCGCGGTCGCCGCCACCGCCACCGGCGGCCTGGTCGCCCTGGGGCGCTCCGGCGCCGCCGCCGCGCCCCGCGAGCGCGGCCTGCGCACCGTCCCCACCTTCTGCGACGTCTGCTTCTGGAAGTGCAACGCGATCGCCACCGTGCGCGACGGCGCGCTGTGGAAGATCGAGGGCAACCCGATCGATCCGCTGTCGAACGGCCGGCTGTGCCCGCGCGGCACCGGCGGCGTCGGCGCGGTGTCCGATCCGGACCGGCTGCGCACGCCGCTCTTGCGCGCGAGCGTGCGCGGCGAGGAGCGGTGGACCGCGGTCACCTGGGACGAGGCGCTCGGCTACATCGCCGAGAAGATGCAGGACATCAAGGCGAAGTACGGCCCCGAGGCCGTCGCGATGTTCAGCCACGGGCTCGGCGGCGCGTTCCTCAAGCACACGCTCAAGGCCTACGGCGCGATCAACCTCGCCGCGCCGTCGTTCGCGCAGTGCCGCGGCCCGCGCGACGTCGGGTTCGAGCTGACGTTCGGCGAGGGCATCGGCTCGCCCGAGCGCACCGACATCGCCAACGCGCGGTGCCTGGTGCTGATCGGCTCCCACCTCGGCGAGAACATGCACAACTCGCAGGTGCAGGAGCTCGCCGAGGCGGTCGGCCGCGGCGCGACGATCATCGTCGCCGACCCGCGGTTCTCGATCGCCGCGTCCAAGGCGAAGCACTACCTGCCGGTCAAGCCGGGCACCGACCTCGCGCTGCTGCTGGCGTGGATGAACGTGCTCGTCGCCGAGCGGCTCTACGACCAGGACTACGTCGCGGCGCACGGCTTCGGCTTCGACGCGTTCGCCGCCGCGATCGCCTCGTACACGCCCGAGTGGGCGTACCCGGAGACCGGCATCGCCCCCGAGGTGATCCGCGAGACCGCGCGCGAGATGGCGCGGCATCGCCCCGCCACGCTCGTCCACCCCGGCCGCCACTCGACGTGGTACGGCGACGACGCGCAGCGCAGCCGCGCGATCGCGCTGCTCAACGCGCTGCTCGGTAGCTGGGGCCGCAAGGGCGGCTTCTACACGCCGGCCAGCATGACCGTGCCGGGCTACCCCTACCCGCCCTACCCGAGGTCCGGCCGCGCGAAGGTCGACAACCCGGACCACAAGTACCCGTTCGCCAGCGAGGCGATCACGACCGGCATCCGCGACGCCACGATCAGCGGCCAGCCCTACCCGATCAAGGGCTGGTGGGTCTACGCCACCAACCTGCTCCAGGCGCTGCCCGACCAGGCCGCGACGATCGAGGCGATCCAGCAGCTCGACCTGCTCGCCGTCGTCGACGTCGTCGGCAGCGAGACCGCCGGCTGGGCCGACGTCGTGCTGCCGGAGGCGACCTACCTCGAGCGCTACGACGACCTCAACGTCGAGCTGTTCCGCCAGCCGTTCGTGGCGCTGCGCCAGCCGGTCGTCGAGCCGCCGCACGACCAGAAGGCCAACTGGTGGATCGCCCGCGAGCTCGCGCTGAAGCTCGACCTCGCCGCGTTCTACCCGTGGACGACGATCGAGGAGTACCTCGATCACCGCCTGCGCGGCGCGGGGCTCAGCCTCGCCGAGCTCCAGACCAAGGGGCTCGTCCGCGGCGCGCCCCAGCCCATCTACTACGAGGACGGCGTGCCGCCGACGTTCCCGACGCCGTCGCAGAAGATCGAGTTCTACTCGGTGCAGCTCGAGCAGAAGGGGTTCGACCCGGTGCCGCGCTACACCCCGCCGGACCCCGGCCCGCCCGGCGCGTTCCGGCTGCTGTTCGGCCGCTCGCCGGTCCACACGTTCAGCCGGACCCAGACCAACCCGATCCTCGCCCAGGCGATGACCGAGAACGAGCTGTGGGTCAACGCGTCGGTCGCGCAGCGCCTCGGCCTCGCCACCGGGCAGCGCGTCCGCCTGCGCAACCAGGACGGCGTGCGCAGCGACTTCGCGATCAAGGTGCGCGCGACCGAGGCGATCCGCCCCGACTGCGTCTACATGGTGCACGGGTTCGGCCACACCGCCGGGATGCTGCGCCACGCCCGCGGGCGCGGCGCCAGCGACGCGCAGCTCATCACCGCCTACAAGACCGATCCCTTGATGGGCGGCACCGGCATGAACGTCAACTTCGTGACGATCGAGCAGGAGGCCTGAGCCATGTCCAGGCTCGCCATGGTCATCGACACGCGGCGCTGCGTCGGCTGCCAGGACTGCGTCGTCGCGTGCAAGACCGAGAACCAGACGCCCGAAGGGTTCAACCGCGACTGGATCACGTACATCACCAAGGGTCGGTTCCCGACGCTGTCGATGTCGATCCAGAGCGAGCGCTGCAACCACTGCGACGACCCGCCGTGCGTGAGCTGCTGCCCGACCGGCGCCAGCCACGTCCACGACTTCGGCGGGATCGTGCTGGTCGACAAGGACGAGTGCATCGGCTGCAAGGCGTGCGTGGCGTCGTGCCCGTACGACGCGCGCTACATGCACCCCGACGGCTACGCCGACAAGTGCACGTTCTGCGTCCACCGGGTCGAGCACGGCCAGGACCCGGCGTGCGTCTCGGTGTGCCCCACCCACTGCATGTACTTCGGCGACCTCGACGACCCCGAGTCCGAGGTCAGCAAGCTGCTCGCCTCTCGCAAGCACTACTCGCTGCTGCCCGAGGCGGGCACCAAGCCGCGGATCTTCTACCTGGAGTAGGCGCATGACGCCGATCGAGGTCATCTCCACTGCTCGCAGCCCGGTCACCGACCCCCACGTCCACGTGTGGGGGTGGGAGATCCCGGTCTACCTGTTCCTCGGCGGGCTCACCGCCGGCCTGATGATCCTGTCCGGCTACGCGCTGTGGCGCGGCCGGCGCAACCCGCGGCCCGAGGCCAGCTTCGCGCTGGCGTCGAGCGGGCTGTTCGGGGTCGGGCTCGTCACGATCTCGCTGGGCATGGTCGCGCTGTTCCTCGACCTCGTCCACAAGCCGTACGTCTGGCGGCTGTACCTCACGTTCGAGCCGACCTCGCCGATGTCCTGGGGCTCGTGGATCTTGCTGCTCGTCTACCCGGTGCTCGCGCTCGGCGTGCTGCTCGACCCGCCGCGCGTCCTGCGCGAGCGCGTCCCGGCGGTGGCGCGGCTGCGCCGGCTCGCCGACAGCGACCGCGCCCGCCGCTGGTTCGGCCTGGTGTCGATCGCGGTCGGCGTCGGCCTCGGCGCGTACACCGGCCTGCTGCTGTCCTCGCTGGGGGCGCGGCCGATGTGGTCGAGCTCGGTCCTGGCGCCGCTGTTCCTCGTCTCGGGCCTGTCGACCGCGGCCGCGTTCGCCCACTGGGTCACACCGGTCCCGGAGGAGAGCGAGCAGCTGGCGCGCCTCGACAACGCGCTGATCGTGGCCGAGCTGGCGATGCTCGCGTTCTTCCTGATCGGCCTGGTCAGCTCGACCGAGGTCCACGCCCGCGCCGCGGCCCTGCTGCTCGGCGGCCCGTACACCGCGGTGTTCTGGGTCGGCGTCGTCGGCCTCGGCCTCGTCGTGCCGCTCGTCATCCAGTCGCTCGTCGTCACCCGCCGCGTCGCGCACACGCCCCTGGCGCCGATCCTGGTGCTGCTGGGCGGCCTGGTCCTGCGCTTCGTCCTCGTCTCCGCCGGCCAGATCAGCCACTGGTCGCGGCTGTGAACCAGAGGTCCCCATGAGCTCCGCCGTCCCCGCCACCACCCACGACGCGGCCGCCGCCCGCGCGCCGGCGCCGTACACCAACCCCTACCTCGCCGGCGTCGGGCTCGGCCTGGTGCTACTCGCCGCGTTCGTGCTGGTCGGCCGCGGCCTCGGCGCGTCCGGCGCGTTCAACTCGACGATCGCCTGGATGATGTCGGCGGTCGCGCCCGACTACACGCGCGACAACGCGTTCCTGTCCGGCTACCTCACGGCCGACACCCACCCGCTCAAGGCGTTCCTGGTGTTCGAGGTGCTCGGCGTCGCGGCCGGCGCGCTGCTGTCGGGCCTGCTGGCCCGCCGCGTCCAGGTCACCGTCGAGCGAGGCCCGCGGATCGGCGTCCGCGGTCGGCTCGCGCTCGCGTTCCTCGGCGGCGCGATGATGGCGTTCGGCGCCGCGTTCGCGCGCGGCTGCACCAGCGGCCAGGCCCTCACCGGCGGGTCGCTGCTCAACCTCGGCAGCTGGATCTTCATGCTTGCCGTGTTCGCCGGCGCCTACGCGATGGCGTGGCCGGTCAGGAGGCAATGGCGATGAGCGCCCCGTTCTACAAGCTCGGCTACTTCGGCGACGAGGTCAGCCTGATCCTCGCGTTCGTGCTCGGCGTCGGCTTCGGGTTCTTCCTCGAGCGCGCCGGCTTCGGCAGCGCGCGCAAGCTGGTCGCGCAGTTCTACCTGCGCGATCTCGCCGTGTTCAAGGTGATGTTCTCGGCGATCGTCACGGCGATGCTGGGCGTGACGTACCTGGCCTGGATCGGCTACCTCGACCTCAGCCTGGTCTACCTCGTGCCCACGTTCTGGAGCGCGCAGCTCGTCGGCGGGCTGCTGCTCGGCGCCGGGTTCGTGATCGGCGGCTACTGCCCCGGCACGTCGATCGCCTCGACCGCGACCGGGCGGCTCGACGGCCTCGCCTACGTCGCCGGGTTCGCGGGGGGGACCCTGGCCTACGCCCTGGTCTCGCCCGCGCTCGAGGGCCTGTACAAGTCGGGGGCGATCGGCCCGACCACCCTGCCCGGCGCGCTCGGCGTCGATCGCGGGCTGATCGTGTTCGCCGTCGTGGTCATCGCCGTGGCAGGCTTCGCGGGCGCCACGTGGATCGAGCAGAAGATGGCCGCCCGCGACGCGGCGGCCGCGGCGACCGCGGGCGAGTGAGGACAGACATGCGCAAGTGGCTCTCGAACCTCAGCACCAACCAGAAGCTCGGCGGCATCGCGCTGCTGCTCGGCGCGATCGCGACGCTGGCCAAGATCGGCCCGCGCCGCGCCACGACGATCGACGCCAAGGACATGCTCACGCGGATCGAGCGCGAGGAGGACCACGTCACGCCCGCGCAGCTCGCGGCGTGGATCATCGAGGGCCGCACCGACTACCGGCTGATCGACATCCGCAGCCCCGAGGCGTACGCGACGTACCACATCCCCGGCGCCGAGTGTCTGCCGCTGTCCAAGGTCGCCGACGGCGCGCTCCGCCGCGACGAGAAGATCATCCTCTACGGCGACGGCGGCATCCACGCGGCGCAGGCGTGGATGGTGCTCGCGGGCATGGGCTACAAGCAGGTCTACACGCTGCGCGAGGGGCTCGACGCGTGGAAGGAGGACGTGCTGTTCCCGACCGTGCCGGCGAGCCCGACGCCCGAGCAGCGCGCCGCGGCCGAGCGCGCCGCGCAGGTCGCGCGCCACTTCGGCGGCGAGCCGCGGGTCGCCGGCACCGGCGCCCCGGGCGACGCCGCGACGCCGGCGCTGCCCACGCCGGCGCTGCCGACGCCGGCGGTGACCGCGCCGACGCTGCCGACCGGCGCGACCGCGACGTCGCCGGCGACCAAGAAGCGCGAGGGCTGCTGAGAGGGTCGATCAGAATCGAGCCCACTCCGCTCGTCCTGAGCTTCTCACCGACGTCGTCGGAAACTGCCGTCAGACGAACAGCCATGTTCCGCTCACCCTGAGAGGGTCGATCAGAAGCGTGCCCCCTCCGCTCGTCCTGAGCTTCTCACCGACGCCGTCGGAAATCGCCGTCAGACGAACAGCCATGTTCCGCTCACCCTGAGCAGGGCCGAGCGCAAGCGAGGCCCGTGTCGAAGGGTGCTGACAGTCCTTCATGCGACGGCGCGAGCCACGACTGTCACCCTCCTTCGACTCCGGGCTCGCTGTCGCTCGCCCGGGCTCAGGATGAGCGGAACTTCGAGATCGCGCAGACTTGGACGAGCTGTTCGTCAGGAGGCGCCCGCGGCCAGCGCCGCGACCGCGCGGCGGACGTGCACCGGGATCATCCGGCGCCGGTAGACCGCGTCGTAGGGCACGTTGTCGAGCGGCTTGAGCTGCGCGCCGGCAAGCCGCGCCACCGCGTCGGCGGTCGCCGGGTCGGCCAGCCGCAGGCCGTGGAGCGCCTCGGTCTTGCGCACGCGGCGCGGCGTCGAGGCGAGGGCGCCGGCGACGATCGACGCGCCGACGATCCGGCCGTCGACGCCCTCGGCGTCGAGATCGAACCGCAGCGCGACCGAGATCAGCGGGAAGTCGATGCTCTTGCGCACCGTCCACTTCACGTACGCCGCGAGCCGCGGCCCCGGCGCGACCGGCACGCGGACCTCGACGAGCAGCTCGTCGGGAGCGCGCGTGAGGTGCGCGACGCCGTCGGCGCGGTACAGCGCCTCGAGCGGCACGACGCGCCGCCCCGCCGGGCCGTGCAGCACGACCTCGGCGTCGAGCGAGACGAGCACCGGCGCGCAGTCCGACGACAGCGCCGCGACGCAGGTCTGCCCGCCGGGGACGACGTGGCAGCGGTCGCCGCCGGACTTGAGGCAGCGGCCGAGCGCCTCGCGCCAGCCCTCGGTCTGGTTGACGTAGCGGCACCGCGTGTCGAGGCACAGGTTGCCGCCGAGCGTGCCGAGGTTGCGCAGGATCGGCGAGGCGACCAGCCCCGCGGCGCGCGCCAGGCTCGGCATCTCGGCGGCGATCAGCGGGTGCTCGGCCAGCGCCGCGAGCGTCACGCCCGCGCCGATCACGATCGACGCGCCGTCGCGAGTGACGTGGCCCAGCGGCAGTCGCGCCAGGCTGACCAGCACCGGCGGCGCGTCGAGCCGGTGCTTGAGGTTGGGCAGCAGGTCGGTCCCGCCGGCGACGACCCGCGCGCCCGGCGTGGCGAGCGCGGCGACCGCGTCCTCCACGCGCGTCGGCGTGACGATCCCGAACCGCGGCAGCCGCAGCATCAGCCCGCCCTCCGCGCCGCGGCGCCCTTGTGCGGCGCCAGCCGACCGGCGGCCTCCTCGGCAGCGCGCGCGTCGAGCGCCGCGAGCACCCGCGGCGGCGCGAACGGCGTCTGGCGCAGGCGCACGCCCACCGCGTCGAAGATCGCGCACGCGATCGCCGGGATGATCGGGTGGAGCGGCCCCTCGCCCGCCTCCTTCGCACCGTACGGCCCCTGCGCGTCGGGGTGCTCGACGATCAGCGCGTGGATCGGCGGCGTGTCGAGGAACGTCGGCAGCCGGTAGTCGAGCAGGCTCGGCCCGGCGTGGACGCCGCCGTGCGCGTCGTCGATCAGATGCGCCTCGAGCAGCGCCTCCGCCATCCCCATGTAGACCGAGCCCTCGATCTGGCCCTCGACGATCTTCGGCGACAGCGCGCGGCCGCAGTCGTGCGCCGCCCACACCTCGACGACGCGGACCTCGCCGGTCTCGACGTCGACGTCGACCTCGGCGACGTGCGCGGTGAAGCTGTACGCGGGCGACGCGCCGATCGTCCCGCCGCGGTAGCTCCCATGGCGATCGCGCGGCGTGTCGTAGCAGCCGGCTGCGGTGAGCAGCCCGTGCTCGGCCTCCGCCCAGTGGAACGCCTCGGTGAGCGGGACGCGCCGCGCCGGGTCCTCCAGGTCGATCGCCTCGCGCGCGATCAGGTTCACGCGCGACGCCGGGACCTCCCACCGCCGCGCGACCGCGCCCGCGACCTTGCCGCGCAGCTCGCGCGCCGCGGCGAGGCAGGCGTTGCCGACCATCAGCGTGATCCGCGAGCTGTACGCGCCGAGGTCGACCGGGCACAGGTCGCTGTCGGCGGTGACGACGCGGACGTCGGCGAGGTCGAGCCCGAGCTCCTCGGCGGTGATCACCGCGAGCATCGTCGACGAGCCCTGGCCGATGTCGTTGGCGCCGCTGAACACCCGCGCGCGCCCGGAGCGATCGAGCGTGAGCTGCACCGACGCCTGCGGCAGCTCCGTCGGGTAGATGCAGTAGTTCGTCCCGCTGATGTAGGTCGAGCCCGCGACGCCCAGCCCGCGGCCGTACGGCAGCGCGGCCCGCCGCGTCCGCCACCCGGACGCCGCCTCGACCCGTGCGAGGCACTCGAGGAACCCGTACGAGCCGACCGCGAGCTCGTTGATCGTGCGCGCGTCCGCGTCGAGCGCGTTGCGCCGGCGCAGCTCGATCGGGTCGATCCCGAGCGCGACCGCCGCCTCGTCGAGCTGGCACTCGAACGCGAACCGCGGCTGGACGCTGCCGTGGCCGCGCTTGGGCCCGCACGCCGGCTTGGTGGTGTACGCGCGGGTCGAGTCGAACCGGTACGCCGGCAGCGCGTACGGCGCGCCGAGCAGCTGGCCCGAGTAGTAGGTCGTGACCAGCCCGAAGCTCGAGTACGCGCCGCCGTCGATGATCGTCTTCGCGTCGACGGCGGTCAGCTTGCCATCGGCGGTGAACCCGGTGCGGTAGCGCATGTCCATCGGGTGCCGCCCGCGGTGCGCGGCGAACACCTCCTCGCGCGTGTAGAGGAGCTTCACCGGCCGGCCGGTGCGGAGCGCCAGCAGCGCGGCGCAGAACTCGAGGTCGAACGGCTCGCTCTTGCCGCCGAACGCGCCGCCCAGCGGCGGCTGGATCACGCGGATCCGGTGCGGCGGCAGGTCGAGCACGCGCGCCAGCTCGCGGTGCAGGTAGTGCGAGACCTGCGTCGCCGACCACACCGTCAGCACGCCGCCGCCGTCGACCGTGGCGAGCACGCAGTGCGGCTCGAGCGCGGCGTGGGTCGTGCCCTCGAACCGGTAGTCGTGCTCGACGACGAGCGCGGCGCCGGCGAGCCCGCCATCGACGTCGCCGAACTCGAGCCGGACGTGCTTGGACAGGTTGCCGTGCTTGCTGTACGGGTTGATCGTCGGCGCCTCCGGCGCGAGCGCCGCGCGCGGATCGAACACCGCCGGCAGCACCTCGTACTCGACGACGATCGCCTCGCACGCGGCGATCGCGGTGTCCTCGTCGCGCGCCGCGACCGCCGCGACGCCGTCGCCGACGTGGCACACCTTGTCGACGCCGAGCGCGTTCTCGTCGGGCGTCCACGGGATCACGCCGTAGGGCGTCGGCAGATCGCGCCCGGTGATCACGGCGTGGACGCCGGGGATCGCCAGCGCGGGCGCGGCGTCGATCGCGACGATCCGGGCATGGGCGTGCGGCGACCGCTTGATCCGCGCGTGCAGCATCCCCGGCAGCGTGAGGTCGTCGGTGTAGCGCGCGACGCCGCGCATGCGGTCGAGCGCGTCGACCTTGCGGTGCGCCCGCCCGAGCTGCCACGTCGTCGGGCGCGCGTCGTCGCGGCCGTCGCCGCGCTTGCCGAAGTCACCCACGACGCGCCTCGGACCGCTCGCTGGCGGCGACCACCGCCTCGACGATCTTCTGGTAGCCGGTGCACCGGCACAGGTTGCCCGCGAGCCCCTCGGCGACCTCGGCCGCGGTGACCGGCCGCCCGACCTTGCGCAGGAGCGCATCGGCCGCCATCACGATCCCCGGCGTACAGAAGCCGCACTGCGCCGCGACCGCGCCGTCGAGCGCGTCGAACAGCGGGTGCAGCGCCGGCCCGCGCAGCCCCTCGACCGTGCGGACGTCGCGCCCCTGCACGGTGGCCGCGAGCACCAGGCACGACGGCACCGCGCGGCCGTCGAGCTGCACCGTGCACGCGCCACAGTCGCCCTTGTCGCAGCCCTGCTTGGTCCCGATCTGATCGAGCCGGTAGCGCAGCACCTCGAGCAGGGTCCAGTGGGCCGGGGCGGCCACCTCGACCGGCGCGTCGTTGAGGGTGAACCGCAACAGCACCACGTCGTCCATGGGCACCGGTGTTATCAGGTCCGCGCGCGCGCCGCGCACCCGCTCCCGCGGTCAAACGCCGCTGACGGGGCGCGTCAAGCCGCTCACCGCCGCCGCGGCAGTGCACACTGGTCGCGTGCGCCTCGCCTGGCTGACCGACGTCCACCTCAACTTCCTCGACGCCGCGGCGCGCGCGCGGTTCGCGGCGGAGGTCGCCGCGACCGACACCGCGGGCGTCGTGATCACCGGGGACATCGCCGAGGCGGACAGCGTCGAGCCGCTGCTCGCGGAGCTCGCCGCGGGCGTCGCGCGGCCGGTGTGGTACGTGCTCGGCAACCACGACTACTACGGCGGGGCGATCGGCGAGGTGCGGACGCGGGCCCGGGCGTTCGCTGCGGCGCGGTGGCTGCCCGCCGCCGGCGTCGTCCGGCTGACGGACGACGTCGCCCTGGTCGGCCACGACGGCTGGGGCGACGCGCGCCTCGGCAACCCGGCGACGACGCCGGTCGAGCTCAGCGACTTCTACGCGATCCGCGACCTCGCCTGGCTCGATCGCGAGACGCGCGCCGCGGCGCTGCGCCGGCTCGGCGACGACGCGGCCGCGTCGCTGGCGCGCGACGTCGCGGCGGCGCTGGCGTGGGCGCGACACGTCGTCGTCGCGACGCACGTCCCGCCGTTCCGCGACGCGTGCTGGCACGAGGGACGGATCTCCGACGACGACTGGCTGCCCTACTTCACCTGCGCCGCCGTCGGCGACGCGCTGCGCGCCGCGATGACCGCCCGCCCCGACGCGAGGATGACCGTGTACTGCGGTCACACCCACGGCGGCGGCGAGGCGCAGGTCCTGCCCAACCTGCGCGTCGTCACCGGGGCCGCCGCCTACGGGGCGCCGACCGTGCGTGTGATCCACGTCGCGTGAGCCCGGGCGCGAAGCCGAGTTATCCCGATGACTTGCGAGCGCGCGGCCGTGCGTCGCCACGTCGCGCCACCTCCCGCCTCGCAACGGTGATAAAAGTGATAAGCGTTTTCAAACATGCCGCACCTCCACACGACCCTCCCCGCCGCCGCGCTCGCGCTCGCCGCGCTCGCCGGCACCGCCCACGCCGACCGCCGCTCGTTCACCCGGACGTACGAGTACATGACGATGCCCGAGGGCGAGACCGAGCTCGAGATCTACTCGACGCAGTCGCTCGCCACGCTCGACGGCCCGACTGACAAGACGTTCGACCTCCAGCTCGAGATCGAGCACGGCATCACCGAGCGCTGGGACATCTCGCTCTACCACGTGCTGTCGCAGACCCACACCGTGGCCGACGGCGACGACGAGTCGCTGCGGTTCAAGGAGATCAAGGTGCGCAGCCGCTACCGCTTCGCCGAGCGCGGCGAGTGGCCGGTCAACGTCGTCGCCTACGGCGAGCTGATCAAGCCGTTCGAGGGCCGCGTGTGGGAGGCCGAGGCCAAGGCGATCTTCACGCGCGACTTCGATCGCGTCACGGCGGCGCTCAACCTGATCGCGGAGGTCGAGCTCGACGCCAGCGGCCCCGAGACGGAGATCGAGCCGGAGTACGGCTGGGCCGCGGGCGTGACCTACGAGGCGACGCCCGCGATCAAGGTCGGCGCCGAGTGCTGGGGCGCGCTCGAGGAGGAGGTCACCGCCGACGGCGAGGAGCTCGCGGTCGCGGCGACCGCCGGCCCGGCGGTGTCGTGGGCGCCGGCGTCGAGCCTGTGGGTCACGAGCACCGCGGGGTTCGGGCTGACCGAGCACGCCGACGACTTCTCGCTCCGCTTGCTCCTCGGGATGCACCTGTGACGAGGCGGCTGGCCGCGATCGCGCTCGCCGCCGCCGCGGTCGCGGCGTGCGCCACCACGCAGGCGCCGCGCCCCGGGCCCGCCGACGCCGCCCGCGCCGCCGAGCGCTGGCCCGGCACGACGGTGGCGGAGCTCGACGACGGCCGGACGCTCTACCTCGGCCACTGCGGCAGCTGCCACCTCCCGCCGAGCCCCCGCGACGTCCCCGCCGACGACTGGCCCCGCCACGTCGCCGAGATGGCCGAGCGCTCCGGCCTCGACGCCACCGCGCAGGAGCGCGTCGAGCGCTACCTGGTCACGATGGCGGCCGCGCCGGCCGGGCGCTGATCGACAGCGCCTGCGTGGCCGAGCGCCTCGCGGCGGCTCGGGCGCCGGCCACGACTTGACGGCGATCAACTCCGGTCCGCGGGCACGGACTAGAACTGAAAGCCGGTTTCAAGTTTCACATGCGCCCCCTCGCCGTCCTCATGCCTCTCGCCGCGCTCGCCGGCGCGACCGCGTGCGCGGCGCCAGACACCGAACCACCACCGCGCGCCGGCGGCGCCACGACGATCGACGACCGCACGACCGAGGCGTTCGGCTTCCCCGCGCCGAACCTCGACGACGCCGACCTCGCGCGCCACCTCGACGGCGACGTCCGGTTCGAGGCCAGCTTCGTCACGCCGCCGGCCGAGGTGAACCCAGGGCTCGGCCCGCTCTACAACCACACCGCGTGCGTCCGCTGCCACGTCCGCGACGGCCGCGGCCTGCCGGTCGCCGGCCCGGGTCCGCTCGGCACCCAGCTCGTCGTGCGGGTCAGCGTGCACGGCGAGGCCCCCGTCACCGGCGCCCCGCTGCCCGCGCCCGGGCTCGGGACCCAGCTCCAGGACCGCGCCGTCTACGGCGCGACGCCCGAGGCCACGGTCGCGATCGATTGGGTCGAGGTCACGGGCGCCTACGGCGACGGCGAGCCGTACATGCTGCGCCGGCCGCGCCTCACGATCACGCTGCCCGACGGCCGCGCGCTCCCCGGTGACGTGCTCGTGTCGCCGCGGATCCCGCCGCCGGTGTTCGGGCTCGGGCTGCTCGAGGCGATCCCCGCCGAGGACGTCGCCGCGCTCGCCGATTCCGACGACCTCGACGGCGACGGCGTCTCCGGACGGGTCAACCTGGTGCGCGACGCCGGCGGCGAAGCGACGCTCGGCCGCTTCGGGTGGAAGGCGACCGAGCCCGAGCTGACCGCGCTCGCCGCCGGTGCCTACGCCGCGGACCTCGGCGTCACGCCGGACGAGCTCGCCCCCGGGATCGTCGAGGACACCGCGTTCTACACCCGCACGCTCGCCGTCCCGGCGCGCGCCGTGACCGACGATCCCGACGTCGCGCGCGGCGAGGCGCTGTTCGACGAGCTCGGCTGCGCGGCGTGCCACGTCGCCGCGTGGCGCACCGGCGACCACGCCGTCGCCGCGCTGCGCGATCAGACGATCCATCCGTACACCGACCTGCTCCTGCACAACGTCGGCTTCGACCTCGCCGACGGCCGCCCGGAGCACCTCGCGTCGGGCACCGAGTGGCGCACGCCGCCGCTGTGGGGGCTGGGGCTGACCCAGACCGTCCTGCCCGGCGCGGGGCTGCTCCACGACGGGCGCGCGCGGACGATCGCCGAGGCGATCCTGTGGCACGGCGGCGAGGCCGAGCGCGCGAAGGAGGCGTTCCGCCTGCTCCCCGCGTCGGACCGGCGCGCCGTCCTCGCGTTCCTGGGGTCGCTGTGACGCGCGCGGCGATGCTCGCCGGCTCGGTCGCGCTCGCCGCCTGCGCCGGCGGCGACGCGTCGCGCGCGCGGTTCGACGCCGAGGTCATCCCCGTGCTCGAGCGGCGGTGCGCCGCCGCGGCGTGCCACGGCGTCGCCCCGGGCGCCGAGGCGCGCGGCGAGCACGTCGACTGGGACCGCCTGCACGTCCGGATCGACGACGCCGGCCGGATCGTCGATCGTGACGCGGCGTATGCGGCCGCGCGGCGGTTCATCGTCACCGACGAGGACCCCGCGCTCAGCACGCTGTTGCGCAAGCCGCTCGCGGTCGAGCAGGACGGCCTGCCGCACTACGGCGGGGCCACCTTCACCGGCGACGACGACCCGGCGTACCGCGCGCTCCTCGGCTGGATCGCGCTCGAGGACGAGGGCGGCGAGGACGCCGCGCCGCTGACGCCGCTCGAGCAGCAGTTCGCCGACACGGTCCAGCCGGTGCTCCAGGCGGCGACGTGCATGACCGCGCGCTGCCACGGCCCGGCCGCCGGCGCGACGCCGCTGCACCTCGACGACGGCTACCGCGGCCGGTTCTCGCGCGCCGCGACCCGGCACAACTACCAGGAGAGCCTCGCGGTGATCTCGCTCGACGGCCACCCCGCGCAGTCGCGCCTCGTCCGCAAGATCCAGCCGCTCGGGCCTGGCGTCGCCCACAAGGCGCTCGCGTTCGACTTCCTCGAGGGCGAGGCCGGCGGGCTGGGCGCGCTGACCGCGTGGATCTGCGCGGAGCGCGAGGCGCGCGCCGGCGCGCCGTGCGCCGCGCCCGGCGACGCGCCGATCACCGGCTTCGTGTTCGTGCGCGGCCCGGTCTCCGCCGCGGGCGCGTTCGAGCTCGACACCTTCACCCCCGGCAGCGACCTGTGGCTGGCGCGCGTCACCGACGCCAGCCTCGCCCCGGCCGCGCTCGACAACCTCACCGCCGCGCTCCACCCGGGCGGCCCCGCCGACGTGCGCGAGCCCGCGGTGTCGCGCGACGGCCGCCACGTCGTGTTCGCGATGCGCACCGCCGCGGACGAGGGCCACCACCTGTGGACGATCGATCTCGAGACGCGCGCGGCGCGCCAGCTCACCCGCGGCAACGGGCCGCTGCCCGGCGGCGGGCTCGCGACCGACCGCGATCCGACGTGGGGCCCGGATGGTGCCGTGTGGTTCACCTCGACGCGCGCCGGCGTCGTCGCCGACGGCGGCCACGTCCTCGACGCCGAGCTGTACTCGCTCGACCCGGGCACCGGCGCGGTGCGACGGTGGACGTACACGCCGCACGTCGAGCGCCGCCCGGTGTTCCTCGACGTCGGCGGGGAGGCCGGCGGCGAGGTCGCGTTCACCGCCCTGCGCGACGTCGCGCCGGGGCGCGCGCGCGCCCACAGCTTCCGGTTCCCGCCCAGCCAGCGCACCGAGTACCACCAGCACTTCGGGATCACGCCGACCGCGACGTACTTCGACGACCTGCGCGAGCTGCCCGACGGCCGCTACGTCACCGTCGTCGGCGAGCTGCCGGCGCCCGGCTCGCTCGGCGGCCTCGCCGTGATCGACCGCAACCTCGGGCCGGAGCTCAACGAGCGCGCGGCGTCGCCGGTCCCGGCGATGGAGCAGTACTTGCCGCCGATGGTGCCGCTGTCGGGCGACGGCGGCTACCGCGACCCCGCCCCGCTGCCCGACGGGCGCATCCTCGTCGCGCACCAGCCGGGCGGGCTCGCGTCCGGCGCGCCGCTGACGCCGCGGCTCGAGCTGATCGAGCTGACCGAGCGCGCCGACGGCGGCGGCCCCGACGTCGCCGCGGTGACCGTGATCCTCGACGAGCCCGGCGTCGCGCTCACCGATCCGGAGCCGGTCAGCGTGCGCGGGCCGCTCCGCGCCGAGCCCGCGCTGGCCACCGGCGGCGCGCCCGTCGCGACGCTGCGCCACCAGGGCGTGCCGATGATCGACGCGCTGCTGCGCGACCTCGCGCCGGCCGGGGTCAAGCGCCCGCGCGCCGACCTCGTCGCGATCCGGCTGGTCGAGCACGTCCCGCTGACGCCGGCGCAGCGCCGCCCGATCCCCGCCGCCGAGACCCTGTTCGGCGTCACCGGCGCCACGACCACCGCGCTCGGCGGCCACGGCCCGGCGCGCGTGCTCGCCGAGCTTCCGCTCGCCGCCGACGGCAGCTTCCACTGCGAGCTCCCCGCCGGCGTCGCGTTCCGGCTGCAGGCGCTCGACGCCTCCGGGCTCGCGGTCGGCGCGGCGCACGATCGCTGGTTCTACGGCCTGCCCGGCCAGGTCATCGCCCAGGGCGTGTCGGCCGCGACCGGCACCGCCCGCTACGGCGCGCTGTGCGCGGCGTGCCACGGCGATCCCGAAGGCGTCGGCGGCCGCGCGCCCGAGATGGAGGCGCCCGACGCGCTGACCGGCGCCTCGCTGACGCTCGCGCGGTTCGAGGACCAGGACCCGCGCCGGCCCCGCGCGCCGGCCGAGGTCGGCGACGCGACGCGGGTCGAGGTCGACTTCCGTCGCGACGTCCAGCCGATCCTCGACCGCCGGTGCGGCGGCTGCCACGCCGGCGACGCGCCCGCCGCCGGGCTCGATTTGTCGGGCGCGCCGACGACTCACTTCACGCGCAGCTACGAGCACCTGCTCCGCCCCGGCGACGGGTCGGGGGGGGGCCGCGCCTACGTCGACGACGACGACGGCCGCGCCGATCGCAGCTTCCTGATCGAGCGGCTCACCGGGATCGAGCGCGCCGCGCCGCGCGCGCTGCCCGCGCCGGGCGTGCCCCACCCGGCCGACCTCGGCGCCGCCGCGCTCACCGACGACGAGCTGCGCGTGCTCGCGCGGTGGATCGACCTCGGCGCCACGTTCGTCGGCGCCGCGCCCGCGGAGGCCCCGTGATCGCGCGCGGCGTCGCCGCGGCGGGCGCGGCGCTCGCCCTCGCCGCCGCCGCGTGCGCGGTCGAGGTCCCGTCGGCAGAGCCGTGGCCGGCCCTCGGCGGCGTCGAGCCGTTCGCCGAGCTCGCCCAGCCGGTGCTGGCCGAGCGCTGCGCCAACCCGAGCTGCCACGGCAACCCCGACCGGCCGCTCGCGGTGTTCGCGGTCCACCGCTACCGCCTCGACCCGGACGCGACGTTCCTGGACGCGCCGCTCACCGCCGAGGAGCTCGAGCGCAACTTCGTGCGCGCCGCCGCGTTCCTGCTCGAGGTCGACGCCGCCGAGGACAGCGCGCTGCTCGCCAAGGCGCTGGCGCGCGAGGCCGGCGGCAGCGGCCACGACCACGGCGCGGTGTTCACCGACCGCGCCGAGCACGGCTACGTCCAGCTCCTCGACTGGGCGACGCTGGCGCTCGACGCGCGGTGACGCGCGCCGCGCGCGCCGCCTGCTGGCGTCAGAGCGATCGCAGGAACGCGATCAGCGCGGCGCGGTCGCCGGCGCTCGACGTGCGGAACGCCTCGCGCGCCGCCTCGGCCTCGCCGCCGTGCCACAGGATCGCCTCCTCCAGCGTGCGGGCGCGCCCGTCGTGGAGGAACGCCGAGCCGGCGAGCACGGTGTGGGTGAGGCCGATGCCCCACAGCGGCGGCGTGCGCCACTCGCGGCCGTCGGCCTCGAAGTCAGGCCGACCGTCGGCGAGGTCCTCGCCCAGATCGTGGAGCAGCAGATCCGTGTAGGGGTGGAACGTCTGGTGCGCGACCGCCGCCACCGGATGATCACCGCTCGCCTGCGTCTCGGTGTGGCAGCTCGCGCAGCCGTG
Organism: Myxococcales bacterium; assembly: GCA_011526095.1. Classification (GTDB taxonomy): domain Bacteria; phylum Myxococcota_A; class Polyangia; order Haliangiales; family Haliangiaceae; genus WYBA01. The sequence goes on along the minus strand of WYBA01000185.1, from coordinate 25,712 downwards.
CGAGGCGAACAGGTCCTCGCCGCGCTGGACGTCGGCGTCGTCGAGCCCGGTCCGCGCCGGCACGCCCAGCGTCTGGGTGTAGAACGCCGTGTCCTCGACGATCGCGGGGTCGATCTCGTCCGCCGTCACGCCCATGTCGTTGGCGTAGGCCGCGGCGGCCTGGAGCACGAGCGTGGCGGTGTTGGCCTTGTGGCCGAACCGCCCGAGCGCGCCGTCGGCGACGCGGTTGACCCGGCCGGAGATCCCGTCGCCGTCGGCGTCGGCGGGATCGGCGGCCGCGACGATCGCGTCCTCGGGGATCGCCTCGAGCAGGCCGAGCCCGAACACCGGCGGCGGCTGGCGCAGCGAGGTCTGCACGTCGGCGGGCAGCGGCGCGCCGGCGAGCGTGATCGCCATCGACGGCCGGCGCAGCGTGAACGGCGCGCCGTCGCCGTAGGTGCCGGGGACGTCGACCCACCCCAGGTCGACCACGGCCTCGGGCTCGACCCCGAACACCGCCTGATCCTGGAGCTGACGCCCGACGCCGGGGACGTCCCCGCCGTCGGCCATGCTGACCCGGACGAGCAGGTGCGAGCGCAGCGGGCCGGGTCCGGCCACCGGCATGCCACGGCCGTCGCGCAGGTGACAGCGCGCGCACGCGGTGTTGTTGAACATCGGGCCGAGACCCGGGTTGACGTCGGCGGGCGCGGCGACGAACACCGCCTCGAACGCGGCGTCGCCGGCGCGGTGACGCTCGAACGCCTCGGCGTCGAGGTTCGGCGCCGGCATCGAGTACGCCTCGGTCGTGCGGACGTCGACGGTGGTGTCACCACCGGCGCGCGGCGCGGCCTGCTCGGGCTCCGCGCACGCGCCGGCGGACACGGCGGCGGCCAGCGCGACGACCGTGCGGAGCCGCGCCGCCGACCTCACGGCAGCACCACGGCGGTGACGTCGCCCTCGAGCGTCGCCTGGACCGTGCGGATCGCGTCCTGCGCGGCGCGGATCGTCGCGTCGGCCGACGGATCCTGGATCGCGTCGCGGAACGGATCCGGCATCGCCGCCAGCGCGGCGATCGCGGCCTCGATCTCGGCGTCGAGCCGGCCGGCGAGCGCCGCGTCGCGCTCGGCGACCCACTCGCGCAGGCCCGGGCCGTCGGTGCCGGCCGCGTCGCTGTCGCCCTGCCACACGTTGCGCACGCCGATCAGGTTGTCGGTGAAGTCGAGCTCGGAGTTGAAGCTGAACTGGCTCTCGACCAGATCGGGATCGCGCTGGTCGTGCGGGTCGGCGATCTTGCCGTTGGCGACCTCGTCGCAGATCCCGACCATCCCGTCGATCATCTGCTGGGCCGCGGCGGCGAGCGACGGGTACGCGGTGTTGCCGTCCTCGCCGGCGGTGGCGATCACGTCGCGGAACGGGCCCGCGCCCTCGATGCCGTCGGTCCAGGCGAGCGCGAGCTGGCTGGTGATCCGCGTGCTCTCGTCGCTGAGCGCGGCCAGGTACTCGAGCTCGCGCGCCGTGAGGTCAGCCGCGACCTTGGCCGAGTCCTCGCCGAACAGCAGGTACTCGATCGTGTGGAAGCCCTTCTGGGTCTCGCCGAGGTTGCGGACGTACTCCTCGGTCAGCTCGTCGTCGGAGGCGAGCACGGCCTCGAGGTCGTTCTGGTTGACCGGCCACGAGTCGAGCGCCGGGTCGAACCCGAACGAGTCGACCGGGCCGAACAGGAAGCCCTCGCTCTGCTCCCACGGCTCGCGCGTGGCGACCCACGCCGCCTGCGCGGCGTCGAGGTTGGCGTCGGACGGGTCGGCCGCGAGCGCCGCGACCGCGGCGTCGAGCTCGGCGGCCCGCTCGGCGAGCTCGACGTAGGTCGCGACCGCGACGTCGTCGGCGAACGCGACGACGACCTCGCGGTCGTCGAAGCCATCGGAGGAGGAGGATCCGCCGCCGCAGGCGGCGAGGAGGACGGAGGCGAGCAGGACGGGACGCATCGAATGACTCCTGGGAAAGGGCACGCAGCCTTGGAGCTAGAAGACGAAGCCGGTGGTCGCGCGCGCCGCGTTCTCGGCGCGCAGCTCGGACGAGCCGAACCGGCGGTGGGCGACGTCGAGCTTGGCGAACACGCTGCCGTGGAGCTGGTACGACACGCCGGCGACGACGACGGTGCGCTCGAACCGCGGGTTGTCGAACAGCTCGGCGCGCGGGCGGAACATCGTGTCGTAGCGCTCGAGCCGCACGAACGGCTCGAGCCGGGCGTCGGCGAGCGCGAGCGACGGCGCGACGTCGTAGCCGACCTCGGCCCACGCGCACAGCGCGCCGTCGGACACCGGGGAGCGCAGCACGTCGAGCTCGTTGGACAGCCGCTCGTTGCGCGCCGACACCTCGTCGGCGTTGCCGAGCCAGCCGCCGAGCACGAGCGCCTGCCCGCGCACCGGGCCGAGCGCGAACGCGCCGTGGACGTCGCCGATCACGACCGGCGCCGCGACGTCGAGATCGTCCTTGGGGCGGTTGTTCGCGGCGCCGCCGGCGTAGATCGACGCGCCGACCTCGACGCCGGCGCGCGGCTGGACGTCGATCCGGACCACGCCCGCGGGATCGGTGGCGCGGATCGTCTCGAACCGGCCCTGGTGCCCGAGCGCGACCCACCGCTGCGACGAGAACGCGGTCGAGTCGAGGCCGTTGACGAGCTGCGCGGTCAGCTCGACCGCGCCGAGGTGGACCTGCACCTGCGCGCCGAGCTCGTCCCACACCTGCGGGATCACCGCGACCTCGCCCTCGGCGCGCGACGTGCCCAGGTAGGCCGTCGGCTTGTAGTAGCGGGAGAGCTGGCCGACCGCGACGTAGAACCGGCCGACCGAGACCGCCACCCGCTCGCCCAGCTCCTTCTTGACGTAGAGCTCCTCGACCACGACCTCGCCGCCCTGCTCGATCTCCTTCTCGAACTCGCCGAACTCCTCGTACTCGAGCTCCATCGCGCCGCCGGTGCCGCCGTGCTCGAGCTCGATCTCCGCCTCGACCTCCAGCCCGCCCTCCCACTCGAGCTCGAGCTCGAGCGCCAGCCGCGTCGTGTCGAGCTCGACCCGGCGATCCCGCGGCGCGCCGCCCTCGCGGTTGCTGTCCGGGCCGTAGGCGAAGAACCCGGCGTGCAGCTCGCCGTAGCCGTGCAGCTCGAGCTCGGGCGCCAGCGTCGGCCGCGGCGCGACGGCGGAGTCGGCGGCGGCGGGCGCGGCGGGCGCGGCGAGCGCGGCGGCGCTCGCCAGAATAATGAAAGTCGATTTCACTTCTCGGACTAGTACCCCGCTGCGCGGCCCGACACAAGCGTCTTCCCGTCGCGCCGGCGCAACCCAGCGTCACCGCTCGCCTTGGTCCCTCGGGCCACCCGGCTCGTCCGCGGACCCCAGGCCCGCTGGAGCCTGTCCCGCCGATCGCGCGGACACGGGCGATACGTTGCGAGCGGTTACCGCCGCCGCGCGCTGGTCCGGGGCTTGCTGTTCCGTGCACGCGACGAGGCCGCGCGCGACCCACGCGCTCCCAGCCTCGCCGGGAGGGCCGAGATGAACACGACGAGGAACCTGACGTGGCTCGCGGCGCTGGCCGCGCTCGGCGCGTGCGGCGTCGGCGACGCGCCGCCGGCCGCCGGCACGCCGACGTGCGCCGACTACTGCGGCGACGTGATGGCCGCGTGCGGCGGCGGCGAGGCGCAGTACGCCAGCGAGGCCGAGTGCCTCGCCTACTGCGACGACACCGGCGCGTTCGGCGTCGGCGCGACCGACGACGCCGACACCAACACGATCGGCTGCCGGATCTTCCACGCCGGGGCCGCGGCCGACGACGCCACCCACTGCATCCACGCCGGCCCGACCGGCGGCGGCGTGTGCGGGACGTGGTGCGACAACTACTGCGACATGGCGCTGCGCCACTGCACCGGCGAGGGCGCGCTGTACGCCGATCGCGCGGCGTGCGAGACGGCGTGCGCCGCGTTCGCCACCGACGGCGCGCAGGGCGACGCCGGCGGCGACACGGTGCAGTGCCGGCTGTTCCACCTCGGCGCCGCGGCCGGCGACGCCACCCACTGTGCGCACGCCGCGCCGGACGGAGGTGGCGTGTGCGTCGACTAGCGCTCGCGGTCGCCGCGACCGCCGCGTGCATGGCGCTGGGCGGCGCGCGCGCGGCCCGCGCCGAGTGCCGCGTCGAGGTCCGGCCGTTCGACGGGCCCGACCGTCACGCGCTGCGTGACGAGGTGGTCCGGGAGCTCGCGGCGCGGTGCAAGGTCGTCGAGCCCGGCCGGCGCAACGGCGCCGACGTGGTCGTCGAGGGGAGGATCCGCCGCGATCGTGACCTGCTGCGCCTCAAGCTGTGGGTCAAGGACGCGCGCGACGAGGAGCTCGTCCGCACCGTGCGCGTGACGCTCGACGGCCCCACCCTGTCACGGCGCGCGCGCCGGGACCTGCTCGATCGCCTCGATGACGTGCTGGTGGAGAGCGGAGGCGACGCCCCGGCGCGGGACGACGAGGATGACGACGAACGGGCCGGCGACGACGAGGAGAGCTACGACGTCTCGACGACGGCGAGCAAGCGGGCGAAGGCCACGTCCAAGGGCGCGCGCGTGGCGCGCGCCGAGGACGAGGTCGAGGTCGAGGTCGAGATCGAGGCCGACGACGAGGCCGCGGGCGAGAACGACCCCGAAGACGACGCCGAGGTCGACGACATCGACCCTCGGGTGTTCGCCGCCAGCGGCCACACCGTCTCGGCCACGGCGACACGCGCCTCCTACGACCTCCGCCGCCGCGACGCGCCACGCTCGACGGTCGCCGCCGGCGCCAGCCTGGTCGATCGCTCGCTGACGTTCGTGCCGCGGCCGGATCTCGCGGACAAGCCGCGCGCGCTGGACGTGCGCACGCGCAACGTCTACGCCGCGGGCGAGGTGTACCCGCTGTCGGGCTCGCTCGCGCGGCTCGGCCTGGGGTTCATGGTCGAGAAGGAGCTGGCGCTGTCGCTCGACGAGGCGGAGGCCGACGTCGTCTCGGGCGCGAGCCCCAGCGCGTCGCAGCTGCGGTGGGGCGTCGGCCTGCGCTACCACCAGCCGGTCGGCGGCGGCGGCGCGGCCGTCACGCTCGGGCTCGGCTACAGCGAGCTGGTGTTCGAGATGGACCGCGGCGTGACCCTGCCCGCGGCGATGGCCGGGACGCCGGACACGCACTACCGGTTCCTCGACCCCAGCGTGGCGGTCCGCGTGCCGGTCGCGTCCGCCACCGCAGTCGTCGCGACCGCGCGCGGCTGGCTCGTGCTCGACGCGGGCGAGATCGTCCACCAGGACGCGTACGGCCAGGCCCAGCTCACCGCGTTCGACACCGAGCTCGCGCTCGAGTACGCCGTCGCGGCGCGCTACCCGGTCCGGCTCGCCGCGCGCTACGGCGTCGTCGGCTACGACTTCGACGGCGCCGGCGCGCGCGCGATCGGCGACGACGGCGACCGCGCGACCGTCGACATCGGCGGCGCCAGCGACCGCTACCTCGCGTGCGCGCTGACCGCCGGCTACCTGTGGTGACCCGCGCCGCGGCCACGCCCGACGTCCCCGCGCGCCTCGCGCGCCTCGGCGTTTTCCCGGGATGGCTCGCGCCGCCGCGGCCGCTATCCTCTCCTCCGTGCCCCGCGTCGCCGCGCCTCGCGCCCCGCGCCCCTGGCGCGGCCACGCCCTGGGGCTGTTCGCGCTCGGCCCGGTGCTCGCCCTGGCGCTGATGTCCCCGGTGATCCGGGGGCCCGGGTTCCACCGCTACGCCGACGATCGCGCGCTGCTCGGCGTGCCCAACGCCGGCGACGTCGTGTCCAACCTGCCGTTCGTCGTCGTCGGGCTGGCCGGGCTCGCCCTGGTCCGGCGCGCGCACGGCCTGCCGCGCGCGCTGGTCGCGCTGTTCTTCGTCAGCGTCGCCGGCATCGGGCTCGGCTCGGCCGCGTACCACGCGGCGCCGGGCGACGTGACGCTCGCGCTCGACTGGATGCCGATCGTCCTCACGCTCGCGTTCCTGGTGTCGCTGCTGCTCGCGGACCGCGTCGACCGCCGCACCGGCACGCTCGCCGCGGTGGTCTTGCCGGCGATCGCGATCGGCGCGGTGCTGTGGTGGTGGGGCGGCGGCGGCACCGCGGGCGGCGACATGCGCTGGTACGCCGGCCTGCAGCTGTCGATGGTCGTCGCGGTGCCGGTGATCGTCGCGATGTACCCGCGCGGCCGCCTCGCCGCGCGCTACCTGCTGCTCGGCGTCGCGTGCTTCGTGCTCGCGCGGCTGACCAACGCGGCCGACGCATCCCTGCTCGCGACCACCGGCGTCAGCGGCCACTCGCTCAAGCACGTCGTCGCCGCCGCCGCGACCGGCTGCGTCTACCTCGCGGTGCGACGCGCGGCGCTCGCCGCGCCGCGGTGAGGAGCGGCCGCCGGCGCGCGTCGCGCGACCGCGACGGCTCGCTCAGCGCGGCCGCGGCGCGAAGCCGGGCGCGAGCAGCCGCATCAGCGCGTCGACGTTGACCACGCGCTGCGCCCGCGCCCACGCGCCCGCCGCCTCGGTCAGCGCGCGCCCCGCGTCGCCGCCGACGAGCGCGCCGCGGCGGAAGCTCGCCGCCGCGGCCAGCGCGTGGGTGTCGGCGGCGCGCAGCCCGGCCTCGGCGACCTCGAGCCGGCGCGCGGCGTCGCGGTCGTCGCCGCGCACGTGCGCGACGCCAGCGAGGAGCAGCTCCGCCGCCGGCCGGCACCACGGCAGCCGCTCGCGGGCGAGGCGCCGCGCCAGCCGCGACGCGAGCCGCAGCGGCGCGGCCGGCGCGCCGGGCACCTCCGCCGCGGCCAGCGCGCACCGCGCGCGCAGGTGCAGCACCTCGGCGCGCAGCATGACCACGCTCAGCAGCAGCGCGCGGCGCAGCAGCGGCCACTGCGCCTCGATCCGCGCCGACGCCGCGGCCGGATCGCCCGCGTACAGCTCGCACTGCGCGAGCGCCATCGCGACCCAGTAGTGCTGCAGGTGGTAGTCGCGGTGGCGCCACTGCGCCGCGGCGTGGTCGATCCGCGCGCGCGTCGCGGCGACGTCGTCGTCGATCAGATCCGCGACGCCGGGCAGGCCGATGTTCAGGACCACGGTCGCGTACAGATCGCCGCGCTCGCGCGCGTCCTGCCGCCACGCCCGCGTCCGCTCGGCGAGCTCGCGCAGCTCGCCGGACCACGACAGCGCCCACAGCCCGTACTGGTGCACCGCCGACCGCTCCCACGCGCTGCCGGTGCACTCGCGCTCGTACGTCCGCGCCGCCTGATCGGCGTGCTCGAGCGTGCGCCGCCACTCGCACCGCTGGTACGCGGCCAGCGCGGCGTGCGTGTGCAGCAGCGCGCGCAGGTACGGCGCGTCGAGCTCGTCGCCGAGCGCGCGGACGACGTCGAGGATGCGGTCGACGCGGGCGCGCAGCCGCGCGCCGTTGATCGACAGGAAGCCCGCCTCGTAGCTGAGCGCCCGGCCGACGCGGAACGTGTCGCCGGTGCGCAGCGCCGCGAGCAGGTGCCGCACCTGGACGTACGCGCCGCGCAGCGGATCGACCATCGCCAGCCCGGCGGCGACGGCGTGGAACCCGTCGATCCGGACGAGCGCGCGCGCCGGCGCCTCGGCCGGCGTCCGGCGCGTGAACCCCAGCCCGCGCAGGCGCGCGTGGGCGCGGCGCCACAGCACGCCGAGCGCGGCGCGCAGCCGCGAGCGCGGCAGCGTGATCCCCGCGTCGGCCAGCGGGATCCCGAGCACGCGGACCCCGTCCTCGACCCGGCCGGCGCGCAGCAGCTCCGAGCCGGCGCGGACGTGCAGGTCGATCGCGTCGTCCGCGCCCGCCGCCGCGGCGGCCGCGAGGAAGATCGGCGGCGACTCCGCGCCGCGCCCGGCGTCGACCAGCGCGATGCCGAGGCGGCGCCCGAGCGACACGCGTCGCGCGTCGTCGTCGGGCGCGGCGAGCTCGAGCGCGACCTGGAAGTACGCGGCCGCGCGCTCGAACGCGAGCGCGTCCGCGGCCTTGTCGCCGGCGACCTCGGCGTACGCCGAGCCCTGCGCGTGGTCGCCGCCGCCGAGGTGATGCCGCGCGAGCGCCTCGGGATCGTCGACGCCCGCCGCCACCAGCGCGTGCGCGAGCCGCAGGTGGGTGGCGCGCAGCTCGTCCGGCGCGAGGTGCTCGACGACCGAGTGGCGGATCCGGTCGTGGTACGCCTGCAGCGCCAGGTCGCCCTCGGCGCCGCTGGTGCGCACCAGGTGGGCGGTGCGCAGCTCGGCGATCGCGCGCTGCGAGTCGCCGCGGAACGTCGCGGCGCGGCGGACGATCGCCGCGCCGATCGGCTTGCCCGCGACCGCGACGACCTCGAGCGCGCGGCGCGCGTCGTCGGACAGCTGCGCCGCGCGCGCGCGCAGCACGTTGTCGAGGCTCGGCACCTCGGCGTCGCGGGCCGTCCCCGTCGACGTGACGTAGCGGACCAGCTCGTGGACGAAGAACGGGATGCCCTGGGACTCGCGGGCGATCGCGTCGGCAGCGCCGGGCGCGCCGCCCGCCGCGCCCGCCGCGTCGAGCAGCGCGGCGGCGAGCCGGCGCGCCTCGACCATCGGCAGCCGGCCGACCGAGACCTTCGCGGCGCGGGCGAGCGCGCCACCCTCGGGATCGAGCAGCGTGCGCAGCAGCGCGCTCGACGCGACGTCCTCGCTGCGGTACGCGACGAGCAGCAACAGCGGCGGGACCGGCGGCCGCAGCAGGTCCGCGAGGAACGGGGCGCTGTCGACGTCGCCCCACTGCAGGTCGTCGATGAACAGCACCAGCGGGCGCCGCTCGGCGAGCCGCGCGATCAGCTCGCGCAGCGCGCCGTGGGCGCGCCGCCGCAGCTCGACCGGGTCCGGATCGACGCTGCGCGAGCGCCGTCGCGCCTGGGCGACCGCCTCGACCCGCGCCAGCACCGGGAACGCGCGCGCCATCGCCAGCACGTCGACCGGCATCAGCGCGTCGGCGACCTCGCGCGGCAGCTCGAGCAGGTGCTGGCACAGCGCGTCGACGAGCCCATCCACCGCCTGGTGCGGCACGGACTCGCGCTCGTAGCACCGCCCGGCGAGGACCAGCGCGCCGTCGTCGCGCGCGATGTCGTCGAGGAAGCGCTCGATCAGCGCCGTCTTGCCGCAGCCCGACGGCCCCTTGATCCGCAGCGCCGCCCCGTGGCCGCTCCGCGCCAGCTCGTACCCCGCGCGCAGCCGCGCGAGCTCGCGCGACCGGCCGATCAGCGCGACGTCGTCGTGGCCGACCGGCGGCGCCGCCGCGCTCCGCGCGACCTCCGCGGGATCCTCGCCGAGCGCGCGCAGCACCTCGTCGACGCCCGGCCGCCGCGCCGGCTCCCGCGCCAGCAGGCGCATGCACAGCCCGGCGAGCGCCGGGTCGACGCCCGGGACGTGCACCGACGGGTGCAGCGGATCGACGTGCCGTCGCAGCGACAGCACCTCCTCGGCGTCCGCCCCGATGAACGGGCGCCGCCCGGCGAGCGCCTCGTACAGGATCAGGCCGACGGCGTACCAGTCGCTCGCCGGCGTCGCGGGCTGCCCCGTGGCCTGCTCCGGCGCCATGTACGCGGGCGTGCCGCGCCACGTCGCGGTGCGCTCGCGATCCGCCGACATCGCGGTGACCACGCCGTAGTCGAGGACGACCACCCGCCCGTCGTCGGTGACGAGCACGTTCGACGGCTTGATGTCGCGGTGCAGGTACCCGGTCGCGTGCAGCGCGCCGAGCCCGGCCGCGAGCTGCCGCAGCACGGGACGCATGACGTCGGCGTCGACCGGCGGGTGGACGGCGTGCACCGGCGCGCTCCGCGCCGACGCCGACGTCTGGCTCGTCTGCTCCAGCGGCACCCCGACGTCGGCGGTGCGCGTGACGCCGGACGCCGCCTGCGGCTCGGCGAGGGAGGCGTGGGGCAGCCCGCGCAGGTACGCCAGCGCGTCGCGCCCGCGCAGCAGCTCCATCGTGAAGAACCACTGGTCGTCGACCGCGAGCAGCTCGTAGAGCGTCACGAGGTTGGGGTGCGTCACGTCGGCGAGCGCCCGGAACTCCTGCTTGAACAGGTAGAGGCCGTCGGCGCTGGCGCGGCGCAGCGTCTTGAGCGCGACGAGCTCGTCGCGCTCGCGGTCGAACGCCTCGTAGACCACGCCCATCCCGCCCGCGCCGAGGCGGCGGTGCAGCACGAACCGGCCCGCGGCCGGGATCGACTGCTCGAAGCTGTGGTGGGTGGCGATCACGGTCCGGTGCTGGCTCCTGGCCACGCGCGGGCGCGCCACGCTCCCCCGAGCGCGCGCGGCGTGCCGTCAGTCAGTATGCACAGGCCCGCGGAGCAGGACAACGCGCGTGCGATGCTCCGGGCGATGCCCCGCGACGACGCCCCGTCCGCCTAGGGCAGCCAGGTCGGCGAGCTCATCGCCGGCCAGGCGCGCGCGTCGAGCTACGCGCCGGCCGCGCCGGTCGAGCTGTTCATCGCCCGCCGCCGCGCGATCACCGCGCTCGACCAGCTCGAGCCCGAGGAGCACGCGCAGCTCGTCGCGATGTGCCGCGGCGACGACCTCGCGACGCTGCTGCGCGACGGCATCGACGACTTCCCGATGGAGCTCGAGGCCGCGGCCGTCGTCGACGACGCCGGCGCGCTGCGCTATCGCCTCTACGGGTGGAGCTTCGGCGTGATCTGGCTGATGCCCCCGTCGGGGCTCGACGTCGTCGCGTTCGCGTCGCAGCACGACCTCGAGCACTGGCACGTCGACCAGCGCCCGATCTTCTGGGCGATGGACCGCGCGCTCGCCCGCGGCGGCCACGGGTTCCGCCAGCCGGCGAAGTTCTGCTGGTGGGAGGAGCGCTGCTGGGACGAGGTCGCCGACGCGCCGCGCGGCACGGTCGGCAGCGAGCCGCACCTGCGGCGGCAGCTCGCCGGGCCAGGCTGAGGCGAAGGTCCGCACGAGCCGACTCCGTACAGGCGCCGCGAGCCCGTCTTCGGGCGAGCCAGCCGATCGACAGCGCCTGGGAGGCTGAAAGCCTCACAGGCGCTGAGTCACGGCCGCGGCGTGACGCGCGCGCCGGCGCGGTGGACGACGGCGCGCGCGGTCGTGTCGATCAGCAGCGCCAGCACCGACAGCACGCCGGCGAGCAGCACCACGGTCAACGACTCCTTGAACCCGATGATCGCGACCGCGCCGTCGATCTGGCCCTCCGACCACAGCGCCAGCACCTTGTAGCAGCCGGTGCCGGTGCCGAGGACGCCGGCGAAGAACGTCAGCAGCACGAGCTGCAGCCCGACGGCGCCGTCGACGGCGAGCGAGTCGACCGAGTGATCGCGCACGATCAGCCAGCGGAACGCGCGGCGCGCCGCGCCGATCACGGCGAGCCCACCGAACACCAGGACCGGGTACATGCCCCAGCCGCCTTCACGGATCAGATCCATCATCGGGACCTCCAGCAACAGGTAGAGAGTGAGGACGAACAGCGGGATCGCGGACGCCGTGGCCTCGGCGACCGCGCGGACACGGGGAGGGAGCGCGGCGAGCAGCCGCGCGACGGGGGCGCGGTGGACGTCGGCGAGCGCGGCGCGCGCGGCGTCGTCGAGGCCGAGCGCGGCGAGCGCGGCCGCGCGGGCCGGCGCCTCGCCGAGGCCGCGATCGCGCGCCGCGGCGAACGCGGCGGCGAGGTCGGCCGCGATCTCGTCGAGCAGCTCGCGGCGCTGCGGGTACGGCACGTCGAGCTCCGCCTCGAGCCGGCGCAGCACGTCGTCGAACGGCGGCGAGCCGGCGGGCCTCATCGCGCGCCGCCCTTCGCCCCGGCGAGCCGCGCGATCGCGGCGACGTGGCGGTCGAACCCGGCGCGCTCGTCGGCGAGCGCCGCCTTGCCGGCGGCGGTCAGCGCGTAGACCTTGCGCCGCTTGCCCGCCTCGTCGCGCCAGCTCGCCCGCGCCAGCCCGTCGGCCTCGAGCCGGTGCAGCACGGGGTACAGCGCGCCGAACGACAGCGTGAACACGCCGCCCGAGCGCGCCTCGATGTGGGCGGCGATCTCGTAGCCGTGCTTGGGGCCGTCGCCGAGGGCGAGCAGCGCGAGGAACCGGGCGCCGGGCGTGCGTGGGTCGGTCATGGCGGGGATGTCTCGGCTCGCGATGTATCGACATCCGATATACGCCGCGGTTGCAGCCACCGGCGCGGTTTTCTCGCGGGCCGGCGCAACCCCTCGGGATGACTGGCCGCACCGCCCCGCGCGGCCCCCCTGCCGCCCCGGGCGACGCCGCGATACCGTGGACCGATGGGGAAGCTCCTGGTCGTCGTGGTGGCGCTCGCGCTCACCGGTTGCTCGGCGCTCGAGGATCTGTTCGGCGGCGGCGACGATCCCGACGCGGGCGGCGGCGACTTCGTCGACGCCGCCGCGCCGGTCGACGCGATCCCACCCGACGCGGCGCCGCCACGGTTCACGATCGGCGGGCGCGTCGCCAACCTGCTCGGCACCGGCCTCGTGCTCGAGCTCGACGGCGGCGAGCAGCTCACGTTCGACGCCGACGGGACGTTCGAGTTCGCCGAGACGCGGCTGGCCGGCGCGGCCTACGCCGTGACGATCGCGACCCAGCCGGCGACGCAGGCGTGCGAGGTGCGCCGCGGCGACGGGACGATCGGCGCGGCCGACGTCACCGACATCGTCGTCGCGTGCGACGTCGGCGCGCTGCGCATCACCGAGCTGTCGAGCTGCTACTTCGCCAACGTGCCGTGCTGGCTCGAGGTCCACAACACCTCGACGACCACGACCGAGGCGCTGTCCGACTACCGGCTGCGCTCCACCGCCGCGCCGCGCGCCGGCGGCACCGTCGGCGTGCGCGAGTTCACGCTGCCGGCGCTGTCGATCCCACCCGGCGGCCACGCCGTCGTGCGCGGCCGCACCGACGACGTGCTCGTCGACGGCGGCGTGCTGCGCCACGTGCTCGACGGCGGCCACGTGCCGTACTGGCTGAGCGACGGCTTCGTCGAGCTGCAGCGCCAGGGCAAGACCGTGGACTTCGTGCGGTTCGGCGCGAGCGCCCAGGCGCCGGCGACGATCGGGTGGAGCGGCGCGAGCGCGCCGGCGCTGCCCGGCACCAGCACGTACGGCGCGGCGCTCGCGCGCGACGCCGAGGCCACCGACAGCGACGCCGCCGCGGACTGGGCGCTGCGCGCGTTCGCGACGCCCGGCGGCGTCAACGACGTCACCGACGACGCCGACGCCGACGCCGACGGCATCCCCGACCAGGCCGAGGTCGCCGGCGGCCGGTTCGCCGGGCTCGACCTGTTCGCGATGGGCGCGCGCACCGGCCAGCGCGACATCTTCGTCGAGGTCGACCACATGACCACCGCCGACCCGGGCGTCGTGCCGCGCGCCGCGGCGCTCGACAAGGTCGTCGCGGCGTTCGCGGCCCACGGCTTCGCGCTGCACCTCGACGCCGGCAGCGTCGCGCCGGGCCACGACCTCGGCGGCGGCAACGCCCTGCCCCACAGCCCGCTGATCGCGCTCGGCGCCGCGTCCGGCGCGGCGAGCCTCTACGCGCTCAAGGCCGCGCACATGGACGTCCGGCGCCAGGCGTTCGCGCACTACGCCGTGTTCGCGGAGCAGCTCGCCGAGCAGCCCGCCGGCACCGCCGGCATCGCCGAGCTCGACGGCAACGACCTGATCGTCGCGCTCGGCTTCCTGAACCTGACCGCCGACACCGCGGCGAACACCAACCGCGTCGTCAACTACCAGGCCGCGACGCTGATGCACGAGCTCGGCCACAACCTCGGGCTGCGCCACGGCGGCGGCGACGACCACAACTACAAGTCGAACTACCTCTCGGTGATGAACTACATGTACTCGTTCGCCGGCCTGCCGACGATCGGCGTCGACGAGGGCGACCGCTACCGCCTGCTGCGCGCCGGCAGCGGCTGCGCGACCACCGGCGAGGCCGGCCTCACCAACAGCCCGCTCACGACGACGTTCGTCCTCGACTTCTCGACCGGCGTCGGCCAGCCGCTCGACGAGGCGGCGCTGGTCGAGGCGCAGGGCCTGCGCCGCGCCGGCAGCGGCGGCGTCGACTTCGACTGCAGCGGCGCGATCGCCGGCACCGTGGCGGTCGACGTCGTCCCCGGCGTCACCACGCTCACGGACCACGACGACTGGTCGAACCTCGCGCTCGCGTTCGCGCGCGGCGGCGCCGGCGCCAGCCTGCTCGCGACGCCCTGGCTGCACCCGTTCGCCGACGAGGTCCGGCCGGCCGCCGACGAGCGCGGGTTCGCGCCGCCCGCGCGGTAGCTGGCGGCCGTCGGGCCCGAGGTGGCGCCTCGGCCGGAACGCGGTGCTGGCCACGCCCCGAGCCGCGGCGCGTGGCCCGCCGGCTTGCCCGGTCCTGCCACGCGGGTGGCACCGTGGTGAACGCCCGATGCCCCCGCGTTATCATCTCCCCATGGGGATCCGACTCGGCCTCGTGGTGGTCGTGTTGCTGCTGTCCGGAGTTCCGCTCGCGCGCGCCAGCGCGGGCTACACCCCGGACGGCTACGCGTGCGGCAAAGGCGGCAAGCCGATGCCAGAGCTCGGCGCCTGCCTGTGCCCTGAGGGCAAGGCGCACGCGCGGCGCGACGCCGACAACGTCGCCATCTGCGTCCGCGACGGACGCAAGCGGCTGAGCGGGGCGACGCAGCTGGCCACCCGGGGCGGCCTCCAGTGCGCGCTGATGCCGCGAGGGCGGGTGGCGTGCTGGCCTGGCGGCAGCTATGGCTACGACGCGTCCGGGTACGGCGAGGACCGTGACGTCCCGGTCGAGCTCGCGGGCATCTCCGGCGCGACCCACCTCGCGGTCACCAACGACACCGCCTGCGTCGTCGTCGACGGGGACGAGGTCCGCTGCGTCCGGTTCCCGGAGACGCCGCGAGTGACGGACGCGACGGACGCGACGGACGCCATCGCCCCGCCGGAGGTCGTGCTGGAGCATCAGTTCGCGGCCGACGTCGTCAGCCTCACCGCCACCGACGATCGCGCGTGCGCCGCCACCGAGCTCGGGGACGTGCTGTGCTGGCCGCTCGGGCTCGAGCCAGCGCCCCCGGAGCACGTCCACGACCTGGAAGACCTCGTCGAGGACGTCGTCGAGATCGAGGCCCGCGGCACGCACACGTGCGCGCGGTCCCGGCAGGGTGAGGTCTGGTGCTGGTCCCACGATCCCGAGGAGGCGCCCGCGCGGGTCGACCTCGGCGGCGCCACCGCGATCTCGGTCTCGTCCGACGCGGTGTGCGCCGCCGTCGAGTCGGGCACGGTGCGGTGCTGGCAGGCATCTGGCACGTACGTCGAGATCCCGGAGCTCCGCGGGATCGTCGAGATCAGCGCGATCCCCGACATCGGCTGCGCCCGCAACCGCAAGGGCGCGGTGTGGTGCTGGGACAGCGCGCGCGACGGTGCGGTGCGGCCGGTCCGGATCAGCGCATTGCCGAAGATCGCCGAGCTCGACGGTGACTGCCTCCGCACGACCAAGGGCCACGTCATGTGCCTGCAGCGGTGGGATCACGGGGATCCCGACGGCGTCCACCACGTGCCCCGCCCACGCAAGGCGCGGCGACGCTGACCGCCGGCGAGGCGACGACGCCCGCGCTACCCGCGCAGCGCCTGCACCGCGTCGAGCGTCAGCGGGCGCAGGTCGGCGCCGCCGGTCGCCTCGACGTGGGCGAGCAGCGCCTTGCGCATCCGCGGCTCCCAGAACCGCTGAAGGTGCCCCGCGACGCCCGCGACCGCGGCGGCGCGGTCCGGCTCGGCCTCGAAGAACCGGGCGATGTCGTTCGCCATCTTCACCAGCTTGCGCGCGTCCACCTCACGCCTCCTCTCGGCCGCGGGGCAGCAGGCCGAGCTGCTCGGCCGCCTGCGCGTGGAACCGCGCCTGCCACTCCGACGGCTGCGTCGCCGGGCGCACCTGCACCGCGGTGACCTTGTACTCGGGGCAGTTGGTCGCCCAGTCCGAGTTGTCGGTGGTGACGACGTTCGCGCCCGAGCCCGGGTGGTGGAACGTCGTGTAGACGACGCCCGGCTGGATCCGCTCGGTGACGTGGGCGCGGAGCACGGTCTTGCCGACGCGGCTCTCGAGCTCGACGGTGGCGCCGTCGGCGATGCCGCGCAGCTCGGCGTCGGCCGGGTGGATCTCCAGCCGGTCCTCCGCGTGCCACGCGACGTTGTCGGTGCGCCGCGTCTGCGCGCCGACGTTGTACTGCGTGAGGATGCGCCCGGTCGTGAGCAGCAGCGGGAACTTGCGCGTCGTCCGCTCGTCGGTCGGCACGTACTCGGTCAGCATGAACCGGCCCTGGCCACGGACGAACCGATCGACGTGCATCGTCGGCGTGCCGTCGGGCGCGGCGTCGTTGCACGGCCACTGCAGGCTGCCGAGGCGGTCGAGCTTGGCGTAGCTGACGCCGGTGAACGTCGGGGTCAGCCGCGCGATCTCGTCCATGATCTGCGACGGGTGGTCGTAGTGCATCGGGTAGCCGAGCGCGGCGGCGAGCGCGCACGTCGCCTCCCAGTCGGCCTTGCCCGCCTTCGGCTCCATCACCTTGCGCACGCGGTTGATCCGCCGCTCGGCGTTCGTGAACGTGCCGTCCTTCTCGAGGAACGACGCGCCGGGCAGGAACACGTGGGCGTACTTCGCGGTCTCGTTGAGGAACAGGTCCTGGACGATCAGGCACTCGAGCGACTCGAGCGCGCGCGCGACGTGCTGGGTGTCGGGGTCCGACTGGGCGACGTCCTCGCCCTGGACGTAGAGCGCCTTGAAGCTGCCGTCGACCGCGGCATCGAACATGTTGGGGATGCGCAGCCCCGGCTCGGGCTGGACGGTCACGCCCCACGCCGCGTCGAACAGCGCGCGCACCGCCGGGTCGCTGACGTGGCGGTAGCCCGGCAGCTCGTGCGGGAACGAGCCCATGTCGCACGAGCCCTGGACGTTGTTCTGGCCGCGCAGCGGGTTGACGCCGACGCCGCGGCGCCCGAGGTTGCCGGTGACCATCGCGAGGTTGGCGATGCCCATCACCATCGTCGAGCCCTGCGAGTGCTCGGTGACGCCGAGGCCGTAGTAGATCGCGCCGTTGGGGACGCTGGCGTACAGGCGCGCCGCGCCGCGGATCGCCGCGGCCGGCACGCCGGTGTGCGCCTCCATCGCCTCGGGCGCGTGGCGCGGGTCCGAGATGAACGCCTTCCACGTCTCGTACGCCGGCCCCTCGCAGCGCGCGCGGACGAAGTCTTCCTTCGCCAGCCCCTCGGTGACGATGACGTGGGCGAGCGCGTTGATCACCGCGACGTTGGTGCCGGGACGGAGCTGGAGGTGGTACGCCGCCTCGACGTGCGGGCCGCGCACCAGATCGATCACGCGCGGGTCGATCACGATCAGCTTCGCGCCCTGGCGCAGCCGCTGCTTGAGGTGCGAGGCGAACACCGGGTGCGCGTCGGTCGGGTTGGCGCCGATCACGACGACGCAGTCGGCGTCGTCGACCGAGTCGAAGTCCTGGGTGCCGGCGGACTCGCCGAGCGTCTGCTTGAGCCCGTAGCCGGTCGGCGAGTGGCAGACGCGCGCGCAGGTGTCGACGTTGTTGGTGCCGAACGCGGCGCGCACCAGCTTCTGGACGAGGTACGTCTCCTCGTTGGTGCAGCGCGATGAGGTGATCCCGCCGACCGCGTCGCGGCCGTAGGTCGCCTGAATCCGCCGGATCTCGGCGGCGGCGTGGGCGATCGCCTCGTCCCACGTCACCACCTGCCACGGGTCGTGGATCGACCGGCGGATCATCGGCGTGGTGATGCGATCGGCGTGGGTCGCGTAGCCCCACGCGAACCGGCCCTTGACGCACGAGTGACCGTGGTTGGCGCCGCCGTCCTTGTCGGGGACCATGCGCACGACCTGATCGCCCTTGAGCTCGGCACGGAACGAGCAGCCGACGCCGCAGTAGGCGCACGTCGTCTTGACGACGTGATCCGGCTGGCCGTGCGCGACCAGGCTCTTCTCCGTCAGCGTGGCGGTCGGGCACGCCTGGACGCACGCGCCGCACGACACGCACTCCGACGACAGGAACGCGGTCTTGCCCGGCGAGATCACCGAGTCGAAGCCGCGCCCGAGCACGGTGAGCGCGAACGTGCCCTGGAGGTCCTCGCACGCCCGGACGCACCGCGAGCACACGATGCACTTGGCCGGATCGAACACGAAGTACGGGTTCGACGTGTCCTTCGCCGCGTCGGTGTGGGTCGCGCCGCCCTGGTAGCGGACCTCGCGCAGCCCGACGACGCCGGCCTGCTCCTGCAGCTCGCAGTTGCCGTTGGCGGTGCAGGTCAGGCAGTCGAGCGGGTGATCGGAGATGTACAGCTCCATCACGCCACGCCGCAGCTGCGCCAGCTTCGGCGTCTGGGTGCGCACCTTCATCCCCGGCGCGACCGTCGTCGTGCACGACGCCGGGTAGCCGCGCCGCCCCTCGATCTCGACCAGGCACAGCCGGCACGACCCGAACGCCTCGAGCGTGTCGGTGGCGCACAGCTTCGGCACCTGCACCCCGGCGAGCGACGCGGCGCGCATGACGCTGGTGCCGGGCGGCACCGTGACCGCGTGGCCGTCGATCGTGACCGTCACCGTCGCCTCGCCCTGCCGCGCCGGCGTCCCGTGGTCTGGCTCCTTGACCGAGTACATGGCGGCCTCCTGGTCCTACAGGCCAAAGTCTTCGGGGAAGTGGCGGAGCGCGCTCTCCACCGGGTACGCCGTCATCCCGCCGAGCGCGCACAGCGACGCGTGGGTCATCGTGTCGCACAGCTCGCGCAGCACCGCCGCCTCGTCGGCGGGGCGCTTGCTCTTGACGAGCTGATCGACCAGCTCGACGCCGCGGCGCGCGCCGATCCGGCACGGCGTGCACTTGCCGCACGACTCGATCGCGCAGAACTCCAGCGCGAACCGCGCCATCTTCGCCATGTCGACGGTGTCGTCGAACACGACGACGCCGCCGTGGCCGAGCAGCGCGCCGCGCGCGGCGAGCGCCTCGTAGTCGAGCGCGACGTCGAGCGCGCTCGCGGGCAGGTAGGCGCCGAGCGGGCCGCCGACCTGCACCGCGCGCACCGGGCGCCCCGAGGCGGTGCCGCCGCCGAAGTCGTGGACCAGCTCGCGCACGGTCAGGCCGGGCGGCGCCTCGACCAGGCCGCCGCGCGCGACGTTGCCGCCGAGCTGGAACGCGATCGTGCCGCGCGACCGGCCGACGCCGAGCGCCGCGTAGGCGTCGGCGCCGCGGTCGAGGATCACCGGCACCGACGCGAGCGTGCCCACGTTGTTGACGATCGTCGGCGCGCCGAGCAGGCCGGCGACCGCCGGCACCGGCGGGCGCGGCCGCACCACGCCGCGCTTGCCCTCGAGGCTCTCGAGCAGCGCCGTCTCCTCGCCGCACACGTACGAGCCGGCGCCGATCCGCAGCTCGAGGTGGAACGCGCGGCCCGAGCCGGCGACGTCGTCGCCGAGGTAGCCGGCCGCCGCGGCGCGGGCGATCGCCTCGCCCAGCGTCCGCGCGGCGTCCGGGTACTCCGAGCGCAGGTAGATGAAGCCGCGGGTCGCGCCGACCGCGAGCCCCGCGATGATCATCCCCTCGATCAGGACGAACGGGTCGCCCTCCATCAGCATGCGGTCGGAGAACGTGCCGGAGTCGCCCTCGTCGGCGTTGCACACGACGTACTTCTGCGGCGCCGGCGTGTCGAGCACGGTCTGCCACTTCACGCCCGCCGGGAACGCCGCGCCGCCGCGGCCGCGCAGGCCCGAGCGCGTCACCTGCGCGACGACCTCCGCCGGCGCCAGCGCGATCGCCGCGGCGAGCCCGCGCATCCCGCCGTGCGCGCGGTAGGCGTCGAGGTCGAGCGGATCGATCACGCCGCACCGCGCGAACGTCAGCCGCGTCTGGCGCGCCAGGTACGGCAGCGCCTCGGTGAGCCCGAGCCGCAGCGGGTGATCGCCGCCATCGAGCAGCCCGGCCGCGAGCAGCGCGGGCACGTCGGCCGCGGCGACCGGGCCGTAGGCGACGCGCCCCGCCGCGGTCTCGACCTCGATCATCGGCTCGAGCCACAACAGGCCGCGCGAGCCGTTGCGCACCAGCTGGACGCGCGGGTCCGCCGCGAGCGCGCGCGCCACCGCGTCGGCGCCGACCGAGCGCGCGGCCGCGTCGCGCGGCACGTAGACGCGGGTCACGACCGCTCCTCCTCGGCGGGCGCGCCGACCAGCTCGTCGAACCGCGCCGGCGTGACGCGGCCGTGCAGCGCGCCGTCGATCATCACCGCCGGCGCGCACGCGCAGTTGCCGAAGCAGTACGCCGCGTCGACCGTGACCTCGTCGTCGCGCGTCTCCCCGATCGCGCAGCCCAGGCGCGCCTCGACGTGCGCCGCGAGCGCGTCGCCGCCCATCGCCTGGCACGCCTCGGCGCGGCACACCTTGACCACGCGGCGCCCCGGCGGGCGCGTGCGGTAGTCGTGATAGAAGCTGACGACGCCGTGGACCTCGGCGCGCGACAGGTTGAGCGCGGCGGCGATCCGCGGGATCGCGTGCTCGGGGATGTAGCCGAGCTCGCTCTGGACCTCGTTGAGCACCGGCAACAGCGGGCCGACCATCGCCCGGCACCGGGCGATCGCCGCGTCGACGACACGGACCTCTTGGCTGGGCGAGCTCACGATCGTGAACCTTATACACGCGCCCGCGGCGGCGGCGTACTCCCCGGGAGCGCGCGCCGCATGGCGCCCTGCGTCACGCCGACGTGGCGCGGCGCGCCGCCTCGACGGTCTCGCCCCGGACGTCGTAGCCGAGGTGGACGGCGCCGACGACCCGATGCGCTCAGAACAGCCCGACGATCCGGTCCTGCTCGTCGACGTCGATGCTCTCGGCCGCCGGCCTGGCCGGCAGCCCGGGCATCGTCATGATCTCGCCGCAGATCATCACGATGAACTCGGCGCCGGCGGACAGCCGCACCTCGCGGATGTTGACGACGTGGTGCGACGGCGCCCCGCGCAGCTTGGGATCGGTCGAGAACGAGTACTGGGTCTTGGCGACGCACACCGGGTAGTGGCCGTAGCCCTGCTCGCCGAGCTGCTTGATCCTGTCGCGCACCTTGGTGTCGGCCGTGATCTCGGACGCGCCGTAGATCTGGGTCGCCACCGCCTTCATCTTCTGCCACAGCGGCACGTCGTCGTCGTAGGTGAACCGCAGCTCGGCGCCGCCGTGGTCGCACTGCTCGACGACCGCGCGCGCCAGATCCTCGGCGCCGGCGCCGCCGCGCGCGAAGTGCTCGGCGACGACCACCGGCGCGCCGTGGTGCGCGAGCCGCTGGCGGACGTGGTCGAGCTCGGCCGCGGTGTCCTGCGGGAACCGGTTGACCCCGACGACGACCGGGACGCCGAAGTGGCTGCGCAGGTTGTTGAGGTGGCGCTCGAGGTTCGGGATGCCGTGGTCGATCGCGGCGAGGTTCTCGGTGCCGAGCGCGGGGACCTCGACGCCGCCGTGGTACTTGAGCGCGCGCACGGTCGCGACGAGCACGGCGCACGCGGGACGCAGCCCGGCCTTGCGGCACTTGATGTCGAAGAACTTCTCGGCCCCGAGGTCGGCGCCGAACCCGGCCTCGGTGACGACGTAGTCGCCGAGCTTGAGCGCGGCGCGCGTCGCGGTGATCGAGTTGCAGCCGTGGGCGATGTTGGCGAACGGCCCGCCGTGGATGAACGCCGGCGTGTGCTCCAGCGTCTGGACCAGGTTCGGCGCGAGCGCGTCGCGCAACAGCGCGGTCATCGCGCCGTGCGCGCCCAGCTCGGCGGCGCGGACGCGGCGCTTGCTCCGCGTCTGCCCGATCACGATGTTGCCGAGGCGGTGCTTGAGGTCGGCGAGCGAGCTGGCGAGGCACAGGATCGCCATGACCTCCGACGCGGCGACGATGTCGAACCCGTCCTCGCGCGGCACGCCGTTGGACACGCCGCCGAGCCCGACCATGATGTGGCGGAGCGCGCGGTCGTTCATGTCCATCACCCGCCGCCACGTGATCCGGCGCGGATCGAGATCGAGCGCGTTGCCGTGGTGCAGGTGGTTGTCGATCATCGCCGCGAGCAGGTTGTGGGCGAGCGAGATCGCGTGGAAGTCGCCGGTGAAGTGGAGGTTGATGTCCTCCATCGGCACGACCTGGGCGTGGCCGCCGCCGGCCGCCCCGCCCTTCATCCCGAACACCGGGCCGAGCGACGGCTCGCGCAGCGCGAGCACCGGCCGCTTGCCGATCCGCGTCAGCGCGTCGGCCAGCCCGACCGACGTCGTCGTCTTGCCCTCGCCCGCCGGCGTCGGGCTGATCGCGGTGACCAGCACGAGCTTGCCGTCGGGGCGCGCCGCCAGCGACTCCAGGTACGGCAGCGCGACCTTCGCCTTGTAGTGACCGTAGGGGACGAGCGCGTCGGCCGGGACGCCGAGGCGGTCGCGCGCCAGCTCGACGATGGGGATCATGCGAGCGGCCTGCGCGATCTCGATATCGGACTTCATCGGTGGCGCTGAACCTACCTCGCCGGGGACATCGGCTCGCAAGCGCCGCGCGCCGAACTCGCGTGACGGGCCGCGTCATCCGGCGCGGCGAGCGGTCGCGGCGGAGATCAGGTGATACTCGACCGCATGACGAAGGGGATCCTGGGACTGGTCGCGGCGGTCATCGGGCTGGCGATCTGGAAGTCCCGCCAGGCCGCGATGAAGCGGCGGCTCGCGGACTTCGACGAGGGGCGGATGTGCGTCGCCTGTCACTCGACGAACATGGAGATCAGCTGGTCGCACGCGACGTGCCGCGCGTGCGGTCACCGCGGCGACCTCGCCGCGATGCGCGCGGCGAAGATCGACGACCAGGTGATCCAGGACCTCACGCGCCCGAAGTAGCAGCGACCGATCGTCGCGCGCCTCGCGGACGGCGTCGCGCCGAGGGCCGGTCGCCGGCCTGATACGATGACGACATGGCCACTTCATGCAGCCGGGGGCTGTGCGTCGTGACGCTCGTCGTGGCGGTCACGGCCAGCGCGTCGTCCGCCCACGCGAGCCCGCCGCCCGAACCGGGGACCGAGCCGGTCGCGCCCCGGCGTCACCCGAGCGGCGGGCCGCTCGCGCTCGGCGTGATCACCGCGTGGGGGCTCGAGGTGATCGTCCCCGACCTGCGCTACGAGCAGCCCGCGAGCGGAGAGGACGGCGACGACGGCTGGGTCGTGTCGTGGCCGGTCCACCTCGTCGAGTGGCGCCCCGACCGCCGCGTCTGGATGAGCGCGTTCGTCGAGCCGCAGCTGCGCACGACCGGCGACAACCAGTGGCGCGCGCTCGCGGGCGGCCGGCTCAACGCCGTCCCGTTCTCCCGCGCGCGCGGCTCGGGCCTGCCCGGGCTGCCTGGCGTCCTGATCGAGGCCGGCGGCGTCGTCGGCCAGGACGGCCACGGCGCGATGGTCGCGGCCGGCGTGGTGTGGGACGTGTTCAACCTCACCGCGCAGGACGAGGACCTCGCCCCGACGCTGTCCTTCGTCTACCGCCGGGTGTTCACCGACGAGGGCGACCGGGCCGACCTCTCCGTCGACGTCGTGCTGTTCTCGTTCGACACGATCCTGGCGCTGTGACCCCGGGGCCGCCGCGGTACACTCGGGCCATGGCTCGCACCATCGGGGGGATGGTCGTCGCGACGGCGCTCGTCGCGTGCGGCCCCCGATACCAGAAGCTCGAGGTCGACAAGATCCAGAGCGTCGCGGTGACGCTCGACGATCCCGGGCAGCGGTTCTGCGCGTACGCGCCGGCGTCGCTGCGCGCGGTCGTCACCTACAAGGACGGCGGCCAGGCGCGATCGCGCACACCCGCCGACGACGAGCGCGGCCACCTGCGCGTGTCCGAGTTCGCGTGGGCCACCACCCACGGCACGGTGAGCTCGCTCGCCGTGCTCGCGCTGCCGCACGATCCGCTCGCCTGGTTCGACGCGGCGATCACCGTCAGCGCGCGCGTGGTCGCGCGGCCCGCGCTCGGCGGCGAGGCGATCGTCCACCCGCGGTTCGACTGCGGCGGCACCGTCGAGCTGCGCGGCGCCGACGGCGCGCGCGGCGGCGAGGCCGAGGACGGCGGCCCGGGCGCGCCGGGCCCCGACGTCGAGGTCGCGCTCGCGTACGTCGAGACCGAGCGCAGCGGCCGGCTGGTGCTGCTGCGCGTGCGCCGCGACGACGCGCCGCCCGAGCACTTCCTCGTCGCGCCGGGGCCAGCGGCGAAGCCGTTCGTCCTCGACGTCCGCGGCGGCGCCGGCGGCCAGGGCGGCCAGGGCGTCGCGGGCCTCGACGGCTGGCCCGGCGTCAACGGCGAGGTCGGCGCCGACGCCCCGGCCGACCGCTGCGCCGATGGCGCGCCCGGACAGGACGCCACCGACGGCGAGCCCGGCGGGCCGGGCGGCCCCGGCGCCGACGGCGGCGACGGCGGTCGCGGCGGCCGCGTGCTCGTGCGCCACGACCGCCGGTTCCCGGAGCTCCCGGGGATGGTCCAGGTGATCGTCGACGGCGGCGCCGCCGGCGAGGCGGGCCGCGGCGGCGCGGGTGGACGCGGCGGCGACGGCGGCGCGGGCGGCGCGGGCGGCAAGGCGGGCACCGCCGCGCCTGCCGGCGCCGATGGCTCGCCGGATCCGAGCTGTCCCGCCAGGAACGGCATCAACGGCGCCAGCGGCGCGCGCGGCGCCGACGGGCCCCCAGGCCCCGACGGCGTCCCGGGGACACCAGGCGCCCCCGGGTCGATCGAGCAAGCCGCCGATGACGTCGCCGCGCTGTTCGCGGACGAGCTGACGCGCGGCGTCCCCGTCGTCACCGAGGGAGGTGGCTCGTGAACACGCGCGCGCTGCTCGTGGCGTCCTGCCTGCTCGCCGCGTGCGGAGGCCCGGTCCGGGCGCCGGCGCCCCCGCTCGCGCTCGTCGCGCCGCCGGTGGTCATCGACGCGTCGATCCAGGTCCGGGTCGACGCGTGGACCCGGCTGTCGACCGCCACCGAGGGCACCACCGTCGAGTCGCAGGCGCCGGAGGACGTCCCGGTGCTGATCCGCCAGATCTTCGACGAGCACCTCCCCGAGGGGCCCGTCGACGTCGTGTTCGTCGTCGACACCACCGGCTCGATGGGCGACGACATCGACGCCGTCAAGCGCGACATGCGCGAGATCCTGGCGCACCTGCGCAAGCGCAACCCCGACCACCGCGTCGGCGTCGTCGCCTACCGCGACATCTTCGACGAGTACCTCACGCGAACGATGCTGTCGCTCACCGACGACGACCGCCGGATCCAGGCCGCGATCTCCGCGCTCACCGTCACCGGCGGCGACGACTGGCGCGAGCACGTCTACGCCGGCATCCACACCGCGCTCGGCCAGCCGTGGCGGCCGCGCGTGTCGCAGCACATCATCCTGATGGGCGACGCGCCGCCGCACGACGACTACGCCAACGACCCGCGCACCCTCGACGCCGTCACCGCGCGCGCGCAGACCGCCCCGCTCCACGTCCACATCCACACGATCGGCATCCGCTGCGACGCCACGTGCGAGAAGGTGCTCGTCGAGGAGGCCGCCGCCGCCGAGGCGCGCGGCCGGGTCGTGCCGTGACCGCGACCGCCGCGACGCGCCCCGCGCGGTGAGCCCCGCTCGCCGCGCGCCGGGTGCCGCGCCCGGCGCGCGCGCGTCACGGCGCCCATGACGCGGCCGTGGG
>WYBA01000184.1 GCA_011526095.1 Myxococcales bacterium | reverse complement strand
CTTGGCCCGGCGCCGGTGTTCGCGGTCTCCCGGACGGTCGTGGGACGCGCGCCACGCCACGGCGCCCGGCACCGCCACGCCGCCGCCGTCTCGCGCGTCCGCGGTGGGCTCGTCGGGCTGGCGCTCGCAGCGCCGAACGCCCGCGCACCTGGGGCCTCAATGGTGTGCGGCGACGCGAGCCACGGCTGTCGCCATCGTCGCGCGCGCCTTCCTCGTCGTCGACGTATTCTGCGCAGCCCTCTGAGCTGAGCTGAGCCTGTCGAAGAAGCTTGGCGATCCTGCGGGCTTGGACGGCTGTTCGTCAGGAGCCGCCGCCCGTCGCTTCGCACCGTCCGCTGGCGCTGGCTCGGGGCGAGCGGAACTGACACGCCTTGCCTTATCTGACCAGCATTGGGGCTAGAGTCCGCGCCATGCGCACGCCACGCCTGTCCGCCGCGCTCGTGCTCGCCGCGGCCTTCGCCTGCAGCAAGCCCGCCGCCCCCACGGAGACGCCCGGCGCGCGCGCCGAGGCGCCGGCGCCGGCGCCGCCCGTCGCGCCCGACGGCCCGGGGCGCGTCGAGGAGGGCACGTTCGCGTCGGCCGCGCTCGGCGTCGACAAGCGCTACCTCGTCTACCTGCCCGCCGGCTACGACCCGGCCGGCGCCCGCCGCTACCCCGTCATCTACATGCTGCACGGGCTCGGCGGCGACGAGACCAACTGGGTCGAGCACGGCCGCCTCGCCGAGGCCGCCGACGCGCTGAAGCTGCAGGCGATCGTCGTGATGCCCGACGGCGACGCGAGCTTCTACGCCAACTGGGCGACGCCGGTGGATCACGCGCGGTGCCTCGGCCAGAAGCCGGTGTTCTCGCCCGAGGCGGATCCGGCGACGTACTGCGTGAAGACCGCGCGCTACGAGGACTACATCGTGCGCGACCTGGTCGCGCACGTCGACGCGACGTACCGGACGATCCCCGAGCGCGGCGCGCGCGGCATCGGCGGCCTGTCGATGGGCGGGTTCGGCGCGCTCCAGCTCGCGATGCGCCACAAGGACGTGTTCGCGTCGGCGGCCTCGCACTCGGGCGTCACGGCCCTGCTCTACGCCGGGCCGCACCCCTACGTCGCGGGGCAGGCGGTGATCGCCGACGACGTCAAGGCGTGGGGCAAGGAGGTCGAGCCGATCGGCGCCCACGTCCGCGGCATCTTCGGCAAGGACCTCGCGACCTGGCAGGCGCACGACCCGTCGACGCTCGCGGCGTCGCTGTCCGACGGCGACCTCGCGCTCTACCTCGACTGCGGCACCGAGGACGTGTTCCTGCTCCACGACGGCGCGCAGTACCTGCACGACGTGCTCGCGGCGCGCGGCGTCCAGCACGCGTGGTACCTTGGCCCGGGCAAGCACACGTTCGAGCTGTGGGCGCAGCGGATCGACGACAGCCTGGCGTTCCACGCCGCGAACCTCGCGCCCGCGGCGCCCTGACCCCGATCACCGCGGATCGAGCGCGGCGCGCCAGCGCGTCAGCTCGTCCACGACCCAGGCGCCCGCGTCGGTCGTGAGGTCGTGGCCGGCGTCGGGGTGCTCGGCCAGCGGCGCGCCGTAGCGCCGCGCCAGCGCGCGCGAGCAGTCGGGGTGGACCAGCCGGTCGCCGCGCCCGACGAGGAACAGCGCCGGCGGCGCGAGCCGCGCCGGCGCCCGCCACCGGATCGCCGAGGCGAGCTGGCGCCGCGCGGTGTCGCGCGACACCGGCCGCGCCCGCGCGATCGGCGTCCACGCCTCGACCGTCTCCGCCCACAGCTCGCGGCGGTTGATGATCGTGCGGATCACCGCGGCCTCGCGCTCGCGCGAGTCTCGCCGCAGCCCGCCGAGCACGACCGACGGCAGCGCCGCGGGCCGCATCCGCTTCCACGGCGGCGCGACGTCGCGCGCGCTGGAGGCGCCGACGACGACGCCGGCCAGCTCGTCGGGGTAGCGCGCCGCCCACGCCATCGTCACCATCCCGCCCAGCGACACGCCGAGCACGAACCGGCGCCCGCCGGGGGCGTGCGCCGCCGCCGCGGCCCGCACCTGCTCCATCGCGTCCTCGACGGTGTCGGGCCACGGCTCGGCGTGGCGCGCGCCGGCGCCGGGCAGGTCGAGCGTCACGACGCGGACCGCGGGCAGCGCCCGTGCCAGCGCCGGCACGAACGCGCCCCAGTGGGCGGCCTCGCGCGTCAGCCCGCGCAGCAGGAACCAGGTCTCGTCCGGCGCCGCGGCCATGCCCGATGGTATCGCGTCGACGGCCCGCGCCAGCGCGTGCCAGCGGGTGAAGCGCCCTCCGCCCGCGCGCGTGCCGTAGCATCGCCCCCGTGACCGCCGACCTCGCCGCGCTGCTCGACGACCCCGCCGCCACCATCACGCAGCTCGCCGCGCTGCTCGACGGGCTGACCGACGCGCAGCGGTGGGCCGCGTGCTCGACGCTGTCGCGCGCGCGCCAGCGCATGCTCTACGAGAAGGCCGCGCACGCCGCGCCGATCGACCTGGCGCACTTCGTCGGCGACGCCGCGCCGCTGACCGAGGTCATCCACGACGGCCTCAACACGCTGCCGACGCCGGCGCCGCTGCGGCGGTTCCAGAAGCGGTTCTGCCGCCCCGCGCCCGGCAGCGGCGCGCCGGACCGGCTGTTCGGCTACAACGAGGGCCCGACCCGGCGGCTCGTCGGCCCTGGCTTCTTCGTCGCGATCCCGACGGCGGGGCGCCCGCACTGGGAGGCGCGCGGCGCCGTCGTGATCGACTACTTCCAGGTGCCCGACGCCGCGGTCGTCCCGGGCTGGCCCGAGGTCGTGCCCAACTCCCGCGGCCTGCAGCGCCTCGTCTACGACCAGACGCGCGACTTCATGCGGCGGGTGTCGCGCCACGTCTCGATCGGCGCGGCGTTCAAGCGCGAGCGACCGCTCGACCACTACTTCGTGCTGTGCCGGCGCGAGCGGGCGTGACCCGCGCGCGTGACCTGCCCGTGATCGTCGTCGCGCCGGACGCCCGGCTCGCGGCGTAAGCTACGCCCGTGTCGCGCTGGACCACCCCGCTGCTGCTCGGCCTCGCCGCCTGCGCCGGCGCCCCCGTCGACGCGCCGCCCCTCGACGACGTCGAGCTGTGCGAGCGCCCGCCCGCGCTCCCCGACACGCTCCAGCCGATCGAGGAGCTGGCCTACGTCGCGCACGCCGGCGGCTCGCCCGACGGCCTCGCCCAGTCCCTGCAGTACACCAACAGCCGGCAGGGCTGGGAGGCGTCGTACGCCAACGGCTTCCGCGTGTTCGAGCTCGACTTCATCACGCTCGGCGACGGCACCGTCGTCGCGGCCCACGACTACGACGAGGACAAGTACGGGTTCGAGGACGGCACGTTCCCGGAGCTGACGCGCGCCGACCTCGAGGGCGCGCGATGGAACGGGCGCTACCCGCTGCTGTTCGCCGAGGACGTGATCGAGCTGCTCGTCGACTACCCGACGACCTGGCTGATCATCGACTCGAAGTGGGACGACCTCGAGGTCGCGACGGCGCTGGTCGAGCTCGCGCCCGACGACAGCGTGCGCGACCGCCTGGTCCCGCACGTCGTCTCCGACGAGCACGCCGCGGGGCTCGCCGCGCTCTACCCGTTCCCCGAGCGGATGCTCGCGGTCTACCAGTGGGGCGGCGGCGACGCCGCGCAGCTCGACCGCATGGCCACCCACGGCATCGACAACATCATGATGTGGTGGGACAGCCGGTGGAGCGAGGCGACGCAGGCGGCGATGGAGGCGGCCGGGCACCACGTCTGGGTCCACACGCCCGCCGAGCCCGCGACGATCACCGGCTTCGTCGACCGCGGGATCGGCGTCTACTCCAACGGCTGGATCGAGTGCCCGTGACCGGGCGCGCCGGTCACAGGTACTGCTGACACGACGGGCAGTACCACCGCTGGTACTGCGCGACGAACTGCGCTGGCTGGCCGCAGCGCGTGCACGCCGTGGTCGCGGCGGGCGGCGGCGGCGGCGGCGCGTAGCCCTGCGGCGGCGGCGGCGCGTGGCCCTGCGCGGGGTACGCGCCGGCCGCGGGCGCGACGCCCCCCGGCGCGAGGTGCTTGAACATCGTCTTGGACACGACGCTGCCGAGGATCAGCCCGCCGATGCCGACGATGCCCGCCCAGCCGGGGCCCGGGCTGACCTCGCCCTTGCCCTCGGTGATCCAGCGGACGATGAAGAACGTGAACGCGAACGCGGCGACGCCGAGCGCCCCCTGGAGGACGCCGACCGGCGGCCGCTTGCGCGAGAACGCCATCACCGCGCCGAGCCCGCACAGGCCGGCGGCCGCGAACCCGGAGATCAGCGCGATCATCCGCACGGCCTTGATGTCGCCCTTGGCGTCGCGGCCCTCGCCCCAGCCCACCGTCCGGCACTCGTCGCGATCGCACAGCTCCATGCCCGAGAGCAGGCCGATCTTCACCGACTCGGTGCCCTCGTCCCACGACGCGGTGACGAAGCTCTTGCTGACGAGCCCGACGATGATCGCGATCGCCGCGACGATCATCAGGCCCGCGCCGAGCTGGGTGTTGTCGCCAGCTGGCTGGGCCGGGCCCGGGTGATACGGCTGCTGCGGCGGCGGTTTCTGTCCTGGATGCATCTCGATCCTCCCTCGCTGGCTCAGGGCGTGTGCTCGTCGAACCGCCAGGCGCAGACGTGCCCCTGGCTGTGATCCTCGGGTGATTCGGCGCAGCCGGCCGGCCCGGCGGGCTCGCGCTCGGCGGCCTCGCGATGTCGGCGCGCGACGTCCTCGGTCGACACGGCGCGCGCGTAGGTCGGATCCGCGAGGAGCGAGGCGAGCGCGGCGCGATACCCCGCGTCGCGGACCGCCGGGTCGGCCGGACCGTCGACCAGCCGCGCCGGCGCCAGGCCGTGCACCTGGATGAGGAACCAGTCCTCGACCAGGCTCGCCTGCTGCTCCATGCCGTAGTCGAGCAGATCGCGGCCGGGCTCGAGCCGGTACGGGTACGCGCGCTCGTAGTCGCCGCGCAGCTCGAGGAACGTCTTGACGCCCTCGGCGATCAGGTCCTTGCCGCTGTGGAACTGCCAGACGTGCACCATCTCGTGGAAGAACACCGCCTGCAGCGTCGGGGCGACGTCGGCGGCGGCGAAGTCGGCGCGGAACAGCTCGTCGGGCGCGAAGATGCTGCCGCGCGGCGTCATGTAGGTCTGGTCGGGGTGCAGCGCGTTGTACCGGCCGTGGACGACGCGCACGGTCGCGTAGTCGATCGCGTCGCGGAAGTACGGGCGGACCAGCGCGATCTCGCCGGCGGTCAGTGGGCGCTGCGGCGCGGGCGCGGCGTCGGGCTCGCCGGTCCCGGACGCCACCGGCGGCGCGCCGGTCGCGGGAGCGACCTCGGTCGCGGGTCGCGCGCGCGCGCTCCCGCGATCGCACGCGGCGAGCGCCGCGAGCGCCGCCACCGTCACGGCCCGACCGGTCGTCACGGTCGCGATGGTACCAGCCACGCCGCCGCGGTGGCGTCGCCGCGGTCGTCGTACACTGCGCGGCGATGAACCTCTACGACGCCGTGATCCCCGTGTTCCTCAAGATGCTCGGCAACGTCGAGCGCTGGCTCGACAAGGCCGTGGCGCACGCGCAGGCCAAGAAGTTCGACCCGGAGCTGTTCCTGCACGAGCGGGTCGCGCTCGACCAGTTCTCGTTCACGCGGCAGGTCCAGGCGGCGTGCGATCAGATGAAGTTCACGGCCGCCAAGATGACCGGCAAGACGCCGCCGGCGCACCCGGACACCGAGACCACGATCGAGGAGCTGCGCGCGCGGATCCGCGCCGTCGCGGCGTACCTGGAGTCGTTCACCCGCGAGGACTTCGCCGGGTGCGAGGACCGCCCCTGCGGGCACGGCTGGATGCAGGGCAAGACGATGCGCGCCGGCGACTACCTCGACCACTTCGCGCTGCCCAACACGTACTTCCACCTCGCGACGGTCTACCAGATGCTGCGCCACCGCGGCGTCGAGCTCGGCAAGGCCGACTACATCGGCTCGCTGCCGTTCTCGTGAGCGGACCGCGAGGCGTCAGAGCACGCGGACGCGCCGCCAGGTGTCGTACGCGACGGGCACGCCGCCGCTGAAGTAGTCCGGCGTGCCGACGAGGAAGTAGCCGACGACGCCGACGGTGTCGACGGTCTCGACCGGGTACTCGGCCAGGCGCTGGCCGGTCTGCGGGTCGAGCTGGACCATGCACGCCGGGTTGGTCTGCGAGTAGTAGTTGTCGGTCGACTTCGGGACCAGCAGCGAGTACCCGGTCGTGTGTAGGACGTTCTCCTGCGACTGGCCGCCGAGGTCCTCGACGAGCCAGGTCGTCGCCAGCGTGTTCGGGTCGTGGCCGGCGCAGATCAGCCGCTCGGTGCCCTTGGTCTTCTGCCACACGCTCGCGACCACCGGCGTGCACCACGTCAGCGCCTTGAGCTGGTAGCCCGGGCGCGGCGGCGGCAGCGGCTGGGCGCGGACGATCTGGTTGGGCGCGAGCGCGGCGACGTACGCCGACTTCTCGTCGCTGTACGGGTCGCCGAACACGATCTTCATCCCGCCGAGCATCATCCCGCCGACGACGCCGTACTGCGCGTCGCCGTGATCGACCGCGTCGCCGCTCTCGTCCTGGACCCAGCAGGTGCCGGCGGGCTGACCGTTCTGGTCGAACACGAGGACCTTGGTCGCGTACTCGCCGCGCGGCGCGCCGTCGCTGCGGTGCATCAGGCCGAAGAAGCCCTGGGTGTGGAGCGGGCGGACCTGCGACGCCTCGGGGATCGTGACGATCGTGCGATTGCGCGCGACGTCGAACACCTCGAGGTTGTCGTCGTCGTCCTCGAACGCGACGAACCCGGGCAGGTTCCACCCGGCCGGGTGGAGCTTGCCGGGGCGGCTCTTGACGAGCTGGCCGTTGCGGACGTCGAGGACGTGCGCGGTCTCGTCGATGCACTCGTAGGCGGCGTGGAACCCGCCGACCGGCGAGATCGCCGGCGCGCGGTTGTCGCCGTCGTACGGGTCCTCCTGGATCGCGTCCTCGAGCCCGCGGTTCCACAGCTCCTGGCCGGTGCGCGCGTCGAGCCCGCGCAGCCGCGAGCCGCTGTTGGTCGAGACGATCACGACGCCGCCGAACAGGCCGAGCTTCTTCGACGCCTGGCCGGCGAGCGCGCGCCACATGATGTTGCCGCTGGGCGCGTGGATCGCGAACACCTCGTGGTCGGTGTCCTCGTAGTTGCCGCTGGCGGTGCCGATGCAGACGAAGTCGATGACGCCGTCGCCGTCGAGGTCCGCCCACCCCGTCGTGTCGAACACGCAGCCGTCGCGCGGCGGGAAGATGTTCTGGTTCAGGTCCGTGTAGTTGAACGAGAACCCAGAGTGATGCTGAGCGAAGTTGCGGGCCATGCGCGGTCCCCCCTTGGGCGCAAGGATACACACGGCAGAGCCGCGCCCGGGGCGATGTGACGCGCGATGTGGCGCGGCCGGCTCAGGCGCGGCTCAGGCGCGGCTCAGGCGCGGACGAAGTGATCGCCGCGACGCACCGTCCCCCCGACGAGGATCCGGGCGTTGACGCCGCGCAGGCGCAGCGCGCGGTGCTCGCGCGCGTTGACCCAGCGGAGCGCGTCGTCGCCGAGGCGCGCGCGGAACTTGTCGCAGCCGGTGTGGGGCTTGGCGGTGATCTCGAGGACGACCTCGCCGCACGCGAGGCGCGCGCCGACCGGCAGCGCGGCGAACGACAGGTCGAGATCGACGACGACGTTGTCGCCCGGGACGTGCCAGCGCGACGGGTGGCCGGTGAGCAGGTCGACCACGCGGCGCTCCATCAGCGTCACCTGCGCCTCGGGGTGACGCTTGGCGCCGGCGCGCGCCCAGCGGTCGCCGACGATGCCGGTGACGGGCGAGAGCGTGATCGCCTCGGGCGTGTAGTGGGCGCCGCCGCCGAGGCGGCGGACCAGCGTGTGGATCGTGCCGGACGTGGCGAGCGGGATCGTGGGCCAGCGCCGGGTGAGCTCGTCGTGGGTCAGCACGGGGCTACGATGCCGGGTGAGCCGGCGTCGTGCCAGGGACAGCGTCACGGCCGGTGGCAAGCACAGCGGTCAGGCCCGCGCCGCGAGCAGCTCGCCGCGGACGCGCGTGAGGATCTGGCCCAGCAGGTTCTGGCCGCGCCACCGCGTCCGGTCGGTCGCGGCCGGGTTGCTCGACGACATCCCGATGCCCCAGATCCGGTCGGTCGGGC
Source organism: Myxococcales bacterium (assembly GCA_011526095.1). Classification (GTDB taxonomy): domain Bacteria; phylum Myxococcota_A; class Polyangia; order Haliangiales; family Haliangiaceae; genus WYBA01. Next base: position 9,066 of record WYBA01000184.1, on the reverse strand, counting down.
TCGCCTCGACCAGCTCGGTCCCGGCGGTGGCGAGCAGCGCGTCGCGCAGCGCCGGGTTCTGCGCGAACTTGGCCAGGCTGCCCCGGTAGACGATGTCCTCGCGGCGCGCGCGCCAGACGTGCTCGTCGAACGGGCGGACCTTGCGCCCGAGCGCCTTGTGCTGGCGCGGGTCGGTGGCGGCGAGGATCTGGGCGGCGACCTCGGCGTCGCCGAACAGCGTGGCCTTGCCGTGCATCATGAACTGCTCGGCGCAGGAGAAGGTGACGCCGTCGACGGTGAACGTCGCCGGGTGCCACTGGGAGAACGGCGAGTCCGGGCGCCAGAAGAAGGTGAAGCCGTCGCGGGTGTCGGTGGGCATGGGGGGCTCCGTCTGCTGCCTGTTGGTGTCGTTTGTACACTATCAACCACGGCACGTCCACGAGGATCTCGACGCACGCTGTAAGGTCGGCGGCGGCGGTCCGTCAGCGGGGACATGACCGACCACGACACCACGGAGCCTGTCACCCCGACCCGCTGCCCGTGTCCGGAGGGCCCGTGCCCGTGCCCCGAGGACTGCCCGTGCCCCGAGGGCTGCCCGTGCTGCTAGAACGCAGGAGCGTGAACCCGACGCCCCCGCCGCTCCCACCGGACACGGTGCCCGCCGCGCTGGTCGCCCACCGCGACGAGCTGATCGCGTTCGTCCGCCGGCGCGCCGGGCACCTGGTCGAGCCGGAGGACATCGTCCAGCGCGCGGCCGCGCGGGCGCTCGCCGCGGCAGACCGGCTGCGCGAGCCGGCGCGGGCGAGAGCGTGGCTGTTCCGGATCGTCCGCAACGAGCTGACCGACGAGCTGCGCCGGATCGGCCTGCCGGCGGCGCCGCTGCCCGACGACCTGCCGGATCCGGACCCGCCCGAGGCGCCCGGGCGGCCGTGCCAGTGCGGGCTCGACCTCGCGCGCGCCTTGAAGCCCGAGTACGCGGCGATCCTCGAGCGCACGGTGGTCGACGAGGTGGCCGTCACGGACGTGGCGCGCGAGCTCGGGATCACGCCCAACAACGCGATGGTGAGGCTTCACCGCGCGCGCAAGGCGCTGCGCGCCGCGATCGTCGCGCGCTGTGGCACGGACTCGATCCACGAGTGCCTCGACTGCAGGTGCGACGCCTCGGGGCGGTGCTGCGCGACGCAGTAGACGGCGCCGTCGACTCGCACCCCTCGCGTCAGCTCAGCGCGCGCATGCCGGGCGCCTCGCGGCCGGTGCTCGACACGTACTCGTCGTAGCCGCCGCCATAGCTGCGCGGCGGCGCGGCCGCGGACAGCTCGAGGACGCGATTGGCCAGCGCGCGCAGGAACGCGCGGTCGTGGGAGACGAAGACGATCGTGCCCTCGTAGTCGGCGAGCGCGCGGACGATCGCGCGCTTGGTCACCTGGTCGAGGTGGTTGGTCGGCTCGTCGAGCACCAGCAGGTTCGGCGCGTCGTAGAGCAGCTTCGCCAGCACGACGCGCGCCTTCTCGCCGCCGGACAGCACGCTGATCGGCTTGTGGGCGTCGTCATCGGAGAACCCGAACGCGCCGGCGAGGTTGCGCAGCACGCCCAGGCCCGCCTGCGGCGCGTGCGCGCCGAGCTCGTCGAGCACGCTGCGGTCGCCCTCGAGCTGGTCCATCTGGTGCTGCGCGTAGTAGCCCAGCTGCACGCCCGCGCCGATCGTCACGCTGCCGGTGTCGGGCTCGAGCGCGCCCGCGATCATCTTGAGCAGCGTCGACTTGCCCGCGCCGTTCTCGCCCATCACCGCCCACCGCTCGCCGCGCCGCACCATCAGGTCGAACCCGTCGTGGACGACGCGCGCGCCGTACGCCTTGCGCACGCCCGCCACCTTGATCACGTCGTTGCCCGAGCGCGGCGCGCGCCGGAACTCGAAGCTGCGCTCGACGATCCGCCGCGGCGGCTCGAGCTTCTCGATCTTGTCGAGCTTCTTGATCCGGCTCTGCACCGCCGACGCCTTGGCCGGCTGGGCGCGGAACCGCTCGATGAACCGCAGCTCCTTGGCGAGCATCGCCTGCTGGCTCGCGAACTCGGCCTCGCGCCGCGCCGCCTCGAGCGCGCGCGCCTGCTCGTAGAAGTCGTAGTTGCCGCTGTAGCTGCGCAGCGCGCCGCCGTCGATCTCGACGATCTTCGACACGACCCGGTTCATCACGTCGCGGTCGTGGCACGTCATCATCACCGCGCCCGGGTAGTCGCGGAGGAACGCCTCGAGCCACAGGATCGACTCGAGGTCGAGGTAGTTGGTCGGCTCGTCGAGCAGCAGCACGTCCGGCCGCGCCAGCAGGATCCGCGCGAGCGCGACGCGCATCTTCCACCCGCCGCTGAGCCGCCCGACGTCGCCGGCGATCTGCTCCTGCGACAGCCCGAGCCCGGCGAGGATCGACTGCGCGCGCGCCGCGAGCTCGTAGCCGCCGAGCTCCTGGTAGCGCGCCTGGACCTCGCCGTAGCGCTCGACCACGCGCTCGAGGTCGACGCCGTCGTCGGTCGCGGCCGCCTCCATCTGCGCCTCGAGCTGCGCCAGCTCCTCGCCCAGCTCCGCGACCTCGCCGGCGCCGGCGATCGTCTCGGCCAGCGCGCTGCGGCCCTTCAGGTCGCCGACGTCCTGGCGGAAGTAGCCGATCGTCACGCGCCGCGGCCGGTCGACGACGCCGTCGTCCGCCGCCTCCTCGCCGGTGATCAGCCGGAACACCGTCGTCTTGCCGGCGCCGTTGGGCCCGACCAGGCCGATCTTCTCGCCCGGGTTGAGCTGGAACGAGCCGTCGACGAACAGGATCTGCGCGCCGTACTGCTTGGTCACGCCGGTGAACGCGATCATCTGACTTCCCTCACGAGCTCGTGCTGGCGCGCTCGATCGCGTCGAGCTCCTGCCAGCGGTGGAACAGCCGCTCGACCTCGGCGCGCGCGCCGTCGAGCGACGCGACCATCGCCGGGACCTCGGCCGAGCGCGCCTTGAACACCGCCGGGTCGCTGACCGCCGCCTCGAGCTCGGCGACGCGCGCCTCGGCCGTGGCGATCGCCTCCTCGATCCCGGCGAGCTCGGCCCGCTCCTTGAAGCTCAGCTTGCGCGGCGCCGGCGCCTTGGCCGGGCGCGCCGCCGCGGGCGCCGCGGCCCTGGGCGCGGCCACCTTCTGCGCCGCCGCCTCGCGCGCCCGGCGCTTCTCGGCGTACGAGCTGTAGTCGCCCTCGTAGAAGATCACCTCGCCGTCGCCCTCGAACGCGAGGATCCCGGTGGCGACGCGGTCGAGGAACCACCGATCGTGCGAGACGATCAGCGCGCACCCGCCGAAGTCGCACAGCGCCGCCTCGAGCGCGCCCAGCGTCGGCAGGTCGAGGTCGTTGGTCGGCTCGTCGAGCACCAGCAGGTTGCCGCCGCGGCGCAGCAGGCGCGCGAGCAGGACCCGGTTGCGCTCGCCGCCCGACAGCTTGCCGATCACCGTGTCGGCCGTCGTGTCGGAGAACCCGAGCAGGCGCAGGAACGTGCGGACGTGCATCGGCCCGTCCTCGAGCGCGACGTGGTCGTTGCCCTCGGACACCTCCTGCAGCACGGTGAGATCGTCGTCGAGCTCGGTCCGGCCCTGCTCGAGGTAGGCGAACCGGGTGTTGAGCCCCGCGGTGACCTTGCCGGCGTCGGGCGGGTCCTGGCCGAGGATCGTCCGGATCAGCGTGGTCTTGCCCGCGCCGTTGGGCCCGACGATGCCGATGCGATCGCCCGGCTTCATCACCAGCGTCAGGTTCTCGAACAGCGTCCGGCCGGCGATCCGGCGGGTGACCCCGTCGAGCTCGAGGATCGTCTTGCCGAGGCGCCCGCCGGTGGGCAGCCGCAGCGTCACGCCCGCCGGGCGCAGGTCCTCCGCCGACGGCGCCGACGCGACCGCGGCGTCGAACCGGTCGATCCGCGCCTTCTGCTTGGTCGTGCGCGCCGGCGCGCCGCGCCGGATCCAAACCAGCTCGCGCCGCACGAACGCGGCGCGCACCCGCTCGTGCTCGCCCTCGATCGCCAGGCGCTCGGCCTGCTTCTCGAGGAACGCGGTGTAGTCGCCGTCGTGGGCGTGGACCTTGCCGCGGTCGACCTCGAGCGTCCGCGTCACGACGCGATCGAGGAAGTAACGATCGTGGGTGACGAGCAGCAGCGCGCCGGCGCGCGCGATCAGCGCGTCCTCCAGCCACTCGACCGTGCGCGCGTCGAGGTGGTTGGTCGGCTCGTCGAGCGCGAGCAGGTCCGTCGGCGCGAGCAGCGCGCGGCCGAGCGCGACGCGGCGGCGCTCGCCGAGCGACAGCTCGCCGACGATCCGGTCGAGCGCCGGCAGCTTCAGCGCCGCGGCGATCCGGTGGCGCTCGTGGTCCGGGGTGTCCGGCGCGGGCGCCAGCGCCTGGCTGATCGTCGCGGCCAGGTCCAGCTCCGGCTCCTGGGCGACGTAGTGGACGCGCAGCCCGCGCATCCGGGTGATCAGGCCGTCGTCGGGCTCGTGCTCCCGGCCGACCGCCAGCTTCATCAGGGTCGACTTGCCCGAGCCGTTGGCCCCGATCAGCCCGATCCGGTCGCCGTCGTGGACGGCGAACGACACCCCGTCGAGCACCCGGCGCGGGCCGAAGCTCTTGGAGACGTCCTGGACGGTGAGGATGGCGGTCATTGGCGGCGCCCGGGGCCGGTCCATAGCACACCCGGCCCGTCGCCGGCCCGCCTGATCGCGGGTCCGAACCACGCTGAATGACAGGGCTCCGCCGCCCGGCTGATCGGGACGCCACTGGCGTTCCGCCCCCAAACCCTGTACAGGGGGCGCATGTCGTTCTCGTCGGCCCACCCGAGCTTGCTCACCGCCCTCACCGCGCGCGGCTACTCCACGCCCACGCCCGTGCAGGCGGCCATCCTCGAGGAGCGCGCGGCCGGGCACGACCTGCTGGTGTCGGCGCAGACCGGCTCGGGCAAGACGGTCGCGTTCGGCCTGGCGATCGCGCCCGACCTGCTCGGCGACGCCGCGAAGCTGGGCGCGCCCGGCGCGCCGCGCGCGCTGGTGATCGCGCCGACGCGCGAGCTGGCGCTGCAGGTCCAGCGCGAGCTGGCGTGGCTGTACGCGGCGGCGGGCGGGCGCGTGATCTCGTGCGTCGGCGGCATGGACATCCGCCGCGAGCAGCGCGAGCTGTACGCCGGCGCCCACATCGTCGTCGGCACGCCGGGGCGGCTGCGCGACCACCTCGAGCACGGCGCGATCGACCTGTCCGCGCTGGCCGCGGTCGTGCTCGACGAGGCCGACGAGATGCTCGACCTCGGCTTCAAGGAGGAGCTGGAGGTGCTGCTGCAGGCCGCGCCGTCCGAGCGCCGGACGCTGATGTTCTCGGCGACGATCCCGCGGCCGATCGCGGCGCTCGCCAAGCAGTACCAGAAGCACGCGGTGCGGATCGCCGCCGACGGCGAGGCCCAGCCGCACGGCGACATCGAGTACCGCGCGATGGCGATCGTCCCGCGCGAGCGCGACCTCGCGGTCGTCAACCTGCTGCGCTGGTTCGAGGTCCCGGGCGCGCTGGTGTTCTGCGCCACCCGCGACGGCGTCACCCACCTCGCGGCGAACCTCGCCGAGCGCGGGTTCGCGGTCGCCGGGCTGTCGGGCGAGCTGTCCCAGGCCGAGCGCAACCGCGCGCTGAGCGCGCTGCGCGACGGCCGCGCCAAGGTGTGCGTCGCGACCGACGTCGCGGCGCGCGGCCTCGACCTGCCGGACCTCGGCCTGGTGATCCACGCCGACCTGCCGCGCGACAAGGCGATGCTGCTCCACCGCAGCGGCCGCACCGGGCGCGCCGGCAAGAAGGGCGTCGCGGTCGTGCTCGTGCCGGCGCCGGCGCGGATGCACGCCGAGCGGCTGTTCGGCATGGCGGGCGTGCAGGCGCAGTGGATGCCGCCGCCCGCGGCCGAGGAGATCGTCGGCCGCGACCGCGCCCGCCTCGCCGACGAGATCGTCGCGCTGGCGAAGGACGCCGGCGACGACGAGCGCGCCGCCGCCGCGGCGCTGCTGGCCGTCCGGACGCCGGACGAGATCGCCGCGGCGCTGGTGCGGCTGCACCGCGCGCAGCTGCCGGCGCCCGAGGAGCTGACCGTCGTCGGCGCGCGCCCGGCGCGCGCGCCGCGCCGCGACGGCGACGAGCCGCGGGCCAAGGGCGCGCCGTTCGTGCCGCTCGCCCGCGGCGAGGGCGGCGGCGGCGCGGTGTGGTACCGGATGAACCTCGGGCGGATGAACAACGCCGACCCGCGGTGGCTGATCCCGCTGATCTGCGCGCGCGGCGACGTCACCAAGGACGCGATCGGCGCGATCCGCGTCGGCCAGCGCGAGAGCCGGTTCGAGATCGCCGGCGGCGCGGTCGCGGGGTTCGAGGCGGCGCTCGCCGCCGGGACCGGGACCGACCGCCGCAACAAGAACGTGAAGTTCGAGCGCCTGGCCGAGGGCGGTGGCGACGACGACCGCGGCGGCTCGCCGCGCGGCCCGCGCCCGCCGCGGCGCGACGACCGCGACGCCCGGGGCCACGACGACCGCCCGCGCCCGCCCCGCCGGGACGACCGGGGCGGCCCGCCGCCGCGCAAGGGCTCGTTCGCGGGCAAGCCGCGGCCGCGCCCGGGTAGCTGAGCGCTCAGCCCGCGAGCAGGTCGCGGATCCGCCCGAGCAGGTGAGCCGCGGCCGGCGGCGCCGGCTCGGGCAGCAGGGTGAGCTGGGTGAACAGCGTGACGAGCAGGTTGCGCGCGTTGCGCTGCGCCGCGTAGAGCGCGGGATCGAACGGGTCGGGCCACGGCTCGCCCAGCGGCGCGGCGAGCGCGGCGACCCAGGCGTCGAGCGCGTCGTGGGCGACGCCGCGCTTGACCGCCTCGAGCACGGGCATCGCGAGGCGCGCGTCCTCGCCGTGGTGGAGGTTGAAGCCGTGGCGGCGCACGACGAGCGCGGCGACGGCGTCGAGCACGACCGCGCGATCGTCGTCGGTGAAGGTCGGCGCCCGGGCGAGGAACTTGAGCAGGTCGGCGGTGTGCGCGGCGGCGTGCGCCCAGCCCTTGGCGCCGGTGTGGCCGCGCAGGTCGTCCTCGCGCTGCGCGTAGGCGCGCGCGGCCGCGAGCAGGTCGCGACGGCCGGTGGCGTCGAGCACCGGCGCGGCCGGGTCGGCGAGATCGCGCGCGACGACGAGCGACAGCGCGAGCGCGGCGAACGAACGGCCGTAGACACCGTCGGGCACGTCGAGCGGCGCCGCCAGCCGGTCCTGGAGCTGCGCGGCGAGCGCGCGGACCTCCGCGGCGTCGAGCCGCGGCTCGAGCACGACCCACGTCGCCAGCACCTCGAACGCGATCGCGTCGCGGCGCACGGGGTCGGGCGAGGCGAGGTAGTCGAGCAGCTCGGGGACGAGCGCGGCGGCGGTCGTCCCGTCGGGCGGCGCGTCGCCGTCGGCGCGGATCGCCTGCCACCTCGCGAGCTGGTCGTCGGGCGGGGGCAGCGGCGACTCGGCCGGCGCCGCGTCGGCCGAGGGCGCGGCCGGCGCGCCGGCCGCAGGGCACCGCGCCGGCGGACGTGCGCAGGCGGCCGAGGCCACCACGGCGGCCACGGCCAGCGCGAGGCGCGCGTGGCGGCTCACAGGCTCTTGCCGTCGAACTTGCGGATCTCGAGCGCGTCGATGTCGACGTCGTCGAGGCACCGGACGTTGACCGCGACGGTCGACGAGCCGTCGGGCGCGGTGCCGAGCGCGAACGACTTGATCCCGCACTTGCTGCAGAACAGGTGGTGGATGTGCTGCTTGTGGAACAGGTAGTCGGTGAGCACGTCGTCGCCCGACTGCAGGTTGAACTGGTCGGCGGGCACGAACGCGAGCAGCGTGCCGGCGCGGCCGCACATCGAGCAGTTGCAGCCGATCACCGCGCCGAGCGCCATCGTCACGTCGTAGCGGACGGCGCCGCAGTGGCAGCCGCCGGTGTAGGTCTTCGCTTCGCTCATGGGCGGAATCTCACCACGAGCGCGCCGCGCGCGTAAGGCCGGCGCCGCGCGTCCGTCAGCGGGAGCATGACCCGTCCCGCGCTCGTCCTGATCGGTGTGCTCGCCTACCTCGCGCTCGCGTTCGGCGCGCGCACCTACCTCCACTGGCGGCGGACCGGGAGCAGCGGGTTCCGCGGCGTCTCCGGCCGTCCGGGGTCGGTGGCGTGGTGGGGCGGCGCGCTGTTCGTCGTCGCGCTCGCCGGCAGCGTCGCGGCGCCGGGGCTCGCGCTCGCGGGCGTCGAGCGCGTGTGGGGCGGTGGCCGGGCGCTGGACGTCGCGGCGGTCGCGGCGCTCGCCGTCGGCGCGGCGCTGCTGTGGTGGGCGCAGGGCGCGATGGGCGCGTCGTGGCGGATCGGCGTCGACGAGGCCGAGCGCACGGCGCTGGTCACGCACGGCCCGTTCGCGCGGGTGCGCAACCCGATCTTCACCGGGCTGATCGTCTCGGGCGCGGGCCTGGCGCTCGCGCTGCCGACCACGACGACCGTGCTCACGCTCGCCGCGCTGATCGCCGCGATCGAGCTGCAGGTCCGCGCGGTCGAGGAGCCGTACCTGCTGCGCGCGCAGGCCGGCTACCGCGCGTACGCGGCGCGCGTGGGGCGGTTCGTGCCGGGCGTGGGGAAGCTGTAGGGAGGCGCGGCGGTCTTGTCCGGATCCCTCGGGCGATCGATCCGGGAGATCGCGAACGCGCGCGGCTGCCTCGCGCGCGGGTGGGGCCCGCGGGTTCGGCGCGGTCGCACCTACCTTCGGTCGGGGACCTGGTGCCTGCACCCGCGTTCTGCTCCGCTGCCTCCACCTGCCGCACGAAGCCCGCGCCTTTCCACCCGCGGACCCCACCCTGGCGCGCGGGCGCGCCGCGCGCTGACGTCCCACACCAAGGATCCCCTCCACGGAGATCGCCGCTGCACGAACTGGTTCCCTGGATCCGTTCGCCCCGAGCCGGGCCGAGCGCCAGCGAGGCCCGTGCCGAAGGACGCTGCTCAGGATCCAACACATCTCGGATTCCTCGTCGGGACCCAAGATCCGTGCGTCCTGAGCGGCCCGAGCGAAAGCGAGG
>WYBA01000183.1 GCA_011526095.1 Myxococcales bacterium | reverse complement strand
GCTCGGCGCCGAGGCCGCGCGGCAGCACGACGTGCCACTCGCCGCCCGCGCCCCCGCGCGCGAGCGCGAGCGGCAGGCCGAGCCCCGGCGCCGCGAGCGCCGCGGCCACCTCCGGCCACCCCGCGCCTCCGTCGGCCGGGCACGCGCCGTCTCGCGTCACCCTCGCCGCGATCGTCAGCTCGACGTGCAGCGCGTGCAGCAGCGCGACCATGCGGGCGTACTTGCGGACCGAGCCCGCGAGGCCCGGCATCGCGATCAACGCGACCATCCGGTAGGGGTCGAGCGTGAGCTCGAGGTCGACGCCATCGAGCGCCGCCGCGCACGCCGCCGGCAGCGCGCCGCGCGGACACAGCTCGATCACCATGGCCCTCGTCGCGTGGACGCTGCGCGCCGCGAGCTCGGCCTCGGCGCGGCTGGACGGTCGGAAGTCGTCGGAGATCGCGGCCTCGTCGCCGCGAAGGTAGGCGAGCGAGCCGTGCTCGAGAATGTACGCGAGGTCCGCCAGGAGGGTGTCCTGGACGGAGGGCACGCCGCCGAGCAGCCGCTCGACCTCGCGCGCGAGCGCGGACAGCTCGTCCGCGGCGAGCGCGGGTGACTTCGTGACGCTGCCCACGAGCGACGCGATCCCCGACACCAGGCCCGTCGTGTAGGTGGCCTCGATCCAGGTGGCACCGCCGCGCGTCTGGTCGAGCGACGCCTGCGCGGCGTCGAGCGCGAGGCGTGCGGCGTCGAGCGCGCGCCCCGCCGCCGCGAGCTCCTGGACGTGGATGTACAGCAGCGAGACGAGCTGGAGCATCGTCATCGTCTGGACGTTCTCGGCCGCGCCGGCCGCCAGCGTCGTGGGACCACACGACGCGCCGTGCGCGACCGCCGCGCGAACGGCGCCCTCGAGCCGCGGGCCGCACGCGCCCAGCGCCTCGCGCGCCGCCGCCGACACGGGCCGCCACGCGCAGTGGACGCTGTCTCGCATGTCGTCGCAGGTGCGCCGGTCCTGCTTCTCTTGCCGCGGTAGATCACGCCAGCGCGCGGCGCACGCGACCAGCTCCGGGTCGCGCGGGTTCATCAGCTCGCGCAGCGCGTCGGTCCCAGAGCCTGGCGCCGGCTCGCCGCGCAGGACGGGCCGAGCACATGGCGTCGCGGCCAGCGCGTCGAGGTCCACCTCGACCGCCTGCTCGATCGCCGCGATCGCGATCGGCGGCGCCATCGGCGCGACCTCACGCCCGCGCCCCTCGCACGCCACGCACGCGATCGCGATCAGCGCCGCGGCGCGCGCGGCCCGAAGGGTCCCCATGCACCGAGGATATCGCGGGTCACGGAGGCGGTGGCGCCGCCATCGGCGCGGCGATCAGCTTGCCGTCCGCGCAGGCGAACCGGGCGAGGACGTACGGCTCGGCGCGGCGCCAGGCGCCGAGGGTGCCGACGGTCTCGAGCTGCCACTGGCCCGCTGCGGGGCCGGGCGCGAGCGCGAGCGCGGCGCCGAGGCCGGGCGCGGCGAGCACCGGCGCGAACTCGGGCGCGGCGCCGTCCTCGGCCACCGGGCACGCGCCGGCTCGGCGCGCGCGCGCCGCGATCGCCAGCTCGGCGCGCACCGCGTGGACGCCGGCGAGCGACCGCGCGTAGCGCCGGATCAGCTCGACGTTGTTCGGGATCGCCATCGTCGCGGCCGCGGTGACGGTGTCGACGCCGAGCGCGCCGCCGTCGACCTGATCGTGCAACATCGTCATGCACCGCACGACCGGCGTGCCGTCGCTGCAGGTCGTCAGCATCAGGTCGCGCGCCGCGTTGGTCGCGCGCCACGCGAACACCGCCTCGGCCGGCGTCTTCGGCTGGTTCGGCGCGGGCGCGGCCCCGGCGCCGGCGTCGCCGCCCGACGCGCCGCGCACGACCGGGCGCGCGATCTCGAGGATCGTCACCGCCGCGTCGCCGCGCAGCGTCGTCTGCACCGGCGGCAGCCCGGCGAGCAGCCGGTCGACCTCGGCGCCGAGCGCGTCGAGGTCGTCGGCGGTGAGCTCGGGCGCGCGCACCAGCACGGCGAGATCGTCGGCCGCGCGGTTCCACGTCGCCGGCGCGATCATCGCGTCGACCCACGCCGTGCCGCCGCGCTGGTAGTCCGCGGCCGCGATCATCACGTCGACCATCAGCCGCGCGCCGTCGAGCGCGCGCCCGCCGCGCTCGAGCGCGAACGCGTGCTGCTCGGCGAGGTGCGCCGCGTGGCTGAGCTGGACCGGGTCGATCCCCGGCCCGCGCCGCCGCGCCGACGCCGGCGAGCACACGCCAGGCGCCGCCGCGATCGCCGCGAACCTCGCCGCGACCACCGGCCCGCACGCCGCGACGACCGCTTCGATCTCGCCGACCGGGGCCGCGCCCGAGGCGCCGGGCGGCGCGACCACGCGCACGTCCGCCGGCGCGACCGGCGCGCAGTGTCCCGAGGCCGCCTGGTCGACGTCGCACCGGCGCAGCCCCGCGCGCACGTCCTTGGGCAGCGCGGTCCACCGCGCGATGCACGCGGCCAGCTCGGGCGCCGGCGCGCGCACCAGCTCGGCGAGCGCCGCCTCGCCCGCCGCCGCGGCGACGTCGGCGTCAGGCGCGGGCGGCTCGCCGCGCGGCACCGGCCGCGCGCACGACAGCGCCCGCAGTGCGTCGAGCTCCACCGTCAGCGCGGCGTCGAGCGCCGCGATGTCTGCCTCGGCCGGCGGCAGCCGCGGGTCCATCAGCGGCGAGGCGTCCGCGGGCGGCCGCGCCGCGTCCTTCTTGCCGCAGCCGACGGTCGCGATCAGCGCGACGGCCAGCGCCGTCCGCACGCTCGCCGCGGTCGCCGCTGTCGCCGCTGTCGCCGCTGTCGCCGCTGTCATCCGGCGCCGTCGGACTTCGCCGTGGGCTCGCGGTAGCTCAGCGCGGCCTTGGCGTAGTCGCGGTTCATCATCGCGATCACCTCGCGCGTGATCTCCTTGGGGCACGCGGCCTCGCACTCGTAGTGGTTCGTGCAGTTGCCGAAGCCCGCCGCGTCCATCGCGTCGACCATCGCCAGCGTCCGCTTCATCCGCTCCGGCTGGCCCTGCGGCAGGTTGTGCATGTGCGCCAGCTTCGCCGCCGTGTACAGCATCGCCGACGAGTTCGGGCACGCCGCCACGCACGCGCCGCAGCCGATGCACGCCGCCGCCGACATCGCGCGATCGGCGTCGTCCTTCGGGACGAGGATCGCGTTGGCGTCCTGGGCCGAGCCGCAGTTGGCCGTGATGTAGCCGCCGGCCTGGGTGATCTTGTCGAACGCGGCGCGGTCGACGACGAGGTCGCGCACGACCGGGAACGCCCCGGCGCGCCACGGCTCGATGTAGATCGTCTCGCCGTCCTTGAAGTGCCGCATGTGCACCTGGCAGGTCGTCGTCGCGGGGAACCCGCCGTGCGGCCGGCCGTTGATCATCAGCGAGCACATCCCGCAGATGCCCTCGCGGCAGTCGTGATCGAACGCGACCGGCTCCTCGCCCTTGCCGACGAGCTGCTCGTTGAGGATGTCGAGCATCTCGAGGAACGACGCGTGCTGGCTGACGCCCTTGAGGTCGTACTTGACCAGCCCGCCCGCGTCCTTGGCGTCCTTCTGACGCCACACGTAGATGGTGAGGTTCAACGGCTTGTCATTGGACTCGGGCTCGCTCATGGGCGTCTCACTTGTAGCTACGAGTGGCCAGCTTGACGTTCTCGAACACCAGCGGCTCGACGTGGCGCACCGGCGCCTTGTCGTCGCCCTGGTACTCCCAGACCGCGGTGTGACAGAACTTCTCGTCGTCGCGCTTGGCCTCGCCGTCCGGGGTCTGGTGCTCGACGCGGAAGTGGCCGCCGGCGCTCTCCTCGCGCTCGAGCGCGTCGCGGCACAGCAGCTCGCCGAACTCGAGGAAGTCGGCGACGCGGCCGGCCTTCTCCAGCGACTGGTTGAACGTGTCCTTCCCGCCGAGGACGGTGACGTCCTTCCAGAACCGCTCGCGCAGCTCGGGGATCGCCTTGAGCGCGTGCTCGAGGCTCTCCTTGCTGCGGGCCATGCCGCAGTCCTCCCACATGATGTGGCCGAGCTCCTTGTGGAAGGATTCGACGGACCGCTTGCCGTTGACCGACATCAGCCGGTTGATGCGGCCCTTGACCGCGGCCTCGGCGTCGGTGAACGCCGCCGCGCCGGTCGACGCGAGCGACGCCGCCGGCACGCCGGCGAGGTAGTTGCCGAGCGTGAACGGGATGACGAAGTAGCCGTCGGCGAGGCCCTGCATCAGCGCCGAGGCGCCGAGGCGGTTCGCGCCGTGGTCGGAGAAGTTCGCCTCGCCGAGGACGAACAGGCCCGGGATGTTCGACTGCAGGTGGTAGTCGACCCACAGCCCGCCCATCGCGTAGTGGACGGCCGGGTAGATGCGCATCGGTTTCTGGTACGGGTTCTCGCCCGTGATGCGCTCGTACATGTCGAACAGGTTCCCGTACTTCTCGCGGATCTTGGCCTCGCCGTCGCGCTTGATCGCGTCGCGGAAGTCGAGGTAGACGCCGCGGCCGCCGGGGCCGACGCCGCGGCCGTCATCGCACGCCTCCTTGGCGGCGCGCGAGGCGATGTCGCGGGGGCACAGGTTGCCGAACGCCGGGTACTTGCGCTCGAGGTAGTAGTCGCGCTTGTCGTCGGGGATCGACGCCGGGTCGCTGCTCGCCTTGGCGACGTCGGCCTTGTCCTTGGGCGCCCACACGCGGCCGTCGTTGCGCAGCGACTCGCTCATCAGCGTGAGCTTGCTCTGGTAGTCGCCCGAGACCGGGATGCACGTCGGGTGGATCTGCGTGTAGCAGGGGTTGCCGAACCCGGCGCCGCGCTTGTAGGCGCGGTACGTCGCGGTGACGTTGCTGCCCATCGCGTTGGTCGACAGGAAGAACACGTTGCCGTAGCCGCCGGTGGCGAGCAGCACCGCGTGCGCCGCGTGCGACTCGATCTTGCCGGTGACGAGGTCGCGCACGACGATGCCCTGCGCGCGCCCGTCGACGACGACGAGGTCGAGCATCTCGGTGCGGTTGAACATCTTCACCTTGCCCGCCGCGATCTGGCGCGACAGGCCGGCGTAGACGCCGAGCAGCAGCTGCTGCCCGGTCTGGCCGCGGGCGTAGAACGTGCGCGACACCTGCGCGCCGCCGAAGCTGCGGTTGGCGAGCGTGCCGCCGTACTCGCGTGCGAACGGCACGCCCATCGCCGTCGCCTGGTCGATGATGTTCACCGACACCTCGGCGAGGCGGTGGACGTTGGCCTCGCGGGCGCGGAAGTCGCCGCCCTTCACCGTGTCGTAGAACAGCCGGAAGACGCTGTCGCCGTCGTTCTGGTAGTTCTTGGCGGCGTTGATCCCGCCCTGCGCGGCGATCGAGTGGGCGCGGCGCGGGCTGTCCTGGAAGCAGAAGCACGCGACGTCGTAGCCGAGCTCGGCGAGCGTCGCCGCGGCGGCGCCGCCGGCGAGGCCGCTGCCGACGACGATGACCTTGTACTTGCGCTTGTTCGCCGGGTTGACCAGCTTCATCTCGAACTTGGCCTTCGACCACTTCTCAGCGATCGGGCCGGTCGGGATGCGAGCGTCGAGCCGGAAGTCGGATTCGTTTGCCATCGGTCAGGCTCCCGGGAGCTTGATGACGCCGAGCGCGACGCACAGCGGCGGGGTGATGTAGCCGAGGAACAGGATGACCGCGAGGCCGGCGCCACCCTTGTTGATCAGGCCGTCGTACTTGGGATGCTGCAGGCCCAGCGACTGGAACAGGCTCTTGAGCCCGTGGGACAGGTGCGGCAGCAGGCACACCATCGCGACCAGGTACGAGGCGAGGATCGCCGGGTTCTGGAAGCCGCGGACGAACATCACGTACGCGTCGTAGCGGCCCTTGGGGTCGAGCTGGTGGAAGTACTCCGGCTGGATCTGCCCGGCCGTGAAGTGGAGGAGGTGATAGACGATGAACGCCAGCACCGCGAGGCCGGTCCACACCATCGTCTTGGCCCATGGGCGCGTCCGCACGGTGCGGAACACCGCGTAGGGCACCGGGCGCGCCGCCTTGTTGAGCGACGTCAGCCGGATGCCGGCGCCGATGTGGACCGCGACGAGGGCGAGCAGCCCGCCGCGCACGATCCATTTGACCCCGCCGTGGCCGAGGTTCTGGAGCATGTGCGCGTAGTCGTTGTACGCGTCACGCCCCCCGAACATCACGAGGTGACCGATCATGTGGGCCACCGCGAACAGCGCCAGCAGCAGGCCGGTGACGGCCATGACGTGCTTGGCGCCGATCGACGAGCGCACGTAGGTGACAAACCAGCTCATCTCGGGATTTCCTTGCTGTCCGGGCGCGCAGAGTAAGCACAAACTCCGCGCCATCTCAATGCATCGGGGCCGGGGCCTGCCCCGGCGTGAGGATCGCGGCGGTTCGACGTCAACTCACCTGATGCTGGAGTGTGGCGCCGCGTCGCAGCCGGTCGATGTTGTCGACGACGATCGCGACGATCCCGGCGAACGCCTCCTCGGTCGAGCCGGCGACGTGGGGCAGCGTCACCACGCGCGGGTGCCGCCACAGCGGGTCGGCCGGGTCCCACGGCTCCTGCCAGTAGACGTCGAGCCCCAGGCCTCCGAGGTGCCCCGAGGCCAGGGACGCCTCGACCGCGGCGCGGTCCAGGATGGCGCCGCGGGCGACGTTGAGCAGCAGCGCGCCCGGGCGCATCGCCGCCAGCACCGCGGCGTCGATCAGGCCGCGGGTCGCGGCGGTCAGCGGGCAGTGGACGCTGACCACGTCGCACGCCGGCCAGAACGCGGCGCGCTCGGCCGGCGTCGCGCGCGAGCCGAGCGTGCGCACGCCCATCCCCAGCGCGGCCGCGCGCTCGGCCAGCGCCGTGCCGGTGCGCCCCGGCCCGACGATCCCGAGCGTCCGCCCGGCGAGCTGGACGCCGACCGGGCCGCCGATCGTCGCGCGGTCGAACGCCGCGCGCGCCTCGGGCACGCGCCGCGCGAGCGACAGCATCAGCAGCACCGCCGCCTCGGCGACGGCGACCGGGTTCGCGCCAGGCGCGTTGCACACCGGCACGCCGCGCGCGCGCGCCGCGGCCACGTCGATCCCCTCGTAGCCGGCGGCGGGCTGCTGGATCAGCCGCAGCCGTGGCGCCGCGGCGATCACCTCCGCCGTGATCACGCCGTTCGACGGCAGCAGCACCTCGACCGTCGCGACCTCGTCGATCAGCGGGCGCGCGCGGTCCCACACCCGCAGCGTGTCCGCCGGGTCGAGGCGCGCGCGCAACACTGGCACCACGTCGAGCCAGCCCGAGCCGCAGAACAGCACGTCCATCGCGGGCACCGTAGCCGATCAGCACGACTGGTGACCGTCCCAGCTGTCGCGCCGGCCGCCGCGCCGGAGCGCGCCGCGCTGCTTGACCCACAGCTCGAGCGGGCCGGTGCCGGTGTCCTCGACGCGGAGCCGCTCGTAGTCGGGCGGCAGCGCGCCGCCGAACCCGTGGTAGGTGACGACGCGCGTGCCGACGCGGGCGCGCGCGAGCCGGTCGCGCACGAACCCGACGTAGAACAGGTAGAACGCCGGATCGAGCTCGATCGTGCGATCGAGGATCGGGCGGTTGTCGCGCAGGTGCTCGGCGAACGGGTTGTACAGGTAGAACCCGTCGAACGTGTCCCAGTCGACGTCGACCAGGTCGCCATGGATGAAGCGGACGTTGGGGAGCTGCAGCTCGAGCGTGATCGCCAGCGCGACGCGCGCGAGGTGAGCGCGCTGCTCGACCCCGACGAACGTCGCCTCGGGGTGCGCCGCGCCGGCGACGACGCAGAACTTGCCGACGCCGGCGCCGACGTCGAGGATCCACGCGCCGGGGCGGTCGACGAGCCAGCGCGCGGCGCGCTCGGCGACGGCCGCAGGCGTGAAGTGGACGGCGGCGCGGGCGCGCCACTCGGCCGGCAGCAGCTCGTCGAACGCGTCGCCGTCGGAGGACGCGGCGACGCCGGGACGGCGCGGGCGGTGCGGCCGCTCGGCGCTCACGGCCGGACCTCCGTCCAGCCGCTGGTCGATCGATCGGCCGGGCGCAGACGCCCGCCCGATCTCCTTCGGACCCAGATCCCGTTCGCGGCGCTCACGGGCGCGCCCTCCCCAGCAGCTCGAGCAGCGCGACGACGAACGTGAGCGGGTGCGGCGGGCACCCGGGGACGTAGAGGGTCGGCGTGACGTCGTCGAGCAGCGCGCGGTCGAGCGCGTCCGATCCGGCGTACAGCCCGCCCGAGATCGCGCACGCGCCGACGGCGACGAGCACGCGCGGCGCCGGCATCGCGTCCCACGCCAGCCGCGTCGCCGCCGCCATCGCGCGGGTCAGCGGGCCGGTGACCACCAGGCCGTCGGCGTGGCGCGGCGACGCGACCCACTCGACGCCGTAGCGCTGGACGTCGAAGTTGACGTTGGCGGCGGCGTTGAGCTCGAGCTCGCACGCGTTGCAGCCGCCGGCGGAGACCTGGCGCAGGCGCAGCGACCGGCCGAACAGCCGCGCGAGCGCGCCGTCCTCGGGCACCGGCGTCGCCGCGTCGCCCGGCCGGACGATCAGTCCGGCCGGCGTGGTCGCCGCCATCCTCGGCTCCGCGGTGAACCCGATCCGCCCGTCGGGGCAGGCCTCGGCGCACAGCCCGCACAGCGTGCAGCGCCCGAGGTCGAGCGCGAGCGGCGCCGGCGTGACCGCGGCGGTCGGGCACGCCGTGACGCACGCGTCGCAGCCGTCGCCGCACGCGCCGGCGGCGAGCCGCGGCCGGCCGCGGAAGCCTTGCGGCATCGCGGTCAAGGGATCGGCGATGTACTGGCGCCCTTGCGAGCGCCGGACCCTCAGGGCGTCGATCAGCGTCACAGATCACTCCCGCAGTAGGAGAGGTCGAAGCTCTTGTTGCACATCGGGAAGTCGGAGATGTCGACCTCGCGCACGGCGAGCGCGAGCCCCATCCAGTTGCGCAGCGACGGGTCCTGGACCTTGTAGTGGACGAGGCCGCCGGCGGCGTCGGTCTCGAGGCAGTGCACGACCTCGCCGCGCCAGCCCTCGACCAGCGTCACGACGAGCAGGGACGCGGCGAGCGGGCCGTCGACGGTGGACCGCGGCGGCGGCGCCACCGCCGGCGGCGCCTCGACCGCGGCGAGCCAGCGCGTCGACGCGTCGAGCTCGGCGATCCGCAGCGAGGTCCGCGCGAGGCAGTCCCCGGCGGGCTCGACGTGCGGGTCGATCGGGCGGGCGGCGTAGGCGCCGCGGCACGCCGCGCGATCGTCGAGCGCGACGCCCGAGGCGCGCGCGGCGAACCCGACCAGGCCGAGCTGACGCGCCAGCGACGTCGGCACCACGCCGACGCCGCCGAGGCGGTGGCGCACCGTGCGCGCCGTCCGCAGACACGCGTCGATCTCGGCCTGATCGCGCCGCAGCCGGTCGATCGTCGCGCGCAGCGCCGCGGCGCCGCGCTCGTCGAACCGCGCCACGACGCCGCCGGGGCGGATCGCGCCGCGCCCGAACCGGCTGCCGGTGATCGCCATCGACGCGTTGATCGCCGCGGTGCGCAGCCGGCCGTAGGTCGACGCGCCGGGGACGAAGCCGATGTCCGCCGAGATCCCCGACAGCCCGGCGAGGTGCATGCCGACGCGCTCGAGCTCGAGCAGGCACGCGCGCACGCGCTCGACGCCGTCGTCGGGCGCGTGCCCGAGCAGCGCCTCGAGCGCAGCGGCGTAGGCCCAGGCGTGGGCGACGCTGGTGTCCCCGGCGATCGTCTCGACCAGCGGCGCCAGCCGCCGCGGATCGGCCGCGAGCAGCCGCGCCTCGACGCCGCGGTGCTGGTAGCCGAGCTGGATCTCGAGGTGGACGACGCGCTCGCCGACGCAGTGGAACCGGAACGAGCCGGGCTCGATCACGCCGGCGTGGATCGGCCCGACCGCGACCGCGTGGACCTCCTTGCCGGTGACGTCGTAGTAGGGGTAGGCGGCCATCGGGATCGCCGCGCGCCCGGCGTGGCGCACCGGCTTGAGCCACGGGTGGTCCGCGATCCGGACGCCGTGCTGCTCGTGGAGCTCGCGCTCGAGCACGTGGAGCTGCGGGAAGTCGCGGGTGAGCGTGTGGTAGCCGTGCGCCGCGGCGACGACGGTGCGCGCGGTGGCGAGCGCGCCGCCGGCGTCCTGGAGCACGGCGGTGACGACGACGTCGTCGCCCGGCGAGGCCGCGGCCGCGTCGGCGGCGGCGACGGGGCGGCCGTAGAGCGCGACCGCGCGCGCGCCGCCGCCCAGCGCCGCCGCGACGTGATCGCGCCACGCCCGCGGCGCCAGCGTCGGGATCGCCGCCACGGCCTCGCGGTGGACGAGCACGGACGCGGTCATCCGCCCTCCAGCGTCGTGGCGACCGAGAGGATCAGGTCGTTGATCGGCGCGGGCACGTAGATGCCGAGGACGATCAGCACGAGCAGGAACACCAGCTTGGGCAGCGCCGCGAGCGCCGACTGCCGCGCCGGCGACCGGTCCGTGGGCGCCTGGCCCCAGATCATCGGGAAGATCGTCCGGCCGGTCGCGACGAAGCTCATCGTGATCAGCACGCAGAACGCCGCGAACACCAGCAGCTCGTCGCTCGCGACCAGCGCCGACAGGATCAAGAGCTCGCCGAGGAAGCTCGAGAACGGCGGCAGGCCGAGCAGCGCGAACGTCCCGACCATCAGGAACACGCCGCTGTACGGCAGGTCCTTGATCAGCCCGGCGATCGCGCGGGCGTCGCGCGTCCCGCACCGCAGCTCGATCTTCTCGGCGGTGAGGAACAGGATCGCCTTGATGAACGCGTTGCTCATCGCGTAGAGCAGCACGCCGTACGCGGCCTCGCGGTGCAGCCCCAGGCCGATCGCGATCACGCCGCCGTGGTTGACCGAGGCGTAGGCGAGCAGCCGCTTGACGTCGCGCGTGGCGATCAGGCTCGCGGTCGACGCGACCATCGACAGCAGGCCCAGCGTCACCAGCTCGCCGCCGAGCAGCGCGCCGCTGCCGGGCCGGAACACGTGGACCACGCGCAGCAGGACGATCAGCGCGGCGTTGAACTGGACCGCGCCGAGCAGCGCGGTGATCGACGACGGCGCGCGCTCGTAGGCGTCGGGCAGCCACGAGTACATCGGCGCCAGGCCGAGCTTGGTCGCGAGCCCCAGGACGATCAGCCCGACGCCGAGCTGGCGCCACGCGTCGGGCGGACCGGCGAGCAGGCCGGGCAGCTCGTCGAGCCGCAGCGACGGCTCGAGCCCGGCCGCGTGGACGCTGCGGGTGACGCAGCCCAGCCCGACGAGCACCAGCCCGAGCGCGACGGTGGAGAACAGCAGGTAGCGCCACGACGCGACGCGCGACGCCGGGTCGTCGAGCCGGACGATCAGCGGCGCGGCGGCGAGCGTCGACACCTCGAGCGCCAGCCACATCACCATCAGGTCGTTGCCGAGCAGCACCAGGTTGCACGCCCCGCCGAACGCCAGGATCAGCATGACGCGGCGGCGGCGGCGCGCCGGCGTGCCGACCAGGGCCGCGGCGCCGCCGGCGCGCGTCCACAGGTGCACCGCGACGCCGAAGAAGATGACGTCGATCACCGGCGCGAACAGCCGCGACGTCGCGTCGACCCGCAGGTAGCCGCCGGCGAGCACCTCGTCGGGCGCGGCCGCGCCGGCGATCGCCAGCCCGGCGGTCGCGGCGGCGACGACGACGAGGATCGCGTGCGCGCGCCGCGCGCCCCCGGGCGCCGCGACCGCGAGCAGGCCGAGCCACGGCGCCAGCGCGGCGGCGAGGTGGATCACGCGGCCTCCTCGCCGGGCGCGGCCGCGGCGGCGGCGTCCACCGGCAGCGTGTGGAGGTACCAGCGGAACAGCACGAGCGTGGCGACGAACACGACGAGCTGCGCGACGTGCACGCCGATCGCGGGCTCGGCGCCGCTGCCCAGCTCGAACAGCGCGATCCCGTTCTCCAGCCGGAGCACGCCGATCATCTGGCCGAGCGGACCGTTCTGGGTCGACAGCACCAGCAGCCCGAGCAGCACGCCGGTCGCCGCGACGCCGACCATCATCCGCGCGTCGCCCGCGACCGGCTCGACCACGTCGGCGAACCGGAACGCGACGAGCACCATGCCGACCGCGAGGGTCCACGACAGCAGGTTCGGCGGGATGATGTCGTGGCGGGCCTGCCGCGTCACGACCGCGACCGGCCGCAGCGCGAGCGGCGCGATCAGCCCGCGCACGACCGCGAGGTCGACGAGCAGCACCCACGTCGCCGGCGCGGCGGTGTCCGGGTGGAGCCGGTAGCCGATCGCGGCGAGCAGCGCGCCCTGCGCGGCGAGCCCGACGAGGCTCACCCGCCACGAGCCGAGGAACAGCGGCAGCAGCATCACCGCCGTGAGCGCGACGAGCAGGGCGCTCATGTCAGGCGGTCCTCCACAGCACGACGAGCAGCGCGACCGCCGCCGCGACCGTCGCGGACAGCAGGTAGGTCGGCACGACGCGCAGGCGGACGCGCGCGGGGAGCGCCTCGAACAGGCCGATCGCCGCGGCGATCGCGACGCACAGCCCCAGGTGGATCGCGGCGGCGACCAGCGGCGTCGCCGCGCCGGCCCACGGCCCGGTCCAGGGCCCGGCCCACGGGTTGATCAGCGTCGCGATCACGGCGATCGCGACGTACAGCTTGATCGCCGCGCCGGCGTGCAGCGCGGCCAGCTCGCGCCCGCCGTGGTCGAGGATCATCACCTCGTGCACCATCGTCAGCTCGAGGTGCGTCGTCGGGTCGTCGACCGGCATCCGCGCCAGCTCGGCCTGGAGCACGACCACCATGGCCGCGGCGCACGCGACGCGCACGACGATCGCGCCGCCGTCGACGCCGTGCCACGCCAGCGCCTCGGCGAACCGCAGCGTGCCGCCGTCGAGGCACAGCGCGCCGGCGACGAGGAACAGCGCCGGCTCGACGAACACCGCGAACGTCGCCTCGCGCGCCGCGCCCATCCCCTCGAACGAGCTGCCGGTGTCGAGCGCGCCGAGCATCAGCGCGACGCGGCCGAGCCCCCACACGTAGGCGAACCACACGAAGTCGAGGTCGAACCCGACGAGCGCGCCCGCGCCGGTGAGCGGCGCGATCAGCGCGGAGCCGAGCGCCGTGATCAGCACGACCAGCGGCGCGATCCGGATGATCGGCGTCGACACGTCGCTGTAGACCGAGCGCTTGGCGAGCAGCCGGCGCACGTCCCACGCGAGCTGGAGGATCGGCGCGCCGCGGCGCCCCGCCCACCGCGCCTTGACGCGGTTGATCACGCCGACCACGACGACCGGCATCACGACCAGCGCCGCGAGCTGGACGACGACCAGCAGCGCGGTCACGGCCCGCCTCCGACCGCGACGGCGACGATCACCACGATCGCGATCGCGCCGGCGGCGAACGCGAACCGCGGCTGCTCGGAGATCCGCGACGACGTGTCCTGGATGATCTGCTCGCCCTGCCCGAGGACCTCGAACATCTTGCGCTCGACGGCGTCGACGTGGTGGCTGGCGACGTGGCCGTCGCCGGCGGGGAACGGGCCCTTCGGCAGCCGCTCGCGCCGCTGCGCCGGCAGCGCCGCGCCGAAGAACCGCGCCAGCGCGTCCGAGAACGACGTGCCGGTGTACTGCATCCGCGGCGAGCCGACGGTGTAGCCGCAGCCCCAGGTCGGGCTGGTGGCGCTGCCGGCGCGCGGGCGCCACGCGACCACGACCGCGAGCGCGAGCGCGACGGCGAGGGCGCGCGACGGCCACGCCATCGCGTCGAGGAAGCCCGGGACGGCGAGCGGCCGCGCGTCGCCGAGCTCGGGCGCGAACAGCCCGACGACGGGCAGCAGCGCGCCGAGCGCGAGGCCCGGGACCAGCCCGAGCGCGACGACCGCGACCGCGTGCGCGATCATCGGGCCGCGCATCGTCGCCGGCGCCTCGCCGCGGACGTGGACCGAGGCGTCGCGTGGCGCGCCGAGGAACGCCAGCCCGAACGCGCGGACGGTGGCCAGCGCGCTGACCGCGCCGACGAACGCGAGCATCGCCGCCGCCGCGATCAGCGCGACGTCGGCCTCGGCCGGGCCGGCGCCGCCGCCGATCAGGCCGGCGTAGATCACGAGCTCGCTGGCAAACCCGTTGAACGGCGGCAGCCCGCACATCGCCAGCCCGCCGACGAGGAACAGCGCCGCGGTCCACGGCAGCCGGCGCGCCAGCCCGCCGAGCCGCTCGAGGTCGATGGTGTGGGTCGCGCGGTAGATCGAACCCGCGGCGTAGAACGACAGGCACTTGAACAAAGCGTGGTTGAGGACGTGGAGCAGCCCGCCCGCGAACCCGAGCACGACGAGCCGCGCGTCGCCCCACGTCCACCCGAGCATGCCGGCGCCGAACGCGGCCGCCGCGATCCCGACGTTCTCCGTCGAGGAGTAGCCGAGCAGGCGCTTCAGGTCGCGCTGCACCGTCGTGTAGAGCACGCCGAAGAACGCCGAGACGAGCCCGAACCCGAGCACGCACCACCCCATCCACTCGTCGGGGCGGCCGCCGAGCAGGGTGAACCGCAGGAACGCGAACAGCCCAGCCTTGTGGATCACGCCCGACATCAGCGCCGAGACGTGCGCCGGCGCCGCCGAGTGGGCGCGCGGCAGCCAGGTGTGGAACGGGAAGAACGCCGCCTTGAGGGCGAACGCCACGCCCAGCAGCACGAAGATCGTCGCGCGATCCGGCGGCGCGCCGGCGAGGTAGGCGCCGAACGCGGCGAAGTCCATCGAGCCGGTCCGGCTGTGCAGCAGCATGAACGCCGCGACCAGCACGAACAGGCCGACGTGGGTCGACACCAGGTAGTTGAAGCCGGCGAACCGGATCTTCTGGTTCTTGTAGTCCCAGATCACCAGCAGCCACGCCGACACCGCCGCGAGCTCCCACCCGAGCAGGAACACCAGCGCGTTCTGCACCGAGTAGACGAGGACGAACGCGACGCAGGTGAAGTTGAGCAGCGCGAGGTGCGAGCCGCCGTTGCGCCCGGCGGCGAGGGACGGCTGGAGGTAGCCGACGGCGTAGACCGTGCCGAGCCAGGTCAGCGGCAGCGACCAGGCGAGGAAGAACGCGCCGAGCGCGTCGACCCGGAACGCGATCGCGCCGATCGGCGCCGGCCACGGCCACACGACGTCGAGCGGCGCGCCGCCGGCGAGCACCGGCGCGACCGCGGCGAGCACCAGCGCGGTCGCGGCGCCCTGCGTCCCCAGCGCGAGCGCGACCTGCGCGCGGCGCCCGCGGACGATCGCGATCAGCACCGCGCCGATCACGAGGATCGGGACGCTCGCGAGGAGCGCGTGGTCGGCGGTCATGCGAGCGGCGCCTTGTGCAAGGCATGCGCCACCGCGCGCAGCGCGTCACAGGGCCGCTCGGACGCTGGCGGGTCGCGTCCGCGGGCACGCGACCGCCCGACCACGACAGAATGTCGTAGCGCTGGCGCCGCGACCCGGTCAGGTCGTGCCGTCTCGCCGCAGCGTGGGCACCGGGACGCCCCGGCGATCCGCGCCGCGTCGTAGCCAGGCCGGCGCGCGACGGGCCGCCTCGACCGGCGCGACGCGCGCCCCGAACCGCTCGCACGCCCCTCGCGTCGGCGCACGGCTTGCAGCACCATCGCCCATGGCCGCGCGCTCCGCCCACGACGACGACCTCGACGCCCACGACGCCCGGCAGCACGAGGCCGACGAGGCCGACGACGACATCCTCGTCCCCGCGGTGTCCGTGCCCGATCCGGCAGAGGCCGAGTTCGACGCGCTGCTGCCCGAGGAGATCCGCCGCCACTCGCGCATCCACTTCACGCCGACCGCGGTCGCGCGCCGCGCCGCCGAGCTGCTCGCGCCGCTCGGCACCGAGTGGGTCCTCGACGTCGGCAGCGGCCCGGGCAAGCTGTGCACGCTCGCGGCGCGCGCCCGGCCCGGCGCGCTGTTCGTCGGGATCGAGCAGCGGCGCGCGCTCGCCCGGCTGGCGACCACGATCGCCGACCGGCTCGACGTCGCCAACGCGCTGTTCCTCCACGGCGACGTCACCGACGTCGACTGGGCGCGGTTCGACGCGTTCTACCTGTACAACCCGTTCGCCGAGCACATCCCGCAGCGCGTGTCGTGCATCGACGACAAGGTCGAGCTCGATCCCGAGCACTACGACGCGTGCGTCGCCCACGTCGAGGAGCAGCTCGCGCGCGCCCGCGTCGGGACGCGCGTCGTCACGTACCACGGGTTCGGCGGGTCGATCCCGTTCGGCTACGACCTCGCGCTCGACGAGGAGGCCGGGACGGACCGGCTCGAGCTGTGGATCAAGGTCTACGACGAGCGGGCGGCGGGATGAGCCCGGCCGCGCCGGTCCCCGTCACCGTCGCCGCCGCCGACGCCGCGGCGCGCGCCGAGCTGGCGCGCTACCTCGAGGGCGCGGGCTTCGCGGTCCACGCCGGGGCGCGCCCGCCGGCGCCGCGCGCGCCCGCCGGCTCGCTGGTGTGGGTGACCGACGACGACGACGCGCCCGCCGACGTGGTCCGCGCGCTCGCGGCGTGGCTGCGCGCCGCGCCGCGCGGCCACGTCGTCGTCGTGACCTGGCACCTCGCCGCGCTGCGCCCCGCGGTCGAGGCGCTCGGGCCGCGCGCCCTCGCCCTGCCCGCCCCGGTGTTCGGGTGGACGGTGGTGGACGCGCTGCGGGGCCGCGCCGATCTCCGGTAGGATGCGCGGGTGGCGGCCCGGCCGCGTCCTCCCTCGATCGTCATCGAGCCCGTCATGGCCTCGCCCGTCATGCGGGCGTTCGACAAGGTCCTGCGCGCGGTCGCGCCCAAGGAGGTGACCGTGACGTTCACGGGCGAGACCGGCTCGGGCAAGGAGGTCATGGCGCGGCGCCTCCACGACCTGTCGAGCCGGCGGCGCGGCCCGTTCGTCCCGATCAACTGCGCCGCGATCCCCGAGCCGCTGTTCGAGAGCGAGCTGTTCGGTCACGAGCGCGGCGCGTACACCGGCGCGACCGAGCGGTCGATCGGCAAGGTCGAGATGGCGAGCGGCGGCACGCTGTTCCTCGACGAGATCGCCGAGATGCCGCTCGGCCTGCAGGTCAAGCTGCTGCGGTTCCTCGAGACCCGCCGCTACATGCGCGTCGGCGGGGCCAAGAAGCTCGACGCCGACGTCCGACTCGTCCTCGCGACGCTGCGCCCGCTCGAGGACGAGGTCCGCGCCGGCCGGTTCCGCGCCGACCTCTACTACCGGATCCAGGGCATCCTGCTCGCGGTGCCGCCGCTGCGCGAGCGCCGTCGCGACATCGGGCCGCTGCTCGACGGCTTCATCGCGCACATGTCGGCGATCCACGACGTCGCGCCGCCGACGTTCACCCGCCCGGCGCGCAGCGCGCTGCTCGCCTACGACTGGCCCGGCAACGTCCGCGAGCTCAAGAACGTCGTCGAGCTGCTGTGCATCCTGCGCGAGGGCCAGTCGGTCCGCGTCCAGGACCTGCCGGTCGCGCTGCGCAAGGCCGCGACGCCGGGCGCCGCCCCGGCCCGCGACACGATCACGGTGCCGGCCAACAGCCGGCTCGACGAGATCGTCGACCTCGTGATCGACGCGGCGATCCTGGCCGAGCGCGGCAACGTCTCGCGCGCGGCGCGGCGGCTCGGCGTGAGCGTGCGGACCCTGCAGCGGAGGACGAGCCGACGATGACCCGGAGCCACGCAGCGAACGTCGCGATCCTCGGGGCGGTCACGCTGCTCGCGGCGGCCGGCGCGCCGGCGTGCGGGTCGCGGTGCGAGTGCGCCGCGACGCCGGCCACGCCCGCGCCGGAGCCGCCGCCGACCGACGCCGAGGTCGAGGCCGGCGCGGGCTGGACCCGGGTCGCGCCCGGGACGTGGCGGTTCGCCGTCGACGGCGACGCGCCGATGGAGACGACGATCGCGCCGGCGATCGGCGGCCGCGCCGTGCTGATCGTGTCCCTGCCGAGCGGCGCGCGCGGCGCCACCGTCACGGCGCTGCGCGTGTGGCACGCCGAGGCCGGCGAGGCGACGTGGTCGATCGAGCGCGTCCTGCCCGACTCCTCGCCGGGCCAGGTCCTGGCGATGGCGCCGACGACGGTCGCGGCGCAGGCGTGGGCGGAGGTCCCGCTCGATCCGCCGGCCGCGGTCGCCGACCGGTTCGCGGTCGTGTTCACGCCGGTGTCGGGCGCGCCCGCCGTCGGCGCGCTCGCGCGCCCGCTCGCCGAGGCGCGCGCGCTGCAGGCCGCGCCCGACGGCTACCCGTTCCCGCTCGACGTCACCCCGCTGGTGCGCGTGACGCTCTCGGGCGTCCACTGAGCGCACCCGCCGAACGCGGCGTTCCACGGATGGGACAGCGAAGGTTTGCCCCGGGGCCCGAGCTTCCATAGGATGCGCGCCATGAACCGGCTCACCCTGATCGCCTGCGCCACCCTGTTCGCCGCCGCGTGCGGCTCGAAGTCCAAGCCCGCCGACACGACCGGCGGCGGCGGCGACACCGGCGGTGGCACCGCCGCGCCGGCGAGCTGGGCGGAGATGAACCACGAGCAGAAGATCGACTTCATGAAGACGTCGGTCATGCCGACGATGAAGGCGATGTTCCAGGAGTTCGCGCCCGACCACTACGCCGAGTTCGGCTGCGACACGTGCCACGGCGAGGGCGCCGCCGACGGCAGCTTCGAGATGCCGAACCCCCAGCTGTTCCCGCTGACCGAGGCCTACTTCGGCGCGCCGCCGGCGGAGCACCAGGCGGTCCTGCAGTTCATGGGCGAGAAGGTCAAGCCGACGATGGCCAACCTGCTCGGCGAGTCGGAGTGGTCGCCGGAGAACCCCGAGGGCTTCGGCTGCTGGTCCTGCCACCCGGCGCAGTGAGCTGATCCGCGATCAGCGCGTCCGGTTCGCGGCGGTGCGCGCCGCGGCGGTCGCGGGCGGCGCGGGCTCGACGACGAGCTCGATCCGCGCGTTCTTGCCGCCGGCCGCCGTCGACACCGGGCGCTCGGCGCCGAACGCGACCGCGGCCATGCGGCGGAGGTCGAGGCGATCGTCCTCGGCGAGCTGGTGGAGCACGGCGAGCGCGCGCGCGCTCGACAGCTCCCAGTGCGACTCGAACACCGCGTCGTCGGGCAGCGGCGCCGGATCGACGTGGCCGTGGATCCAGATCGGGCGGTCGCCGGCGCCGCCGAGCACGCCGCTGATCGTCGTCAGGATCGCCTTGCCGCGCGGGGTCAGCACGTCGTCGTCGCCGCGGAACATCGCGGGGTCGTCGAGCGCGATCGTCAGCCGCGGCGCGGCGTCGTCGAGGTGGACCGTGCCGCCGGTCAGCTCGAGCGCGACGCGCAGCGCCTCGGCGAGCCGGTCCAGCTCGGCGTGCGGCGAGCCCTTCACCGGCTCGGTCCCGCGGAGCTGACTGGCGGTCATCGCCAGCACGCGGTCCTCGGCCTGGGCGGCGCGCAGGTGAGCCTCGCCGAGGCGCGCGCGGGCGTCGGCGGCCTCGTCGGCGGACAGCCGGCCCCGCTCCCACAGCCACCACCCCGCGGTGCCGCCGCCCGCGAGCGTGATCGCCCACAGCACCCAGGCGATCCGGCCGGATCGCCGGGCGCCGGGCGCGCGGCCCGCCTGGACCATCGCGGTGTGGTCACCGACCTTGGAGCTCACGCACCCCGGTTGTGCAAGGCCGGCGCCAGCGCGGTGGGAGCGGCAACCACCATGGAAGCCGCGCAGTTGTGAACCGGACCCAGGCCCCTCGGGCGAGGCGATTCACCCCAGGTGCGGGGCGCCCTCCCACACGGGTCCCCTGGTATGGTCCGCGACTCACCAACCACCGAGGAAGCGCATGACTCGACCGATCCGACGCGTCGCGGTGCTCGGCGCCGGCGTGATGGGCAGCGGCATCGCCGCCCACTGTGCCAACGCGGGCCTGCCCGTGCTCCTGTTCGACATCGTCCCCCCCAAGCTGTCGGACGCCGAGCGGACCAAGAAGTCAGCGCGCGACGGCTTCGCCGCCGGCGCGCTCGACAAGCTCAGGAAGAGCAAGCCGGCGTCGTTCACCCACGTCCGCAACGCCCAGCTGATCACCGTCGGCAACTTCGACGACGACCTGGCGAAGGTGGCGGACTGCGACCTGATCGTCGAGGCGATCATCGAGAAGCTCGACATCAAGAAGGCGCTGTTCGAGAAGCTCGACGCGCTGTGCCAGGGCGACACGATCATCGCGTCGAACACCTCGGGCCTGCGGATCGCCGAGATGATCGAGGGCCGGTCGGCGCGGTTCCGCTCGCACTTCCTCGTCACGCACTTCTTCAACCCGCCGCGCTACATGAAGCTGCTCGAGCTCGTCGCCGGGCCCGACACCTCGGCCGAGGTCAAGGCGCGGTGCGAGGCGTGGGGCCGCGATCAGCTCGGCAAGGGCATCGTGTGGGCCAAGGACACGCCCAACTTCATCGCCAACCGCATCGGGACGCACTCGATGATGGCGGTGATCCACCAGATGAGCGAGATGGGGCTCACCCCCGAGGACGTCGACAACCTGACCGGCGCGCCGATGGGCCACCCCAAGAGCGCCAGCTTCCGCACCGCGGACCTCGTCGGCCTCGACACCCTCGTCCACGTCGTCGAGAACTGCCACGCCAGCCTGACCGCCGACGAGGACCGCGAGGTGTTCACGGTCCCGGCCTTCATCAAGACGATGAAGGAGAAGGGCCAGCTCGGCGACAAGACCAAGGGCGGCTTCTACAAGAAGGTCGGCAAGGACATCCAGACGCTGGATCCGACGACCGGCGAGTACCGCGCCAAGGGCGGCACCGAGGCGATCGCGAAAGCCACCAAGGGCCTGTCGAAGATCGAGGACGTCGCCGAGCGCGTGCGCAAGCTGGTCGCGACCGACGGCGTCGTCGGCCAGTTCGCGTGGAAGGCGCTGGCCAAGAGCCTGGCGTACTCGGCCCGCCGCATCGGCGAGATCACCGACGACGTCAAGGCGATCGATGACGCGATGAAGTGGGGCTACAACTGGGAGCTCGGCCCGTTCGAGACGTGGGACGCGCTCGGGTTCGCCGCGACGTACGACCGGATGAAGGCCGACGGCATCGCGCTGCCGGCCTCGGTCGACAAGATGCGCGCCAGCGGCGCCAAGGGCTTCTACGACGGCGATCGCGTCTACGACCTGACCCGGGGCGAGTACGTCAAGGTCGCGGCCGATCCGCGCGAGGTGTCGCTGCCGGCGCTGCGCAAGGGCGACGCGCCGGTGCTCAAGAACGCGGGCGCCGAGGCGTGGGACCTGGGCGACGGCATCCTCGGGGTGACGTTCAAGACCAAGGCGAACTCGATCGACGCCGACGTCATCGCGATGCTGCACGAGGCGGTCGCGAAGGCGGAGAACGAGTTCCGCGGCGTGCTGATCTACAACACGGGCGAGTTCTTCTGCGTCGGCGCGAACCTGTTCGGCGTCGTGATGGCGGCGCAGCAGAAGCAGTGGGACGGCCTGCGCGAGATGATCCGCGGCTACCAGTACGCCACCCAGCGGATGAAGTACGCGACCGTGCCCGTCGTGGCGGCGCCGTACAACATGACGCTCGGCGGTGGCCTCGAGCTGTGCTTCGGGTGCGACGCGGTCCAGGCCGCGTCGGAGACCTACTCGGGCCTCGTCGAGGTCGGCGTCGGCCTGATCCCGGGCGGCGCGGGCACGCTCAACATGCTGTGGCGCGGCCTCGAGGCCGTGCCCGAGGGCGTCGAGATCGACACCTACGCGTTCGTCACGCAGACGTTCAAGAACATCGCGCTCGCCAAGGTCGCGACCTCCGCCGAGGAGGCCAAGGCGTTCGGGTTCTTCCGCACGACCGACGGCGTCTCGTTCGACCGCGCCCGTCAGCTCCACGAGGCCAAGCAGCGCGTGATCGGCCTGGCCAACGCCGGGTACCACCCGCCGGTGCCGCGCGCGTTCAAGCTGCCCGGCGCCAGCGGCATCGCGACCCTGAGCATGATGGTCGACACGCTCGTCGCCGGCGGCTACGCCTCGGCGCACGACGCGCTGATCGCCCGCAAGCTCGCGAACGTGCTGTGCGGCGGCCAGGGCGGCGGCACCCACGCGGTGACCGAGGACGAGGTCCTCGAGCTGGAGCGCGAGGCGTTCCTGTCGCTGTGCGGCGAGCCGAAGAGCCAGGAGCGCATGCAGTACATGCTCATGAACAACAAGCCCCTCCGGAACTAGGAGTCCTTGAACATGATGAATGACATCGTGATCGCAGATGCCGTCCGCTCCGCGGTCGGCCGCGCGCACAAGGGCTCGCTCGCCAACAAGCGGCCCGACGAGCTCG
Source organism: Myxococcales bacterium (assembly GCA_011526095.1). GTDB lineage: Bacteria > Myxococcota_A > Polyangia > Haliangiales > Haliangiaceae > WYBA01. Next base: position 44,707 of record WYBA01000183.1, on the reverse strand, counting down.
CCGCGGACGTGATCCGCGGCCTGATGGCCCGCGTCCCGCAGGTCAAGCCGAGCGACGTCGACGACGTCGTCCTCGGCTGCGCCATGCCCGAGGGCGAGCAGGGCCTCAACGTCGCGCGCCTGATCTCGCTGCTCGCCGGGCTGCCCCAGGAGACCGGCGCGCAGACGATCAACCGGTTCTGCTCGAGCGGCCTGCAGGCGATCGCCATCGCCGCCGGCACGATCGCCACCGGCTCGGCCGACGTGCTGGTCGCCGGCGGCGTCGAGTCGATGACGTTCGTGCCGATGACCGGCTTCCACCTGTCGGCCTCGCCCGAGCTGATGGAGAAGGTCCCGGCGGCGTACGTGCCGATGGGCATCACCGCCGAGAACGTGGCGAAGCAGTTCAACATCTCGCGCCAGGTCCAGGACGAGTTCGCGCTGGACAGCCAGATGAAGGCCAAGGCCGCGCTCGCCAAGGGCGTGTTCAAGGACGAGATCGTCCCGGTCCGCGCGATCCGCTACGACGGCAACACCCGCGTCGAGAGCGAGTTCACGGTCGACGAGCTGCCGCGCCCCGAGACGACGATGGAGAGCCTGGGCAAGCTGCCCGCGTCGTTCTCGATGGGCGGCTCGGTCACCGCCGGCAACGCGTCGCCGCTGTCCGACGGCGCCGCCGCGGCGCTGGTGATGAGCAAGGCCAAGGCGGAGCAGCTCGGCGTCAAGCCGCTCGGCTACTTCCGCGCGTTCGTGACCGCGGGCGTCGACCCGTCGATCATGGGCATCGGCCCGGTGCCGGCGGTGCGCAAGCTGCTGGCGCGCACCGGCCTCACGCTCGACCAGATCGACCTGTTCGAGATGAACGAGGCGTTCGCCAGCCAGGCCGCGTACTGCAAGGCCGAGCTCGGGATCAAGTCCGAGCGGCTCAACGTCAACGGCGGCGCGATCGCGCTGGGCCACCCGCTCGGGTGCACCGGCGCCAAGCTCACCGCCTCGCTGCTGTACGAGCTCCGCCGCCGCGGCGGCAAGTACGGCATCGTGACGATGTGCATCGGCGGCGGCCAGGGCGCGGCCGGCCTGTTCGAGGTCGCGAAGTAAGCTGCCCGAGGGTGCCGGCCGGTGCCGCCGTGGCGCCGGCCGGCGGCTGGTAGCTAAGGTGCATGCGTCACCTCGCCAGCGTCTCGCTCGTGCTCGCCGCCGCCCTGCTCATCGGCTGTGTCGGGCCGTCCACGCCCGGCGTCGTGTCCACCGGCAGCAGCGGCGAGATCGTCGCGATCGGCGCCGGCAAGGCGCCGGACATGGCGTACGTCGACATCGTCTACTTCATCGATCCGCAGACGCAGACCTGCTACGTGCGGTTCGGCCTCGACGTGACCGGCCTCGACTGCTGCGCGCTGCGCAAGGTCGACGTCGCGCGCGCGTCGATCACCTGGGAGAACGACGCCACGTGCGCGCCGCAGGTGAGCGCGACGCCCGGCGGCCCGGGCGCGACGCCCTGATCCCGCGCGTCACCGCCGGCACGCCGGCGCGCCCGCCTCGATCCACGCGCGCACCTGCGCCGCGAGGGCCTCGTCGGCGGGCAGCCCCAGCGGCATCGCGCCGCCGTGCGGCGCCTGCTCGCCCGCGAGCTTGCGCCACAGCAGCGACCGCTCCGGCGCGCCCGGCACGACGCGCGGCTGATCCGGCCACTGCGCGCTCGGCACGCCGACGAGCGCGGCGTGCGCACCCCGCTGCAGGACCAGGCCGCCCTGGGGCGCGACGGCGCCGTGGCAGTTGCTGCACCGCGCGACGAACGCGTCCTCGATCGCGCACGCCGGCGACGACGCGGACGCGTGCCACAGCCCGCGCGCCATGATCGCGCCGCAGAACATGATCCCGACGTAGCACACGCCCTCGAGCCCGTTGAGCGCGCGGATCCGGCCGAGGCGGGCGACGTCCGGCGCCAGCCCCCGCTTCACCTGGCCGCGCCAGCGGATGAACGTGACCATCGGGTAGACCTCGAGCCCGAACCCGACGCCGAACAGCGACATCTTGAGGTGGAACGCGTACTCCTGCAGGTACCAGTCCGTCGGCTTCTCGAGCGCGCCGAGCAGGCGCCACAGCCCGGTCCCGATGATCAGCAGCGCGGCCAGGCCGCTGACGTTGTCCGCCGCGAACACGCCGTCGAGCGTGCCCTGACCCTGCTGCACGGCCTTCATCGCCCGGTCGCGCCAGATCAGCGTCGCGAGCCCCAGCGAGATCCCGAGGACGTGCAACGCCGACGCGACCGCGGGCTCCATCGCGGGCGAGGATAACGCGGCGCTGACCTGCTAGTTTCGGGGCGTGGTCGAAGTACTCGCCCTGGGCGCGGCCCTGTCGATGGACGTCACCGCGGTCGCCGCGGCGCGCGGGCTGGCGCGCCCGCGCCTGGGGGAGATCCTCGGGCTCGCGCTGGTGTTCGCGCTCGCGCACGCCGCGATGCTGACCCTCGGCTGGACCGCCGGCGCGGCGGCCGCCGAGGCGGTCGCGGCGTGGGACCACTGGATCGCGTTCGCGGTGCTCGCCGGGCTCGGCGTGCGATCGATCGCCGAGGCGCTCGGCGACGACGACGGCGAGGCGGTCGAGGTCAGGACCGACTGGAAGACGATCGCGCTGCTCGCGGTCGCCACCTCGATCGACGCGATCGCCGCGGGCCTGACGCTGCCGCTGCTGTCGCCGGCGCCGTGGATCAGCATCTCGGTGATCGCGGCGGTCGTCGCGACGTTCACCACCGCCGGCTCGGCGCTCGGCCGGGCCGCCGGCGCCCGCATCGGCGGCCACCTCCACCTGCTCGGCGGCGTCGCGCTGATCGCGATCGGCGCCAAGATCCTGATCGAGCACCTGACCGCATGAGCCGCCGCGCCGCCATGATCGCGTGCGCCGGGCTCGTCGCGGCGTGCGGCGGCGGCCGCGACGAGGCGCCGCCTGGCCGCACCGCGCCGCCGGGCGCCGCGGCCGCCTCGCCGGGCGCCACGGCCGCGCCCGCGCCGCCGCCCAGCTTCGGCGCGCTCGACGACGCGCGGCTCGCCGCGCTCGCCGCGCTCGAGCCCGGCGACGCGTGGCAGGTCGTGCACCGCGACGCCACCGCGTCGTCGCTGGTGGTCAGCCTGCAGGCGCCCGGCGGCGCGGCGCTGCGCGGCCTGGTGACGATCGGCCCGTGCCTGCGCTGCCGCGCGATGACCGCGGCGGCGTGGGCCGAGGTCGAGCCCGAGCTGCGCACGCTGATGCCGGGCGCGCTCGAGGACGATCCGGCGACGACGTTCGAGCTCGCGACGACCGAGATCGCCGGGCGGACGTGCGTCGCCACGTACGAGCTCGGCGCGCGCGCGTGGGGCGACGAGCTCGAGGCCGGCCACGGCGCGCGCGTCTACTGCAACGACGGCGAGGTCGAGCTGGTGGTCCGCGTCGACGACGACGCCGTGCGGCGCGCGGCCTCGGCCGACGCGGCGCGGGCGGGAGCGGCGCGGGCGACGGTCGAGGAGCCGGCGCGCCGGCTCGCCGCGATGTACGCCGCCGCGATGTAAGCTCGCCGCATGACCAAGATCATGCGGCTGTTGATCGTGACGATGGCGGCGCTCGCGCTGGCCGTGACCGGCTGTGGCAAGGACGAGGGGGGCGGCGGCGGCAAGGGCGGCGACGGCAAGGGCGCGGGCGACGGCAAGGGCGGCGGCAAGGGCGACGGCAAGGGCGGCGGCGGCGGCAAGGGCAAGGGCGTCGACCTCGACGCGCTCACCCAGATCAAGCCCGAGGGCTGGACGATCCAGACGACCAAGGGCCGCGAGACGATCAGCTTCAACGGCGAGGCCGAGATCGACGGCCTGAAGGTGGGCGTGCTCGGCCAGGCGGGCGCGTGCGAGATGGCGATGCTGTGCCCCAAGCTCGACCCCGCCGAGTTCAAGAAGAACGAGGACAACCTCAAGTCGATGATGTCGAACGTGCTCAAGGAAGACCCGAACACCGTGCTCGAGATCGCCGAGGCCGAGGTCGCCGGCCGCAAGGTGATCAAGGTCTACAGCTACGGCTTCGTGTCGAACGGGGGATCGCGCCAGTCCAACCACGCGCTCAACGTCTTCTGGAACGACGGCAAGAACATGATCACGCTGATGCTGTCGGATCGCGTGTTCACCCAGGCGACGACGTTCGAGGAGTACAAGGCCGGCCTCAAGCGCGAGCCGATGGACAAGGGCGCGGAGCAGCTGATGAAGGCGTTCGAGGGCAAGCTGTAGCTGCCCCGGCGCCCGCGCCGCCCCGGCGCCCGCGACACCTCGCCACACGACGATCCGGCCCCGCCGGATCTCCGATGTCCCATGCCCGTACCCCCGAGCCGCTCCGACCAGCCGATCGTGATCGTGGAGCACGAGCCGCGCGAGCCGGCCCAGGAGACGTCGCGCGGCGAGCGCGCGATGCTGATCGCCGTCGCGGTCATCCTGTTCATCGCGTTCGTCGTCACCGTGATCTACCCACACACGCCGTTCGCGTCGGAGTAGCGAGGTCGCTCCGCCGGCAAGGCCTGGGTATCGAGCCGGCCGAGATCCGCTCGTCCCGAGCGTTCCACCGACGTCGTCGGGGATGCCGTCAGACGAACAGCCATGTTCCGCTCACCCTGAGCTGCGCCGAGCGCCAGCGATCGGATCTCCGATGCCCCGAGGCGCGACGGAGACGGAGCGCCCGCGCCTAGCGCTGGCGCGTGCCCGAGCCGGCGCTGCCCGAGGCGCCGATCTCCTCGCCGACCTCGGTGAGGTTCGAGCGGTCGACGCGCAGCGACGCGCGCAGCGGGACCTCGGCGGCGAGGCGCTCCGGCCACCGGCCGTAGAAGCTCAGCAGCACGGTGTGGCGGTCGTAGCCGAACACCTCGCCCAGCACCGCGTCCTCGGCGCCGTCCTGCAGGACGTACTGGTAGCGCAGGGTCACGCTCATCCCCGCGCGCGGGGCGTAGTTGAGCGCGGCGTCGGCGCTGACGACGTCGAACCCGCTCTGTAGCTCGCCGCTGCCCGCGTCGATGATCTGCGTGCGCGAGAACCCGAGCGTGCCCTGGGTGCTGAGCTTGGGCAGCATCGGGTCGTCGGTGAGCCACGGCAGCGGCAGCCAGGCGTTGGCGATCGCCGAGTCGCTCACCGTGTTCTGCGCGATCAGCAGGTTCGGCGCGACGCTGCGGCGGACCTGGACGCCGGCGCTGCCCCAGTTCGGGTAGTAGCCGACGCCGGCGCCGATCGTCGGCTGGATCACGACCTCGTCGCCCTCGTCGAGCGGGACGAGGGTGATGACGCCGCCGTCGACCATGCTCGACCACCGCACGGTCAGGTCGCGCCGCCACGACAGCGTCGCCTGCGCGTTCATCTGGTCGGTCGCCTCGGTCATCCCGGGCGTGACGCGCTCGAGCGACACGAACGACGTGCCGACGTTGAGCCCGACCGCGTCGAACCGCCACGACCGGTCGAGTCCGAGGCTGCCGCCGATCTCGTAGCCCTGGGACGTCGAGTCCAGGGTCTGGTCGTCGGTCTGGAACAGCCGCGCCGTCGCGCCCTGGGTGAACCGCAGCGGCCGCGACACCTGGTAGCTGTAGTGCTCGCTGCCGTCGACCGAGACGAAGTCGCTCTGCGCCGATGGCAGCACCGTGACCGTGCCGGCGTCCGCCGTCGTCCGCGTCGTGAACGTGTTGAGCGTGCCCATCCCGAGCTGCACGCCCGCGTTCATCTCGCTGCGCGGGGTCAGCAGGAAGAACCCGCGCCACCCGCCGCGGTGCGACAGCGACCACGCCTCGTCGTGCGACAGGTACGCGTTGCCCTCGAGCGTGTAGTCGAACTGGTTGATGATGTTCGGCCGCTCCCACGCGAACAGCAGGCCCGGCTGGATCCGCGTGTAGAGGTCCGCCTCGCGCGCCGGCGTCTCGACGCCCGGCACCGGGTCGTCGGGCGCGGAGAACAGGTTGTCGGTCCACCCCGTCTCGAGGCTGCCCAGCACGTGCAGGCTCCACCCGTCGGCGCGCGCGGCCGAAGGCGCCGAGACGAGGGCCGCCACACCGAGGACCACCGGGAGACGCATCGCCCCGGTCATATCACGGGGCAGCCCGCAGCGCGTCCTTCATGACCTTGCCCGAGGGGTTCTTGGGCAGCTCGTCGCGGACGACGACGTCGTCGGGGATCTTGTACGCGGGCAGCCGGTCCTTGAGGAACAGCTTGAGCGCGTTGCCGTCGGGGGCGTCGGCCGCGTCGGGCGCGCCGGGCGCGCGCAGCACGATGAACGCGCGCAGCTTGTCGCCGAGCAGCTCGTCGGGGATGCCGATCACCGCGGCCTCGATCACACCCGGGTGCTCGAGGATCGCGTCCTCGATCTCGCGCGCGGCGACGCGGTGGCCGCCGACCTTGAGCATGTCCTGCTTGCGCCCGACCAGCCAGATCCGCCCGGCGGCGTCGACCCGCGCGAGGTCGCCGGTGGCGTAGCCGTGCGGCCCGAGCACCTTCGCGGTCTCCTCGGGGTCGTTCCAGTAGCCGCGCATGATGTTCGCGCCCTGGGCGAACAGCTCGCCCGCCTCGCCCTCGGCGCACGGCGTGCCGTCCGGACGCCGGACGGTCAGCGTGACCCCGGGGATCGCGCGGCCGATCGAGCCGATGCACCCCGGCAGCTCTTCCGGCGGGACGTAGCTGAGGCGCGCCGACGCCTCGGTCGCGCCGTACATCACGAACACGCGCCGGCCGGGCAGCGTCGCGAGCAGCTCGCGCGTCAGCGTCGGGCTCATCCCGCCGCCGGCCTGGGTCACCCAGCGCAGCGCGGCGAGCTGCCCGGCGGCGACGCGCTCGCCGAGGTTCGAGCGGTGGACGAGGATCGCGAACGTCGACGGCACGCCGGCGAACCCGGTGCAGCGCTCGCGCTCCATCGTGTCGAGCGCGACGTTGGGGTACTGGAACCGGTTCTCGACGATCACCGCCGCGCCGACCGCGACCGAGATGTTGAGCACGCTCTTGCCGTAGACGTAGTAGAACGGCAGCACCGCGAGGACGCGGTCGTCCTCGGTGATCCCGAGGTAGGCGACGATCGACGCGACGTTGGCGGCGATGTTGCCGTGGGTCAGCGTCGCGCCGCGCGGCCGGCCGGTCGAGCCGGAGGTGTAGATGATCGACGCGACGTCGTCGGGGGTGACCACCACCTCGACGGGCGCGGCCTCGTGCGCGTCGGCCTCGCTCGCCGGCACCAGCCGCAGCCCGAGGGGCGCGGCCTTGCCGAGCGCCGCCATCGCCGGCCCCGCCGCCATCACGACCGTGGCCAGCGCCGGCAGCTCGCCGAACCGCGGCGCCGCCTGGACGACGACGCGCTCGAGCCGCGGGCCGACGACGAGCACCCGCGCGCCCGAGTCGTGGAGGTAGTGGACGAGCGAGCTGGGGTCCGCCGCCGTGTTCAGCGGCACCGCGATCGCGCCCGCGGCGAGCGCGCCGTAGTACGCGGCGGCGTACTCGACGCCGTTGTGCGCCAGGATCGCGACGCGGTCGCCGCGCGCGACGCCGAGCGCGACGCACAGCCGGGCGAACCGCCGCGCCGCCGCGGCGAGCGCCGCGTACGACACGCGCGCGGCGCCCGGGTCGTGGGTGACCAGCGCCTCGCGGTCAGGCGCCCGGGCCGCGGTCGTGAACAGCAGCTCGTGGACCAGCCCCGGCACCGGCGCGGCCTCTCAGACGTCGAGCTCGGGGATCTCGCCGCACTTCACCGGGGCGAGGTGCATGTAGCGCGTCGTCGCGCGCTTCTGGTCGATGTCGCGGTAGACGCGCTCGACCTGCTCGGCGGTGAGGCCGAGCGCGCCGGCGACGTCGCCCGGCGCCTTGCCGTGGTTCTTCGCCCACAGGCACAGGTCCATCTTGTCGTAGGGCAGCGAGAAGTAGAACTCGTCCTGGCCCTGCGCCAGCGAGTACGTGTCCGTCGTCGGCGCGCGGTTGCAGATCGCCGCCGGGACGCCGAGGTGGCGCGCCATCGCGTAGACCTGCGTCTTGTAGAGGTGCGCGATCGGCTTGATGTCGGCGGCGCCGTCGCCGTTCTTGACGAAGAAGCCCTGGTCGTACTCGAGCCGGTTCGGCGTCCCCGTCGTCGCGAAGTGCAGCCGGTCCGCGTGGTAGTACTCGAGCATCTTGCGGGTGCGCTGCTTGAAGTTCGTCGCCGCGACGATCTGCAGATAGGCCTTCGGCGGCAGCCGCTTCTTCAGGATCTCGCCGCCCGGCGTCTGCACGACCACCGAGTAGACGTTGTAGCTCTGGTTGGCGGCGCTGCCGTCGAGCACGCCGGGCAGGACGATCTTCGACTTCCAGCCCGGGCCGAAGTCCGGGAAGACCATCTTGATCGCCTCGTCGCGCCGCTCGTAGCAGCGCAGGCCCTCGAGGATCGGCGTGATGTCCTCGACCGTCGAGTCGAAGCCGAACGTGTCGGACACCGACTTCGACAGCTTGATCGTCTCGCCGGAGGAGTCGCGCTCCGGCATGTGCAGGCCGTGGACGTGCTTGGGGCCGAGCGCGCGCGCCGACAGCGCGGCGACGCACGAGCTGTCGATGCCGCCCGACAGCGCGACGACGACGCCGCGGCGCTTGAGCTCGAGCGAGACGCCCTTGCGGATCGCCTCGCAGATGCGGTTGGCCTCGGCCTCGAGGTCGATGTCGAGCACTTCGAATCCGATGCCCATCTCAGCCCCCCTTGGTGCGCACGACGAACGCCGCGATGTTGCCGACCGAGTCGAGGTTCTCCGGCACGAGCTGGTCGTCGCCGACGCTGATGCCGTACTTGCCCTCCAGCCAGGCGACCAGCTCGAGGATGCCCGTCGAGTCGATGAGGCCCGTCTCCATGAAGGAGGTGGCGGGCTTCGGGGCGTCGGCGGCGTTGCCGAACAGGAAGTTCTCGACGATGAACGCGGTCACGTCGCGCTCGACGTCCTGGGGACTGAGGGCCATGGGACCTCGTCGGTACCATCGCCACGAGCCGTTTTCAACGCCGGACGGCCGCCGCGCGCCCGGGTTAGACTGCTCGACCACATGTGTGGCATCGCCGGCATCGTCGACCTCGCGGGCGCCGGACCCGCTCCGGACCGCGACGCCCTCCGCCGCCAGCTCGGCGCCCTCCACCACCGCGGCCCGGACGAGGTCGGGCTGTACCGCGATCGTCACGTCGGCCTCGCCCACACCCGGCTGTCGATCGTCGACCTCGCCACCGGCCAGCAGCCGATGGCCGGACCGCGCGGCTCGTGGCTGGCGTTCAACGGCGAGATCTTCAACTTCATCGAGCTGCGCGACGAGCTGATCGCGCTCGGCCACGCGTTCCGCACCCGCAGCGACACCGAGGTCATCCTCCACGCCTGGGACGCGTGGGGCGAGGGCGCGTTCGACCGGTTCAACGGGCAGTGGGCGATCGCGCTGTGGGACGCGCCGCGCCGGCGCCTCGTGCTGTCGCGCGACCGCGTCGGCGTGCGGCCGCTGTACTACAGCGAGGCCGGCGGCCGGCTGGTCTTCGGCAGCGAGGTCAAGGCGATCTTCGCCGGCGCGCCCGAGCTGCCGCGACGGTTCGACGCCGCGGGCCTCGACGAGACGTTCACGTTCTGGACGGTGGTGCCGCCGCGCACCGTGTTCGAGGGCGTGCGCGAGCTCGAGCCCGGCCACGTCCGGGTCTACGACGAGGTCGGGACGGCCGGGTGGAAGGTCCGCGACGAGGCGTACTGGCGCCCCGACTACCCGGGCGACTTCACCGGCTCGCTCGCCGAGGCGACCGAGGCGGTGCAGGCGGCGCTGCACAAGGCGACCGCCCTGCGCATGCTGCGCGCCGACGTCGACGTCGGCAGCTACCTGTCGGGCGGCCTCGACAGCTCGATCATCGCGGCGCTCGGCCTGGCGGCGAAGGGCCGCGGGTTCCACACGTTCAGCCTGCGGTTCGAGGACGCCGAGTACGACGAGGGCGAGTTCCAGAAGGCGATGAGCGCCCACCTCGGCACGACCCACCACGAGATCGTGGTGTCGCGCGCCGACATCGCGAACGCCCTGCCCGACACGTGCCGCCACGCCGAGCGGCCGATCCTGCGCACCGCGCCGGCGCCGATGTTCCTGCTGTCCCGGCTGGTCCGCGACCACGGGATCAAGGTCGTCCTCACCGGCGAGGGCGCCGACGAGATGTTCGCGGGCTACGACATCTTCCGCGAGGCCGCGGTCCGGCGGTTCTGGGCGCGCGCCCCGAAGTCCGAGGCGCGGCCGCGGCTGCTCGACAAGCTCTACCCGTACATGGCGCGGTCGCCGGTCGCCCAGCGCAAGATGGCGCAGGCGTTCTTCGGGCGCGGGCTCGAGCGGTGGCGCGAGCCCGGGTTTGGCCACGACACGCGGTGGAAGACGACGGCCGCGGTCAAGCGGCTGCTCGCGGCGTCGGTGCGCGACGTCCGGTCCCCGGACCAGGCGATCGCCGAGCTGATGGCCACCCTGCCGCCGGAGCTGTCGGGGTGGTCGTACCTGGCCCAGGATCAGTACCTGGAGGTACGGACCCTGATGTCGGGGTACCTGCTGTCGGCGCAGGGCGACCGGATGCTGATGGGCAACTCGGTCGAGGGGCGGTTCCCGTTCCTCGACCGCGAGGTCATGGCGCTGGCGGCCCGCCTGCCCGACTCGTACAAGCTGCGCGGCCTCGACGAGAAGCACGTGCTCAAGCGGGTCGGCGAGCGGTGCGTGCCCGAGGCGATCCGCAAGCGGCCCAAGCAGCCCTACCGGGCGCCGGACGCCCTGGCGTTCGTCGGCGACGGGCGCCCCGGGTGGGTCGACGAGCTGATGAGCGGGCGCGAGGCGGCCGCGGCGGGGGTGTTCGAGCCGGCGGCGGTGGAGACGCTGTGGGAGAAATGCAAGGCCAAGGCCGACAGCCCGCAGTTCTCCAACACCGACAACATGGCGGTCGTCGCCGTGCTGTCGACGCACTGGGTGTGGCGGACGCTGGTCAAGGAGCTGGTCGTGGACCCGCCCCCGACGGTGATCCGCACCGACGTCGACCACGTCGGGGCCGCCGGGTAGCCGGCCGGGCGCGCCCGACATCCCGGCCGGGTCGCCTTGAACGCGCGGCGAGGTTGGTGCTTAGAATCCTGGCATGAGCACGATCGACCTCGATCTCGATCTCGCGGCGCTGGAGGATGAGCACGGGCTGGGAGGGCACCGGGGAGGCCCTGGCGACGACGACGACGACGATGACGGGGGCGACGATGACTTCGGCGGCCCCGGTGACGACGACGACGAGGAGGTGGACGAGGCGCCGGTGGCCGACGACGACGAGGCCGAGGCCGCGCCGGCGGCCGCCGACGACGACTTCGGCGGCGCGGACTTCGTCGAGGCCGAGCCCGTGGAGGAGGAGGAGGAGGAAGAGGAGGAGGTGTGGCCGGACACGCTGAAGGACGATGACGACGACGTCGACGAGGACGAGGACGACGAGGACGACGAGGACGACGACGACGACGACGATGACGACGACGACGACGACGACGATGACGACGATGACGACGATGACGACGACGAGGAAGAGGACGACGATCGTCCCGCCGCCCCGCGCGTCGGCGCGAAGGCCGCGGCCAAGCCCGCACCCGTGAAGGCCGCGGCCAAGCCCGCGCCCGTGAAGGCGGCGCCGGCGCCCAAGGCCGCGCCCGCCAAGGCCGCGCCCGCCAAGGCGCCCGCCAAGGCCGCGCCCGCCAAGAAGGCGCCCACCAAGAAGGCGCCCGCCAAGGCCGCGGCGAAGCCTGCCGCCAAGGCCAAGGCGCCCGCCAAGAAGCCAGCGGCCAAGAAGCCCGCCGCCAAGAAGGCCCCGGCCAAGAAGCCCGCCGCCAAGAAGGCCCCGGCCAAGAAGCCCGCCGCCAAGGCCAAGGGCAAGAAGCGCTGACCCCGCTCCGCCCGGGGCGTCACACCACGGGAGCAGCCGCGGTCCGACGCGCGAACCCTGTGCGCTGGTGGACCGCGCTGGCGCACGGCGTGCGCGCCGATCGCGCGCCGGCGCGCGCCTCGGCGGCACATGGGATGCAACGCCCTGGGGCAGCAACCCTGGAGGCGGCCATGGCGCTCCTACTCGTGTTCGTCTATCACGTGATCCTGCTCGGCACCCTCGCGGTCGCGAGCGGGAGCCTGTCGATCGTCGAGCTGTTCGGCGCGCTCGCGCTGCTCGGGCTCGGCGCCGCCGCGCTGATCGACACCGAGCTCGTGCTCGAGCCCCGGCGGCCGCGGCCCGGCCACCACGCCGTGGGTTGAGCCATGGGGCCGGCGTCGCGACGCCACCGTCGAGCGAGAGATCGCTCGGCGCGGCGCGCGCGTGCGCTCGCGGCGCTGATCGCGCTCGCGCTCGGCCTGCTCGCGGCCGCGCGGCCCGGCGCGGCGGCGGCGCCCGCGACGCTGGAGGTCTTCGTCAAGCCGGGGTGCACCCACTGCGACCGCGCCAAGGCGTGGCTCGGCGAGCTGCACAAGCGGCGGCCGGACCTCGAGCTCGTGCTCCACGACGTCTCCGCCGACCCGGCGGCGCGCGCGCGGCTCGTCGCGCGGGCCGAGGCCGACGGCGTGCTCGCCGCCGTGCCGGCGTTCGTCGTCGGCGACCGGCTCGCCGTCGGGTTCGACGGGCCCGCGACGACCGGCGCGATGGTCGAGGCGTGGCTCGACGACGACGAGCGCCGGCTCGACGTGATCTCGCTGCCGTGGCTCGGCGAGGTCCGGGTCGGCGACGCGGGCCTGCTGGGGTTCACGGTGGTCGTCGGCCTGGTCGACGGGTTCAACCCGTGCGCGATGTGGGTGCTGATGTTCCTGCTCGGGCTGCTGGTCAACGTGCGCAGCCGCAAGAAGATGGCGCTGATCGCCGGGACGTTCGTGACGGTGAGCGGGATCGCCTACTACCTGTTCATGGCGGCGTGGCTCGGCGCGTTCCTGGCGATCGGCGTGGCGCGGTGGCTCCAGGTCGCGCTCGGCCTCGTCGCGCTCGGCGTCGGCGCGATCCACGTCAAGGACGGCGTGGTCCCGGCGCACGGGCCGTCGCTGTCGATCCCGGCCGCCGCCAAGCCGCGGATCTACGCGCGCGTCCGCCGGATCGTGCAGGCCGAGGACCTGCGCGGCGCGCTGATCGCGACGCTGGCGCTCGCGATCATGGTCAACCTCGTCGAGCTGCTGTGCACCGCCGGGCTGCCGGCGCTGTACACGCAGATCCTCACCGCCCAGGACCTGCCCGGCTGGCAGCACCACGCCTACCTCGCCCTCTACATCGTCGCGTACATGTTCGACGACGCGCTGATGGTGACGATCGCGGTGGTCACGCTGCGGCGACACAAGCTGCAGGAGCGCGGCGGGCGCGTGCTGCAGCTCGTCAGCGGCGGCGTGATGCTGGTGCTCGGCCTCGTGCTGATCGTGCGCCCCGAGCTGCTGAGCTTCCGCTAGGGCTCAGCTCACCGGCGCGAACCGCGCCGTGAAGTGGCGCAGGAACGGCGGCTCCTCGACGATCCGCAGCCCGCGCAGCTCGGCCTTGCGCGCGACGACGCCCTCGATGCCCTCGAGGATGTAGTCGAAGTGGGCCTGGGTGTAGACGCGGCGCGGGAACGCCAGGCGCACCAGCTCCATCGACGCCTTGTCGCCGAACATCACCGTCCCGATCTCGCACGCGCGCACGCCGAGCGCGAGGTACAGCTCGCAGGTCAGCGCCTGCGCCGGCAGCTCCGCCGGCGGGATGTGCGGCAGGAACCGCCGCGCGTCGATGTAGACCGCGTGGCCGCCGGGCGGCTGCATCACCGGCACGCCGCGGCGCTCGAGCCCCTCGGCCATGTAGCGGCTGACCGCGACGCGGTACTCGAGGTAGCGCTCGTCGAGCGACTCCTCGAGGCCGATCGCGAGCGCCTCGAGGTCGCGGGCCGCGAGGCCACCGTAGGTCGGGAAGCCCTCGGTGAGGATCAACAGGCTGCGCAGCGCCGGCAGCCACTCGGCGCGGCGGGTCGCGATGAACCCGCCGATGTTGACCATGCCGTCCTTCTTGGCGCTGACGAGGCACGCGTCGGCGAGCTCGAACACCTCGCGCGCGATCTCGCGCGGCGCGCGCTCGAGCTGCCCCTCCTCGCGCACCTTGACGAACCACGCGTTCTCGGCGAACCGGCACGCGTCGATCACGAACGGGATGCCATGGCGGCGGTAGATCTCGGCGGCGCCGCGCAGGTTGGCGAGCGACACCGGCTGGCCGCCGCCGGTGTTGTTGGTGATCGTGATCATCCCCAGCGGGATCCGGCCGGCGTGCTCGCGGCAGAACGCCTCGAGCCGCGGCAGGTCGATGTTGCCCTTGAACGGGTGGCGCGAGGTCGGGTCCTTGCCCTCCGCGATCACCAGGTCGACCGCGGTCGCGCCGAGCTGCTCGAGGTTGGCGCGCGTGGTGTCGAAGTGGTTGTTCGACGGGACGAAGTGGCCGGGCTTGACCAGGGTCGAGAACAGCAGGCGCTCGGCGGCGCGGCCCTGGTGGGTCGGGATGACGTGGGTGAACCCGGTCACCCGCTGCACCACCGCCTCGAACTTCTCGAAGCTGCGCGAGCCGGCGTAGCTCTCGTCGGCGACCATCATCGCCGCCCACTGCGCCGCGCTCATCGCGGTCGTGCCCGAGTCGGTGAGGAAGTCGAACGTGACCTCGCGCGCCGGGACGAGGAACAGGTTGTTGCCGGCCTCGGCCAGGATGCGCTCGCGCTCCGCCCGGGTGCGGAACGGCAAGGGCTCCATGACCTTGACCTTGAAGGGCTCGATGATCGTGCGGTGCTCGGGGTCGGTGGTGGACACGCGGGCTGCTCTTGCAAGCGGCGGGGCACGCCGTGAGGGCGTGTGCGGCGCACGGCTTGCGCGATCCGGAGAGGCACGCCCGAGACCGCGCGGATTCTGCGCGCGCCAACGCGCCACGCTCCACTTCTGGGGGGCTCGATCCGGCCCTCGGGGCCGGCTCAGCGCAGCGCGATCGCCAGGCCGCCCACGACCGCCACGTACTGATCGACCGCGCCGCCGGCGATCCGCGGATCGCCCGGCTCGGGGTTCATCGCGAAGAAGTAGCGGCGCAGGTCGAGGCCGGCGTGGAGCTCGACCGGGCCCGCGACGGCGTAGCGCACGCCGGCCGCGGCGTCGACGCCGGCGCCGGTCTGGCGCGGGAACCACGCGTCGCTGCCGAGGTCGCCGGTGCCGACGAGGTAGCGGTAACCGGCGGAGGCGTCGACCGCGAGCTTGTCGCCCACTGGCACGGTCAGGCCGAGCGCGCCGCGCACGTAGCGGTAGGTCACGTCGGGCACGAGGTCGTCGCCGACCGCGTCGTCGTCGACGGTGAACCGCTGCTCGCCGTAGCCGGCGTCGAGCGCGAGCCGCGCGCCGCCGACCGGCAGCTCGCCGCGCACGCCCGCGGTCCACTCCGACGCCGAGGTCGCGAACTCCATGCCGTCGTCGGTGCGCGAGCCGTTGACGCCCACGGCCTGCTCGTAGCTGGCGCGCACGGCGAGGTGGCGCAGCGCGCCGGCGCGCGCCGGGCGCCAGGCGACGTCGAGGCGCGCCGCCGGCGCGGCGAGGTCGTAGGCGCGCAGCGTGTCGGCGAGGTCGTCCCGGTAGCGCAGCGTGCGGAGCTGCGGCCGGCCGGTGACCGCGACGGTGAGCCACGCGGCGTCGCCACGGGCGCCCGGCGCGGCGCGCGCGGACACGCCGAGCGCGCCCTCGCCCGTGGCGCCGCCGCCCGCGCCGTCGACGCGCGCGACGCGATCCTCCTCGACCGGCGGCGGCGGCGACGCCTCGCGAGGCGCCTCGGCCACGGGCTCGGGCTCGGGCGGCGCCGGCGCCTTCGCCTTGCCGATCGGCTTCTTGAGCTGCTTCCACGCCTTGGCCGCGGCCGCCTTCGCCAGCTTGCCCCTGGCCGCCTTGACGTCGTAGCCGCCGAGCCGCTTGCCGTCGGGCGCCTGGCGCACCGACACCTTCGCGGTCCACTTCTTCTTGCCCTTGCCCGCCTTCACCTCGACCGACACGACCGCGGCGGCCGCGGCCGGATCGTCGACGAGCTCGACGTGCGGCGCCAGCGCGTCGCGCACGGCGTCGGTGACGCCGACCTCGTCCGCGTCGGCGTCCCCCGTGACGACGACCGGCGGACCGGCGGCGGCGACGCCGGTCCACAGCACCAGCGCGATCGCGACCACCAGCGCCCTCACGGCTGCGCCCCCAGCGTCGCGTCGACCCACCGCCGGACGCACTCCAGCTCGGCGGCGCTCAGCGGCTCGGCGCCGAACGGCATGCGCGAGCCGCAGCTCGGGTCGGCGCCCAGCTTGTCGAGCAGCAGGTGGTCCGCGTCGGACGTGCCCTCCGGATCGATCATCAGCGCGCCCTCGCAGAACGTCGTCGTGCTCGCCTCGCCGACCAGGCGCGCCTCGACGCCGGTCGACACCAGGTCGAGCCCGGCCTCCGGCTCGGTCGCGCCGTGGCACGCGCCGGCGCACCGCGTCTGGAACAGCTGCTCGACGAACCCCGGCGGGCAGCTCGCGAACCGCTCGGGGTTCTCCAGCTCGCCGGCGCACCCGGCGACCGCCGCGACGACCAGGATGCCCAGGCGCGCGCTCACACCAGCCCCGGCAGCGGACCGCTGAGATCGATGTCCGGCGCGGACGTCAGCTTGGGTCGCACGGTCGCGTCACCGACGACGTCGGTGTCGACGCCCATCGCCTGCGCGACCGACACCAGCAGGTGGCTGTGCGGCAGGCCGATCCGCTCGTTGCCGTCGACCCAGTCCGCGGTCGTCGTGGTGAACGTGTCGCGCGCGTAGTGCAGGTAGCGCCCGGTGCGGAACCGGCTGCCGCCGCCGAGGATGACCACCGGCAGCGGATCGTGGCCGTGGCCGCCGTCGGACAGCTCGCTCACCCACAGGATGATCGTGTTGTCGAGGAGCGTGCCGTTGCCCTCGGGGATCGCGTCGAGCCGGTCGGCCAGCTCGGCCGCGTAGCCGGCGTAGTACGCCGAGAAGTTGGTCATCATCTGCACGGCGTTGGGGTAGTCGGGCTCGTTCGCCAGGTACGGCGCCGAGCGGTGGGCGTAGTCGTGGTGCAGATCGCCCGTGCCGCCGATCATCTCGACGTGGAGCGGGCCGAACTGCATCGTCACGACGCGGGTGATCCCGCACGACATCGCGACGGTCGCGAGGTTCCAGAAGCTGCGGGTGTGGGCGTCGTAGCGCTCGGGGTGCGGGACCTCGCCCCAGTTGTAGTCGTCGACGGCCGGCGCGCCGCAGTCGATCGAGTCGAGCAGGCGGATCCGCCGCTCCATGTCGCGGATCAGATCGCGGTGCTGCTCGAGCTTGAGCCGGTCCTCGCCGGACAGCCGCGGCGCCATCCGGTCGTACATGTCGCCGAGCCCGCCCATGACGTCGGCCTGGGCGACGCGGACGGGATCCGGCGGCGTCGAGCCGTCGCCGTTGGGGAACAGCCGGTCGAACAGCGCCGCCGGGCTCTCCTCGTGCGGCACGCGCACGACCGGGCCGCCGCCCGGCGCCTGGCGGTACAGCGCGGCGTGGAAGTTGTACTGGTAGACGCCCATCTCGAGCGACGTCACGTCGGTGAGGCCGGGGTCCTGCGCGCGCAGCGCCGTCGTCACGAGCTGATCGAGCGACGGGTGGGTCGCGTTGCTCTTGACGTCCTCGAACGTCTCGCGCGCGATGCCGCCGGTCAGCGCGCTGCACCAGCCCTTGGCGTGGCCATCGCCGTACGGGTCGGCGATCGCGGTGGCGAGCGACAGCCCGTCGACGACGGTCAGCTTGTTGCGGTGGCGCCACAGCGGGCGCAGCGCCGGGCTGAACTCGGCCTCCGCCATGCCGGTGTGGTCGTACTCCCACTGGCCGTCGGGATCGCGGCCGCCGTGCATGTCCCAGTTGACGTGGGGCGTGCCGTGCTCGGTGAACAGGATCACCAGGCGCATCGGCGGCTCGCCCGGCGGGCCGGCCTGGGCGCGGCGGCCGCGGTTCAGCGACGGCAGCAGCACGCCGCCGGCGCCGATGCCGAGGGCCTGGAGGAACCGGCGACGGGTCGTGGACATGCGAGACATCACGGCACCTCCGGGATTCCGTTGAACCGCGCGTGGAGCGCGATCGAGCGCATCAGCTCGCGCAGGCTGCCGCCCGACGCCGCGAAGTCCGCGGCGACGTCCGCGGTCAGGCACGGGTCCTCGGCCGCCTCGGTGCCGGCGAGCGCGTAGTACATGTGCTTGCGCGTGACGCAGCGATCGACCTGCTCGCTCGCGGCGAGGAAGTCGACGAGCCCGCCGGCGCCGTCGAGCGTGGTGCCGGACACCGCGGCCGAGTCGTCGATCGGCAGGCCGTTGTCCTGATCGCGCCACCGCCCCATCGTGTCGAAGTGCTCGAACGCGAACCCGACCGGGTTGATCACGACGTGGCACTGGCTGCACACCTCGCCGCTCGTCGCGCGATCGTAGTTCTGGCGGTTCGTCGTCGGGCCCATGTCGGGATCGCCCTCGGGGATCGACATGTCGACGCCGGCCGGCGGCGAGCCGAGCTCGACGCACAAGAGGCGCTGCAGCACGAACAGCCCGCGCAGCACCGGCGACGGGTTGTTGGGGTGGCCGTGCGCGGCGAGGAACTGCAGCTGCATCAGGAACCCGCGGCGATCGTCGGGCAGCTCCATGCGCTGCCAGTCGGCGGGCGCCGGCAGGCCGTAGAACGCGGCGGTCTCGGGGCTGACCCACGCCTCGCGCGAGGTCAACAGATCGTCGAGCGTGCCGCCGGAGGCGAACACGATGTCGGTGAGGAACCGCCGCGCCTCCTCGGCGAGCGCCGCGCGCAGCGTGTCGTCGAGGCCGTCCTCGGGCAGCTTGCTGACGCGGTCGAGCCGCGCCAGCCCGAGCCACTGCTGCGCGAAGTTCATGAAGCCGTCGAGCGCGCGCGGGTCGGCGAGCATGCGATCGACCTCGGCCTCGATCCCCGCGGGCGTGCCGAGCCGGTTGTCCGCCGCCGCGGCGAACAGCGCGTCGTCGGGCATCGTGCTCCACAAGAGGTACGACAGCCGCGACGCGACGTCGTACGGACCGGGCCGCCCATCGGGGCCGACCGTCTCGATCCGGTAGAGGAACTGCGGCGCCTGGAGGATCTGCTGCAGCGTCAGCTCGAGCGCGACGTCGAACCCGTCCTGCGCGAGGTAGGCGTCGAACGTCGCGACCAGCTCGGCGCGCTCCTCGGTGGTGAGCGGGCGGCGGTAGGCGCGCGGCGCGAACGCGTCGATGAACGCGTGGCCACACGCGGCGCCCTCGGCGGCGTCGCACGGCAGGTACTCGCCCTGGCGCTCGCGCACGCGCTCGGCGAGGCGGTTGGCGGCGACGCTGTACTGATCGACGAGCAGCGGGCTCGCGCGCAGCGCGTCGGCGTCGTTGTCGAACCCGTGCGGCGTCGGATCGAGCGCGAGCTCCGGCAGCGCGACGTCGATGTCGGGCAGCAGCGCGCGCACCGTGTTCACGTACTCGACGTGAGACAGCCGCTTGATCGGCGGCACCGGCACGGCGCCGCACTGGCCCTCGTCGGTGCTTCCTGGATCGCCGATCGAGCCCCAGCAGCCGCCCAGCGCGATCAGCGCGCCGGCGGTGGCTGCGGCCCATCGACCGGTGGGAGTACGGTCGTGTCGCACATGAACCTCCTCGGTGACCCGAAGAGAATTTGCAGACGATGTGCCCGCTCGCAGATCGCCGGAATCACGTGCACCGGAGGGATCCTGCCGGTTCGTGCCGGGGCGGGATGCCCCGATCCAGCCTGGCCCTGGGGGCCAGCCCCCTCGCTGACCTGCGCGTCAACCCCGCGTGGTCACACGGTCAGGTGCCACCGGGCGAGCCATGCACGCACGAAGCGCCCATCGAACGCGGTCACGGCCTGCGACGCGAACGTCGCCGAGCGGGCGTGCCGCTGGCCTTGCGCACAGCCGCGGCAATCAGCGGCGCCCTGCGTGTCAGGCCCTCGAGGCTCAGGTCTCCCGCCTCGTAGAGCTCGTACCACGCACGCCGTTGACGGATAACGCGCTCGTCATCACGCAGGTGGAGCCGCTTGAGCGTGTACTCAGCCTTGGCGCGCATGCCCGCGGGCACGCGCTCGCTGACGACGAGCTGGAGCGACGGCAGATGGATCTCGAACCAGTCGTCCTCGACTTCGAAGGGATCGAGGATCGCGTCATCGGCCGTGCCCTTGCTCTTGTTCAGCCACTCGGCCGCGAAGCGGTAGTTGCCCCACTCGTAGGAGAGGGCTCGATGATTGTCAACGCAGAGGTAGTGGTCGACCGAGCCGACTGGCTCGTACATCGCGCCGTAGCCACACAAGCCGCCAAACCCATCGGCGAGCTGAGCCCGAAACTCCGACCAGTACGAGGGTGGGCGTCCTGTGGCGTGGCCAGCCAGCCACGTCTCGCCGCGCCTCCGACAGCGGGCGTCGAACCCTGCCGGCTCCCGTGGCGGTGTGACCCTCTTCAACGGCGCTTGCTCCGCCCCGAGGTCGCCTTCTTGGCCGTCCGCTTCGGGGTCGCCTTCGCGCGCTGCTTCTTGCGCGGCTTCCCTGTCGCCTTGCCCTCGACGGCGCCACCCTTGACCACCCAGCGCGGCCAGAACGGATCGTGCCCCGGCAGCAGCCTGGCGAGCGCCGCGTCGATGTCGTTCCTGGTGCGCAGTCCACTGGGCAGCGCCGATAGGTCTCGGCGCATGAACGCCTCGGCGGCCTCGATTGCCTCCTCGGACTCGCGCGACCGAGCCTGAGCCAGCCCGAACGTCTCCGACACCAGCCAGCCGAGCACGTCCCCTTGCTTCGCCCACTGCTCTTGAGTCAGTCGAACCGCGCTGTCCGCCAGGTCGAGGTGCCACAGCGCGTCCTGGGCGGGATCGAAGTGCGGCTCCACGGACGCCATGACCAGAGGCGAGTGAGTCGCGGCGAGGACCTGGACCTGAGCGTCGCCCCCGGTCATCAACTCCCCGACCACGTCAAGCAGCGCACGTAGGACGACGCGTTGCCAGCGGGGGTGTAGGTGAGTGTCGAGCTCGTCGACGAGGAAGATGACCTGCTGGCTGGGCTCCTGCCCCAGAAGGGCAGCGGCACGCTGGTGCTCCTCCCATGCCCACACGAGCAGGTACACCAGCGCGGTGATGCGACGCATGCCGGCGGAGGCCTGCACGATGGGCGTGTCCTCACCGTACGGCATGCGCAACGTCGGCATGTCGCGCACGTCGTCGAGGCTAATGCGCGTCAGCGGGCCCGGAACCAGCGGTTCGCCGGCCGACGGCGACATGACCTGCAGCGCCGCCTTGAGCAGCTCGAACGGAGTGCCCTTCTCCTTCTGCCAGGACGCCCAGTCACGGATGAGGCCATTGCACAGCGTGGCGCCATCTCGCTCCAGGCCGTCCCAGACCTCGTTGGGGCTGAATACATACGCGGGGGGACGGTCCTGCACCTCCTGGCCCCTGACGGTACGCCAGTAGTTGCGAGCTGGATCCCACACGGCGAAACCACCGTCGACCTGGGCATAGAGGACGAGACCAGGGTTTGCTGGCCGGCCGACCTTGCCCTTCCACTCCTGCTGCTTGCGATCGAACTCGCTGACGTACTCACGGCGCCCCGATTTGCTCTCGAACGCGAACCCGATGGACGCAGCCTCCTTCGCCCCCGGGTTCGGGCGCGCCGGGTAGCCGACCCAGGTGCGGGTGAGGGTCCACCACGCGATGTCGAGCAGGAAGCTCTTACCGAGCCCGTTGTCCCCCGTGATGAGGTTGAGGCGCTCGGCCAGCTCCATGCGCATCTCTGGCGCCGGACCGACGTTCTTGAGGTGCAGGTACTCAAGCATTGGGGCAGAACCAGTGTCCTGGGGCGACGTCCCGCGCGCAATGCCTGCTGCCCGTTCGTCTCGTCAGTGGCGCGCGAGCCACGCGGTCGCGTCGGCGGCCGCGGGGGACGCCGGGGTCGCCGCGATCTCGCGGATCGCCCGGGTCACCGCGGGCGAGCGGATCCGCCCGAAGTCGCGCACGAACGCGCGGACGTCGACGCCGTCGCGGATCTTGCGCCAGTGGCGCGCGTAGTGCCGGACCACGGGCTCGCCGCCGAGGAACGCCAGGCGCGCCCACGGCCGCCACAGCGGCTCGAAGCGCTCGCGCCGCACCTGGTCGAGGACGAACGCGGGGTCGTCGTGGACGTGGAGCAGATCGAACGCCTGGACCGCGCCCTCGTAGCGATGACCGCTGCGCCTCGCGCCGGCCGCGCCGTGGAGCACGACGTCGAGGATCTGCTCGACCTGTCGCGGCTTGTCGGGACGACGTGCGGCGATCGCGCGATCGCACACGACCTCCAGGCGCGCGCGCAGCGCCGCCGCGATCGCGGCGGGGCAGCGCAGCAGCGCGAACCCGAGCCCCCAGCGGACGAGCTGGATCAGGCCGCGGTTCCACGCGTGGAAGTCGCGGTCGCCGTAGCCCTCGAGGATCTCGACCAGGGTCTCGGCGATCACGACGGCGCCGACGTGCGCCTCGAGCTCGCGCGCGAGGACGTCGAGCCCGGGGCCGGTCAGCTCGCGCGCGCGCTGCTTCAGCAGCTTCCTCGCCGCGGCGGGGCGCACCGGCGGCGCGCCGGCCTCGACGGGCACGTGCGGGTAGCCGAGCGCGAACGCGAGGTCGTGCTCCGGCGCGCGCGCGAACCCCGGGCGAACGAACCGCGCGCCATCGAGCGGCCCCGGGTCCTTGGCTTTGCGCGAGCGCTGCGGCACCGTGGAACTATATGAAGGACCTCTGGGACCGTCTCGAAGCGTGGGGCGCGAAGTCGGGAGCGGGGTCGCTCAAGCTGCGGCCCGGCGCGACCGAGAAGGACATCGCGGCCGCCGAGAAGAAGATGAAGCTGAAGTTCCCGGCGGACTTCCGCGCCCACCTCGCGCTGCACGACGGACAGGAGAGCGAGACGTCGTGGCCGTGGATGCCCGGCTGCTCGCCGCTCGCGCCGCTGCACGCGATCGTCGAGCGGTGGAAGGACGAGCGGGACATGGACGAGGGCCAGCGCGACATCGCCGACGAGAGCGACGACGGCAAGCACAAGCTCGGGCTGTGGTACCCCAAGCGGATCCCGATCGCGGGGTCGCAGTGGTGGGACGGCGACAACACGTACCTGGACTTCGATCCCGGCACGAACGGCACGGCCGGCCAGGTGCTCACGTTCGTCACCGAGTGCGATCTCGTCGTGCTCGGCGCGTCGTTCCGCGAGCTGCTCGAGCGGTACGTGACGCTGCTCGAGTCCGGCGCGCTGGTGTGGGACGCGAAGCGGTGCGACGTGTTCCCGGCCAAGGGCGGCTGGAGCGGCCACCCGGCCGAGCACATGCTGAAGCTGAAGGCGAAGCCGGGCAAGGCGCCCGCGAAGGCGGTCGCGACGCCGGCGAAGCCCGCCGCGAAGGCGAAGCCCGCCGCCGCGAAGGCGAAGCCCGCCGCGAAGGCCGCGAAGCCCGCCGCCGCGAAGGCGAAGCCCGCCGCGAAGGCCGCGAAGCCCGGCAAGGCGCGCCGGTTCGAGCTGGTCGAGGGGACGTCCTCGAAGTTCTGGGAGGTCGAGGTCGTCGGTCCCGTCCTGCGCGTCCGGTTCGGCAGGATCGGCACCGACGGACAGCAGAAGGACAAGAAGCTCGCCAGCCCCGCCGCCGCGCAGCAGGAGGCCGACAAACTGATCCGCGAGAAGACCGGCAAGGGCTACGAGGCGGTGTAGCCCGCGCGGCGCCCGCCTCGCGACGTTCAGGCGCGCGGCGCGCCGACGACCTTGGGGATCCGCACGCGCGGGCCGATGCGGAAGCTGATCGAGCGCAGGTCGCGGTAGTACTCGCCATCGATGACCGGCTCGAGCAGCTGGTCGCCGATCGCCTCCATCGTCATCGTCCGGCACGGGCGATCGAGGAGCTGGTCGCCGCGCATCTCCTCGCCGCGGAACATCCGCGGCAGGTTGCGGACGATCGCGAGCGGCGACGGCGTGCCGACGATCGCGTTCATCAGGCCGGGCTGATCCGCCTTGCCGAAGAACCGCAGCACGTTGCCGAGGTTGATCGACATCGACGCGACGTGGATGCCGGTGAACTCCTCGCCCGGCAGCACCATGCCGTCGAGCGTGACCTTCGCGTGCGTCGGCTCGAAGATGTCGCGGGCGTAGGTCGCGAGCGTGCGCGGCATGCCCGGCACGTTGCGCAGCGGCGTCATCGCCACCGGCATCGACGCGAGCGCGGTGCCGAGGACCTTGAGGATCGTCTGCGGGCGCGGATCGGTGTCCTGGTAGTACTTGGCGAAGAACCGCTGGCCGACGCCGCCGGCGGCGACCGCGAAGCCCCACGTGCGGAACGGGATGTCACCGTCGGGCGTCGCCTGGACGCCGTCCATGACCATCGTGTCGACCTCGGTCTCCTCGATGCGCTGGCCGCGCTCGAGGCGCAGGCGCATCGCGGTGAGCAGGCTCTCCGCGTCGCCCTTGATCCCGACGTTGTTGGCGATGAAGTCGATCGTGCCGCCGTTGGTCGGCATCGTCATCGGCAGCGCGGTCGAGGCGCCGGCGAACTCGTCCTCCTGGAGGACCTCCATGCCCATGCGCAGCATCCAGTGCAGCGCGCCGTCGCCGCCGTCGGCGACCCAGTAGCGCGCCTTCTTGCGCAGGAACTCGCGGAGGACCGGCTTGATCGAATCGACGGACTCGGTCTCGTGAACCTCGCCCATCGCGCCGACGATCGACTGCAGCCGCTGGGCGCGGTGCGGCCGGTTCTTGTTCTTGCGGCTGTTGGGGTTGGTGATGACGCCGATCTGCATGACGGGTACTCCAGGGAAGCGCCCCGGGCGATTGCAAGAACCGGGCACGCTGACACGGTGCGTAAACCCGCGAACTTCCGTGGCTGGATCTGCGTGGAATCCCGCCACCGCGTAGCCGCCTTCGCAGCTGCGGCCTGGAGCGCGTAACCCGAGTGGCATCGCGATGTTACGCACGCGTCACGGTGTCGCGGCCTACCCGCGCCCCGTGCGTCGCATGTCGAGCCTCGGACGCGCCGGCTACCGGCCGGTGAACCGCGGCTCGCGCTTCTCGAGCAGCGCGGCGATGCCCTCGGCGGCGTCGGCCGAGCCGACCGTGTGCGCCTGGGAGACCGCCTCGGTGCGGGCGTGGCCGCGCGGATCCCAGCCGAGCCCGCGGTACATGAGCTGCTTGGTCATCCGCACCGCAAGCGGCGCGCTCGTGGCGATCGACCGCGCGAGCTCCATCGCGCGCGGCAGCACGTCGGCGGCGTCGACCGCCGCGGACAGCAGGCCGATCCGCTCCGCCTCCTCGCCGTCGACGAGCCGGCCGCTGAACAGCAGCTCCGAGGCGCGCGACACGCCGACCAGCCGCGGCAGCAGGTAGCTGATCGCCATGCCCGGCGCGAGCCCGAGCTTGCAGAAGTTGGCGCCGTAGCGCGCGCCGCGCGCGCCGATGCGCACGTCGCACACGAGCGACAGCCCGAACCCGCCGCCGACCGCGTGGCCGTTGCACGCGGCGATCACCGGCACCTCGATGTCGAGCAGCGACAGGAACGGCACGTACATCTCGTAGCTGCGCTCGTGCGGCCCGCGCGGGTGCTCGCCGTCGTCGCGCTGCAGCACCGACTTGAAGTCGGCGCCGGCGGAGAAGCACGCGCCGGTGCCGGTGACGACGACGCAGCGCGCGGCGCGATCGGCGCGCGCGCGCGCCGCGGCCACGCCGAACGCGTCGAGCAGCTCGGGCGTCATGCTGTTGCGGTTGTCGGGACGGTTCAGGGTGATCACCCCGACGTCACCGGAGAGCTCGTAGAGGACCGCGTCGGACGTCATGCGGGCGAGAGCTTACACGGCGAGCGAGACGCGCTCGACGTCCTCGATCCACGACGCGACGTGGCCGGCGAGCTCGTCCGGGTGACTGCGCATCACCCAGTGGCCGGCGTCGAGCGCGGTGCGCGACAGCCGCGGCGCCCACGCATCGAGGCCGTCGTACAGCCGGGGCGAGACGAAGCGGTCGCGCGTGCACACGATCAAGTGGACCGGGACCTCGACGTGCGGCGCCGGGTGAGGGCGGCGCAGCCGGCGGACGACGTTGCGACGGTACAGCCGCGCGCCGTGCGCGCCGTCGGCGGCGATCGTCGGCGCGGGGTGGTCGTCGGCGGGGGCGAGGCCCTCGACCCGCGCGAGCAGCGCCGGCCAGCGCGGGCCGACGCGCGCCCACAGCGGGCGCGCCAGCCCGGGCGCGGTGAGCACGGCCATGTACCACGACCGCGCGAGCTGCCCGACGACCGGCCCGAGCGCGCCGCGCCGCAGCCGCGCGCGCAGCCAGTGCCCGACGTGGTCGAGGCACGGCGCGCCCATCGTCGTGAGCGACGCCAGGCGCGCACCGAGCCGGCCGTGGACCGCGAGGTGCCACGCCTGCATCGCGCCCCAGTCGTGGCCGACGACGTGGACCGCGCGCCCCGGGGCGAGCGCGTCGAGCACGGCGACCGTGTCTTCGGCGAGGCGGTCGAGATCGTAGGCCGCGTCCGACGACGGCGCCGACGAGGCGCCGGCGCCGCGCACGTCGTACGTGACGACGTGGCAGTCGGCCGCGAGCCGGTCGGCGACCGGGTTCCACACCGCCTGGGTGTCGGGGTAGCCGTGGATCAGCAGCACCGTCGGGCGCGCGCGGTCGCCGCGCTCGGTCGCCGCGAGCGTCACGCCGGTGGCGCGGACGCGGTGCGTGATCACGACCGTCCCAGCTTCTTGAGCAGCAGCGACGTGACCCGCGGCGCGAGGCGCTGGTAGGCGCGCGGCGCGACCCGCTTGACCCGCCACATCCACCGCCCGTCGGCCTGCGGCGCGACGTGGAGCGCGCCGGCGTCGCAGCCGTCGAGCGCGGCGCGCGCGACGTCGTCGGCGGTGAGCTTGCCGCCCTCGACGAGCTTGCGCGCGGTGTGGGCGAGCGCCGGGTCGCTGGCGCGCGCGTTGACGCCGATGTTGGTCGGGAAGAACGTCGGGCACAGCACGGTGACGCCGACGCCGGCGGACGCGAGGTCGCTGTACATCGTCTCCGACAGCGCGACGACGGCCGCCTTGGTCACGTTGTAGGGCGCCATCTGCGGCGGGGACAGGAGGCCCGCCGCGGACGCGACGTTGAGCACGTGGCCGCGGCCCTGGGCCCGCAGCCGCGGCGCGAACACGTGGCAGCCGTGGATCACGCCCCACAGGTTGATGTCGACGATCCACCGCCAGTCGTCGAGCGAGACGTCGCCGACCTGGCCGGCGACGGCGACGCCGGCGTTGTTGACGATCAGATCGACGCCGCCGAGCAGGCGGTCCGCCGCGTCGGCGAGCGCCTCGACCTCGGCCAGCCTGGTGACGTCGCAGCGCACGGCGTGGGCGCCCGCGCCGCACGCCGCGGCGGTCGCCTGGGCCGCCGCGAGGTCGACGTCGGAGGCGACGACCGTGGCGCCGCGCATCGCGAGCGCGCGGCACAGCGCCGCGCCGAGGCCGCTGCCGGCGCCGGTGACGACGGCGCGCGGGTTGCGCGGCAGGCTCACGCCGCCCTCCGCGGGCGCGGCGCGCGCGCCTGCCGGTCCGCGAGCTGGCGCTTGCTGACCGTCCGGTAGGCGGACGCGTCGAACCGGTAGGTCCGCGCGAAGAACTCCGCCGTCGAGCCGGGCCACAGCGTCGTGTTCTTGCCGCTGGCGTCGAGGTACCAGCTCTTGCAGCCGGTCGCCCACACGGTCCCGGCGAGGCGGGCTTGCAGGTGTTCGTTGTAGCGGCGGGTCGCCGCCTCGGTCGGTTCGAGCATGGCGAGATTGTGCTCCCGCAGATGGTCGAGCGCGCCGGCGATGTACCGCGTCTGACACTCGATCATGAAGATCATCGAGTTGTGGCCGAGGCCCGTGTTCGGCCCGACGATCACGAACGCGTTGGGGAAGCCCGGGATCGTCGTGCCGCGGTAGGCCTGGGCCGACGTCCGCCACACCTCGGCGAGGTCGAGCCCGCCGCGGCCGATCACCTTCACCGGCCCGACGTAGTCGTGGATGTCGAACCCGGTGCCGAACACGATCGCGTCGACCGCGTGGTGGACGCCGTCGGCGGTCGTGATCCCGGTCGGCGTCACCTCGCGGATCGGCGAGGTCTCGACGTGGACGTTGGGCCGCGCCAGCGCCGGGTAGTACTCGTTCGACATCAGGATGCGCTTGCAGCCCATCGTGTAGGCCGGCGTGAGCTTCGCGCGCAGCACGGGATCGGCGACCTGGCGGCGCAGGTGGCGCAGCGCCAGCCGCTGCGCGACGCGCAGGATCCGCGGCTCGATCGTGAACGGCACCGCGGTCAGCTCGTGGCGCAGGTAGAGCAGCGCGCGGTAGGCGCGGCGCACGCCGGGGACGCGCAGCGCGGCGCGCTCGGCGGCGGTGAACGTGTGATCGGGGCGCGGCAGGATCCACGGCGGCGTGCGCTGCAGCAGCGTGAGGTGCGCCGCGGCGCGCGCGAGGTGCGGGACGAACTGGATCGCGCTGGCGCCGGTGCCGATCGCCGCGACGCGCTGGCCGGCGAGCGGCGCGTCGTGGTCCCACGCCGCCGAGTGCCAGGTGCGGCCGGCGAACGTGTCGAGCCCGGGCAGGCGCGGCGTGAGCGGACGACTGAGCCCGCCGGTCGCGACGACGGCGACGTCGCCGACGAAGACGCGGCCGTCCGCGCACCGGACGGTCCAGGTCGCGGTCGCCTCGTCGAACCGCGCCTCGCGCACCTCGGCGCCGAGGCGCAGGTGGCGGCGCAGGTCGAGCCGGTCGGCGCACGCCTCGATGTAGGCGCGGATCTCCGGCTGTGGCGCGTAGGCCGCGGACCAGTCGGCCTTCGGCGCGAACGAGTACGAGTAGAGGTGCGAGGGCACGTCGCACTGGCAGCCGGGGTAGTGGTTGTCGCGCCAGGTGCCGCCGATCGCGTCGGCCTTCTCGAGGACGACGAAGTCGGCGTCGCCGCGGCGGCGCAGCGCCGCGGCCATCGCCAGGCCGGCGAACCCGGAGCCGACGATCACGGTGCGGACGCGCTCGGGCGCGGCGCCGCCCGCGGCGGTCGCCGTCACGCCGCCTCCGACGAGGCACCCGGGTAGTGCGTCGCCGTGAGCGCGTCGGTCAGCTCGCCGCCGTCGGCGAACAGCCAGCCGTACCAGGCGTCGAGCAGCCCCTCGACGTCGCGGTCGTCGGGGTGGAACCCGGGCCGGAAGTACGCCAGGTAGGGGACGATCAGCTTGCGGAAGTAGCCGGGCCGGCCCCACATCGTCCACAGCCCGCGCGCCCACCGCCACGGCTTGTGGAGCACGCCGCGCGCCGCGAGCAGACGCGCGTGGTAGTGCGCGAGCTCGGCGAAGAAGATGATCGTCGTGATGATCATGACGGCCATGCGCTCGGGCTCGCGCGCGCCGATCGCGCGGTAGACGTCGTACGCGACCGCCTTGTGCTCGCTCTCCTCGAAGGCGTGCCAGCTCCACAGCCCGCGCACCGCCGGGTGGAACAGGTGGCGGGTGTCGGGGTCGAGCAGCAGCCGCTCGGCCATGATCGCGGTGAAGTGCTCGAGCGCGCAGGTCGCGCCGAGCTGGAACCGCGGCGGCAGCCGGCGGACGGCGCCGAGCAGCCACCGCAGGTGCGCGTCGAGCGCGGGGACGGCGCGGTAGCCGTGCGCCTCGATCATCGCGTTGAGCTGGCGGTGCTCCTTGCCGTGCATCGCCTCCTGGCCGATGAACCCGGCGACGCGGGTCAGCAGCTCGGGGTCGTGGGCGAGGCGCTCGCGGTAGTGCTTGACCGCGTCGACGAAGAACCGCTCGCCCTCGGGGAACAGCAGCGACAGGCCGTCGAGGAACGTCGTGACGAACGGGTCGTCGTCGAACCAGTCGCGCGGGACCGCGCGCGGGTCGAACGCGAAGTCCATGTGGCGGCGCGGGATGCCGGCCGGGCGCGCGGCGGGCGCGTCGACGATCGCGCGCGGACCCGCCGCCGCGGCGCCTGGAGCCGTGGTTGCCTTGGGAGCCATCGAACACCTCCGGGGATGGTTCCACTCTGGCTTTGCCGCGCGCGCGGACCCAGGTTAGCGTGTGCCTACCGCTTATCATCATGGGCCAACCGCGCGACGAGGTGGACGCGTCGATCCCGGGCGCGAACGTGGCGGACCTGCTGCGGCTGGCGAGCCTGTGGAAGGTGCCGGCCGACGAGCTGCTGCGCGGCACCGGGCTGACCGAGGCGGGGCTGCGCGAGCCCGCGACGCGGGTGTCGCTCGGGACGTGCGCGACGATCGTCGAGCGCGCGCAGGCGCTCACCGGCGAGCCGGCGCTGGCGCTGCACATGGGGATGCAGATGCGGCTGTCGTCGCACGGCTTCCTCGGGTTCGCCGCCGGCGCCTCGGCGACGCTGCGCGAGGCGCTGGCGCTGGCCGAGCGGTTCGCGTCGACGCGGACGAGCGCGATCGGCCTGTCGTCGTACGTCGAGGGCCGGGTGGTGTCGCTGGTCCTGGAGGAGCGCGCGCCGCTGGGGCGGATGCGCGAGTTCGTGGTGCTGACGCTGATGGTCGGCGTGTGGCAGATCGCGCAGGCGCTCACCGGCAAGCGGCTGCTGGGCACGGCGGAGTGCGCGTTCCCGGCGCCGCCGTACCTGGCGCGGCTCGGCGCGTCGACGGCGGAGATGATCCGGTTCGGCCAGCCGGTGAACCGGCTGGTGTTCGACGTCGGCGTGCTCGACACGCCGCTGCGCTCGCCGGACCCGGTGGCGCTGGCGCTGGCGCGGGAGCAGTGCGAGCGCGAGCTGCGCGCGATGGTCGACGCCGGCTTCGTCGGGCGCGTCCGCCAGGCGATCGACGCGCCCGGCGGGCTGCGCGCGCTGCCGGAGGTCGCGCGCGCGCTGCACGTCTCGACGCGGACGCTCAAGCGCAAGCTGGCGGGGCACGGCACGACGTTCAGCGCGCTCGTCGACGACCTGCGCCGGCAGCGCGCGCTGCTGCTGATCGACGACGCCTCGCTGTCGCTGGCCGAAGTCGGCGCGCGCCTCGGCTACACCGAGGCGCCCAACTTCACCCGCGCGTTCCGCCGCTGGACCGGCGCGACGCCGGCGGCGTACCGCGCGCGCCGCGCGCGCGGCCGCAGGCGGTAGGGCCGCGCGCCGCAGTTCATGGATGCAGGACTGGATCCGTCCGGCCATTGGCTCGATCATGCGAGCCGATGACCGACGACGAGCTGCTCGAGCTCTTCCGCGCGACTGAGACGGATCGTGTCGAGCGCAAGGAGAACAACTCGCATCCAGATCGCATCCGGCAGGCGATCTGCGCGTTCGCGAACGACCTTCCGAACCACCAGCAACCCGGGGTCGTGTTCGTGGGCCAGCGGGACGATCGCACCTGCGCGGGCCTCGCGATCGACGACCGCTTGCTCCAGGTCCTCGCAGGGTACCGGACAGAAGTCCTCCCGTTCCCGACGATGCTCGTCCGTCGAGTGTCCCTCGATGGCTGCGACGTGGCCGCCATCATCGTGGAGCCGTCGGACAACCCCCCCGCCAAGTTCGACGGCCGCGTCTGGATCCGCGTCGGGCCGCGCCGCGCGATCGCGACGGTGGAGGAGGAGCGGCGACTCGTGGAGAAGCGGCGGTGGGGTGCGCTGCCCTTCGATGCGCACGGCCTGCGCGGCGCCACGCTGGACGACCTCGACCTCCGGCGATTCCAGGTCGAGTTCCTGCCCGCCGTCGTCTCCCCCGAGGCGTTGCAGCAGAACCACCGGACGACGGACGACCAGCTTCGTGCACTGCGCCTGGTGGACCAGCGCGGTACACCGACGGTAACGGCGATCCTCGTCATCGGGCTGGAGCCTCGACGCTGGCTGCCTGGCGCCTACATCCAGTTCCTTCGCGTCGCAGGCACCCAGCTGACGGACCCGCTCATCGATCAGCGAGAGCTCGGAGGGACCGTAGTCGACCAGCTACGCCAGATCGACGACGTGTGCCGGCTCCACATCCGCCGCAGCGCGATCGTTGGCGGCGCGTCGAGGCAGGAGTCCGTCGACTACCCGGAAGAGGCGCTCCGTCAGCTGATCCGGAACGCCGTGCTCCACCGGAACTACGAGACGACCGCTGCACCAGTCCGCGTGACCTGGTTCGACGATCGCATCGAGATCCAGAACCCTGGCGGGCCCTATGGCCAGGTGACCCGCGCAACCTTCGGTCATCCTGGGGTAGCGGACTACCGTAACCCGACCCTGGCGGAGTCACTGAAGGCCCTGGGCTTCGTCGAGCGATTCGGCGTCGGCATCGCGATCGCACGTGAGAGACTGGCGGCGAACGGAAACCCGCCGCCAGACTTCACCGTGGAGGACGCCCACGTGCTCGCAACGGTCCGGCGTAGACCATGAAGACCCTCGCCCTGTTCAACAACAAAGGCGGCGTCGGCAAGACGTCGCTGGCCTACCACCTCGGTCACATGTTCGCCGAAATGGGCCACCGCACGGTCTTCGCGGACCTGGACCCACAGGCGAACCTCTCGAGCGCGTGCCTCACGGAGGAACGACTCGAGGCGGTGTGGACACTCAGGCCGCGACCGACGATCTACGGCGCCGTCGAGAAGCTGCGGCGTGGGCTCGGTGACGTGGAGCCCCTCGCCGCGGAGCCCGTGAGCGGACGCATCGTGCTCGTGCCAGGCGACCTCCAGCTGTCCGAGCTGGAGGACGATCTGTCCCAACAGTGGCCGAGGTGCCTCGAGGGCGACGAGCGTGCGTTCCGGGTGACGACCGCGCTTCACCGGGTCGTGGCCGATGTGGGTCGGCGCGCGGGCGCGGACGTCGCGGTGCTCGACGTCGGGCCGAACCTCGGTGCTATCAATCGCGCAGCGCTCCTCGCGGCGGACCACGTGATCGTCCCGGTCGCGCCGGACCTGTTCTCGATGCAGGGGCTCCAGAACGTCGGGCCGCGGCTCGCCCAGTGGCGCGAACACTGGGCCGATCGACGCGCGCGCGCCCCCCAGCTCGACTTCCCGCTGCCGAGCGGCGCGATGACACCGCTCGGCTACGTCGTGTCCCGGCACTCCGTGCTCGCGGGCGGCGCCGCCAAGTCGTTCCAGCGGTGGATCGACCGCATGCCGGGCGTCTACCGCGAGTCGTTTGGCGTTGCCGCGAGCGTGGAGGCGATCGACGTCGATAGCGACGAGCATTGCCTCGCCCAGCTCAAGGACTACCGCTCGTTGATGCCGATGGCGCAGGAGGCGAGGAAGCCGATGTTCCTGCTCAAGCCGGCCGACGGCGCGATCGGCGGCCACCAAGGCGCCGTGCGGCAGGCTTACGAGGACTTCCGCCGACTCGCCGAGCGCATCATCGAGCGCATCGGCGGGCTGTGACGGCGCCCCCGACGGGGCGCCGCCTACCCACAACGCGCTAGCCGATCTCGTCGAGGAACTGCTGCGCCTCGCCGAACGCCGGGTCCTCGCGCAGCGCCTTCTTCGCCCACAGCTCGGCCTTGGCGCGGTTGCCGCGGGCGTGCTCGATCTTCGCCTCCCACAGCAGGGCCATCGGCCGCGTCACCGGGTACGGGTTCTCCATCAGCGTGATCGCGCGCAGCGGCTTGAGCGCGAGCTCGTAGTCGCCGATCTCGGTCGCGAGCTGCGCCAGCTCCGCCGCGACCTCGCCGTTCTTGCGATCGACGTCGAACGCCTTCTTCAGCCAGTTGAGCTGCCCGTCCTTGTCGCCCATCAGCGCGCACACGCGGCCCATCCGCTGCTGCAGCACCGCCAGCTCCGGCGAGCGCTTCTTGTGCGCCGCGATCGCCGCCTCGAGCGCCTGCGCCGCCTGCTCGACGTGGCCGGCGTTCATCAGCGCGTCGACGTACAGCATCGCCGCCGGCTGGTCGTCCGGCTGCAGCTCGCACGCCTTGCGCGCCGGCTCGAGCGCCGCCGCGGCGTCGCCGAGCTGGAGCAGCAGCTCGGACGCGCGCTTGTAGTTGGCGAACCGCGCCGCGGCGTCGTCGCCGTGATCGGCGTCCGCCAGCAGCACGCCCGCGAGCTCGCGGTACGCGCCGGCGGCCTCGTACTGCTCGCGCAAGCGCTGCCGCAGCGGCTCCGACCCCGGCTGCTGCTGGTGCACCAGCTCCAGCACCGAGACCGCGTCGCCCGGGCGGCCGACGCGATCCGCCGCCTCGGCGACCTGCAGCGCCGCCGCCACCTGGTCGACGCCCTCGACGATGTACGCCAGCCGCGTGCACGCCGCGATCACGCCGTCCCAGTGGTCGATCGACACGTCCATGTCGCGCAGCATGTACAGCGGCTCGGGATCGCGCGGGTCGCGCTCGATCCACGCCACCACCAGCGTGCGCGACCGCTCGAGGTCGCCGGTCTGCACGAGCAGCCGCGCCAGCCGCAGCGTCGCGACGCGCTCGGCGTCGAGATCGCCCGCGCCCTCGGCCCGCGCCCGCGCCCGCTCGAGCCCCGCCACCAGCGCCCCGGCGCTGCGCGCCGGATCGATCGCGTAGGCGCGCTCGAGGTCCGCCACCGCGGCGGCCTCGTCCCCGACCTGCTGCGACAGCGACGCGCGCAGCAGCAGCAGGTCGACCGACGCCGGCCCGGTGATCGCGGCCGGCGTCGCGTCCTCGCCCTCGCCCGTCCCGTCGACCGCCTCGCCGATCGCGGCGATCGCGTCGGCCAGGTGATCGGCCGCCGCGAGCGACGTCGCCAGATCGACGACGAGCTGCGGCGCGCCTGGCTGGCGCGCGCGCGCCGTCCGCAGCACGTGCGCGGCGTCGAGCGGGCGCCCGAGGAAGCCCGAGTACACGCTCGCCGCCTCGCGCAGGAACCCGACCGCGACCGCGTCGTCGCCGGCGCGCGCCGCGTCCTTGATCTTGAGCTCGGCAAGCTCTGCCCACAGGCTGCGGTCGCGGTACCACTGCTCGAGCCTGTCGTGGATCGCGCCGTCGTCGGGCGCCGAGCCGTGCGCCGCCTCGAGCGTGCGCTGCACGCCCGCCTCGTCGCCGGCCGCCTCCCACATCGACGCCAGCTCCCAGCACAGCTTGATCGCGGCCTCCGGCGTCTCGACCGCGAGCAGCCGCTCCATCAGCATCGCGCCCTCGCGCGGGTCGTCGCCCTCGCCGAGGTGCGCCACGACCTGGCGCAGCAGGTCGCGGTCGTCGGGCGCGTGCTCGAGCGCGGCGCGGTAGACCCGCGCCGCGTCCGGGTTCCCCGCGGCGTCGAGCAGCCCGCCGAGCCGCGTCGCGACGTCGACGATCGACGCGCGGTTGCCGCGCTTCTGCGCCTCCTCGAACCGGCCCCACAGGAAGTCCGCGAGGCCCTCGTTGTCGCCGGTCGAGCGCAGCGTCGCCTCGAGCAGCGCCGCGACCTCGAGGTTGTCGGGGTCGTCGAGCAGCGCGTCGCGCAGCACGTCGAGCGCGTCGTGCGCCCGGCCCTGCTCGTCGATCAGGTAACGGGCGTGCGCCGTGCGCAGCGCGTTGCGCTCGGCCGGCTCGGTCAGGCTCGGCAGCGTGCTCGACACGACGTTGGCCAGCCGGTCGGCGTCGCCGAGCTGGCGGTAGAGCGCGATCAGCGGCTCCCACACCGCGCGATCGCCGGGGTTGCGCTCGCGCAGGTACTCGTACAGCTCCGCGGCCAGCGCCGCCGAGCCCGGCCCCGCGGCCGCCGCCCGGTGGGCGATCTTCATCGCCAGCGGATCGGTCTGCGACGGCTCCGCGAGCGGCGCGATCTCGTAGACGAGGTCGCGCGCGGCGGTGAGGTCGCCCTGCTCGAGCTTGCGCTCGGTCAGCGCGATCACGGCCCACACCGCGCCGGCGACGCCGTCGACGGTGTCCCTCGCCGCGGCGATCGCGCGCACCAGCAGCGCCTCGGCGCGCGCCGTCTGGCCCTGATCGACCGCGATGTCGACCGCCTCGCGGATCTGGGTGGGCGTCGCGTCGGGGAGCTGCGCGCGCTTCTCGAGGAAGTCGAGCAGCAGCTCGCCGTCGCCGCCGTTGCGCGCGACGCGCTCGTACAGCGTCATCACCGCCGGATCGGTCGCGTCCGCGCTCGTCGCGAGCTTGAGCACGCGGCCCGCCTGCGCCCACCGCGGCTCCGCCGCGAACGCGCGCTCGATCAGCGAGATGCCCTGCGCGCGCCGCGCCGGCGTCGCGATGAAGATCTCGGCCAGCCGGTACAGCGCGTCGATCTGCTCGGGCGCCGGCTCGGCGGCGTCGGAGCCGGCGAGCTGCAGCATGTTGTCGAGCGCCCGCGCCTGCTCGTCGGTGTCGCCGAGCGCGCCGGCGATCCGCGCCTGGGCGTAGTACGCCTCGGCCAGCCGCTCGCCCATCGTCTCGACCCGCTTGTACAGCGCCGCCGCGCCGCGCAGATCGCCCGCGTCGGTCTCGAGCGCCTCGCCCGCCTTCATCAGCAGCGACGCGACCAGGGGCGGATCGGTCTTGCGGCGGAGTCGCTCGGCGAGCGCGTCGACCGCCTCGACGTACTTGCGGGTCTCGCCGATCCGCTTCGCCAGCTCGCGCGCGCGGTCCTGCAGCTCGATCCGGTGCGGCGCCTGCGACGTCGCCTTGAGGATCGCGTCGAGCGCCTCGCCGCCCCGGTTGGTCTGGTCCAGGACCTCCGCCTTGTCGGCGTGCAGCCGCGCCAGGCTCGCTGCCTCGGTCGCGACGCCCAGCCGCAGGTCGATCACGCGCAGCAGCGTCTCGGTCTCGCCGTGCGCGAGCAGGCTGCGGCGCAGCCGGCGCACCTCGGCGTCGCTCTGCACCGCGGCGTCGACCGCGCTCTCCAGCAGCTCCTTGGCCTGATCCTCCTGGCCGTTGGTCCTGGCGATCGCGTGGAGCTCGAACAGCACCTCGCTCGGGCCGACCGTCGCCTCGTCGTCGCCGGGCGGCTGGCGCCGGACGACCAGCAGCAGCGCGCGGTAGGTCCGCTCCGCCTTGTCGAGCTGGCCGGCGGCGCGCGCCATCTCGGCCAGGCCGCGCTGGATCGT
Source organism: Myxococcales bacterium (assembly GCA_011526095.1). Lineage (GTDB taxonomy): Bacteria > Myxococcota_A > Polyangia > Haliangiales > Haliangiaceae > WYBA01. Next base: position 7,781 of record WYBA01000183.1, on the reverse strand, counting down.
CGCGTTGTTGACGTCCATCTTCGCGGCCTGCTCCATCTCGGCCAGCGCGTCGTCGAGCTTGCCCTCGGCCTGGGCGACGCGCGCGAGCTCGACGTGGAGCGCGGCGCGCTCGGGCGAGCGGCGCCGGCCGAAGTCCGCGATCAGCTCGTTCAGGATCGTGCGCGCCTCGCCGAGGCGGCCCGCGACCCGCAGGCCGACCGCGAGCTGCGCGCGCAGCTCCTTGTCGGACGGGTCGATCTCGAGCGCCTTCTCCAGGGCGGGGATCGCCTTGGCCGGCGCGTCGAGCTTGCCGTTGTAGAGGACGGCGGCCTCGCGCGCCATCTCGCCGGCGGCCTTGGGGTCGCCGAACAGCGCGAGGTTGCGGGTCAGGTGCCGCGCCAGCGGCTCCCACTGCTCGGCCTTGCGGTACAGGTCGACGAGCAGCGTCCGCAGCTCGACCGCGGGCTCCTTGTCGTCGAGGTGCGACTCGATCGTGGCGATCGCGCGGTCCGGCGCGTTCGCGGCGATGTGCGCGTGCGCGGTCTGCAGCACGACGGCCGGGCGCTCGGCCGGCGGCACCGCGCCGAGCAGGCTCTCGAACCACGGCACCGCCGCGGCCGGCTGGCCGCGGTCGACGTACAGCCGCGCCAGCGACCGCAGCGACTCCGCGGTCGGCTGCAGCGCGACGACGCGGCGGTGGCCGGCGATCGCGCGCTCGACCTCCTTCGTGTCGCGCTCCGCGACCTGGGCGTAGCGCGCCCACAGCCGCGCCGCGCGCCCGATGTCGCCGGCGTGCTCGACCAGGCTCGCCTGCTTCTCGAGCAGGTCCGCGAGCGCCTTGTGCTGGCCGCTGCCGCCCAGGTACGCCGCGACCGCGTCGATCGACGCGTCGTGGCCAGGCTGGTCGGTGAGGTTGGCGGTGAGCGCGTCGAGCCGCCCGCCCTGCTGCTCGACGATCCCGACGAGGCGGGCGATGTCGAGGCGCAGGTCGAGCCGGCGCGCGGCGTCGGGCTCGAGCCCGAGCTGGATCTTGCGCAGCCCGAGCAGCTCGGCGATCCGGCCCTCCTGCTCGAGCAGCGCGCCGAGCCGCGCGATCGTGTCGAGGTCGCCGGGGGAGCCGGCGAGCACCGCGCGCAGGGTGTCGATCGCGGCGCCCGCGTCCTTCAGATCGTGCTCGGCGAGCTGCGCGGCGCGCAGCCGCAGCTCGCGGCGCGTCGCCTCGTCGAACGGCAGGCGCGCCGCCTCGGTCAGGAGATCCACCGCGGCGCGGTGCGCGCCGGCGCCGCGGTGCAGCTCGACCAGCCCGTCGAGCGCCCACCGCACGACCGCCTCGGGCGGCCGGGTCGAGCGGATCGCGGTGCCGCCGCGCCACGCGGCGGTCGCCCGCCCCAGCACCTGGCCGAGCAGCTCGACCGACGCGTCGCGATCGCCGAGCCGGCTCGCGGCGTCGGCGGCCTCGACCAGCACGTCGAGGGCGCGCGCGTCGGCGTCGGACAGCCGGCGCAGCACGTCGAGCAGCGACGCGGACACCGGCTGCTCGCGCAGCAGCTCGGCCAGCTCCGTCAGCGGCTCGAGCCGGTCGCCGCCGGCGGCCAGCGTCTTGTTCAGCTCGGTGATCGCGGCGGCCTTGTCGCCGCGGCGATCGCGGTGCCACCGCGCCAGGCGGTGGTGGACCTCGGCCGCGACGGCGGCGGACAGCGTGACGCCGCCGAGCGCGACCGCGACCGCGGCGGCGAGGCCGTCGAACGCGGCCGGGTTCGCGCCGCCGTCGACCGCCTCCCACGCCGCCTGCTCGAGCGCGTCCCACAGCGCGTTGTCGCTGCGGTCGCGCGCCTCGGTGTAGCCGAGCACCGCGATCGCGGCGTCGTCCCACCGCGCCAGCCGCGGCGCGAGCCGCACCACGCCCTGGACCGCGCGCAGGTTGCCCGGCTGGGTCGCCGCGGCCGCGACGAACGCGGCGAGCGCGCCGGCGTCGTCGGCGAGGTTGCCGTCGAGGATGTCGGCGTGGGCGAGCCGCAGCCGCGCCGCCTCGTGCGGGTCGTCGGCGAGCGCAGCGATCGCCGCGGCGTACGCGGCGCTCGCGGTCGCGAAGTCGCCGGTGGCGCGGGCCAGCGTGACGACCTGGCCTTCGATCACGCCGTCGCGCGGGGCGAGCGGGAACGCCCGCGCCAGGTCGGCGAGCGCGCCCGCCGGATCGCCGGTGTGCTGCTGGCGGATCTGCGCCGCCTCGCGCAGCAGCGCCAGCCTCGTCCGGTCGTCGGGCGCCTCGGTCAGGCGCGCGGGCAGGATGTCGAGGAAGCCGGCCCAGTCGCCGGTCTCGCGGAAGCTGGCGGCGAGCGCGTCCGCGGCGCCGCGCCGGGTCGTCGCGACGTCGAGCAGCGCGAGCAGGCCCTGGCGCGCGCCGCCGTGGCGGACGTCGATCGCCAGCGCGGCGCGGTACGACGCGAGCGCGCGCTCGGGCTGCCCCAGGTGCTCGCGCAGCGCGTCCGCCAGCCGGACCAGCCGGACCGTGGTCCGGACCGTGTCCTGGTGCGCGGTCCGCTCGAGCAGGTCGGCGAACTCCTTCCACCGCCCGGCGCCGGCGAGGAGATCGGCGAGCGCGCCGACGGTCTCCGGATCCTCGCCGAAGTCCGCCATCACCCGCTGCCACGCCGCGATCGCCGCGGCGGTGTCGCCCAGCCTGTCGGCGTGGATCGTCGCGATCCGCATCAGATCGGACTTCTGCTGCGCCCGCGACACCTTGCGGCCGGCGCGCGCGTCGAGCGCGGGGATCAGGTCGGCCCACCGCTGCTCGGCCTCGAGCAGCGCGATCAGCGCGTCGAGCGCGGGCAGATCGTTGGGGTCGGCGTCGAGCCGGCGCCGCCACAGCCCGAGCGCGCGGTCGGCCTCGCCCAGCGACTCGGCGAGGCGCGCCGCCTCGCCCAGCACCGCGCGGCGCGCGGCGTCGCCCGCCTCGAGCGCGCCCAGGCGCTCGAGGATGTCGAGGCGCTCGCGCTGGCGCTCGGTGCGGCCGTAGAGGTCGGCCAGCCGCCGGCACACCAGCAGCTGCTCCTTCTCGCCGATGCCGTCCTCGCCGAGCGCGCGCTGGTACAGCGCGCTCGCGCCGTCCGGATCGCCGAGCAGGTCGACGCGGGTGCGCGCCGCCTCGGCGAGCAGCTCGACCCGGCGCGCGACCGTGGTCGCCCCGGCGGCCGCCGCGGCGACGCCCTCGGCGTAGCGCGCGTAGTTGTTCGAGCGCTGCGCGAGCTGGCGCAGCTTCTCCTGCGTCACCGACGAGTCCGGCGTGTGCGCGAGCAGCGCCGCGTACTGGTCCATCGCGGCGCCGTCGTCGTCGAGCTCGGCCAGGCGCGCGCCGGCCTCCTCGCGCAGCGCCTGGCTGCCCGCGGGGTCGATCGCGATCACGCGCTCGAGCACGCGGATCACCTCGCGCGGCCGCGACGTCGAGTCGTAGTGCGCGCGCAGCAGATCCAGCGCGCCCTCGCGGACGTGCTTGGTGGTGTGCGGCGACTCGATGATCCGCTCGAGCAGCTTGCACGCCTCGGCGTCGTCCTCGGCCACCGCGAGCAGCGGCCGCACCGCCGACAGCGCGTGCGCCGGGTCGTGCAGGTTGTCGAGGTAGCACGCGGCGATCCGCGCCCGGGTCTTCTCGCGATCCTTGCGCGACTGGCTCTCGAGCCGGCCCTCCCACAGCGCGATCAGGTCCGCCCACCGCTCGTGACGCTCGAGCAGGCGCTCGAGGCCCTGGCCCAGCTGGGCGTCGTCGGGCGTCAGCGGCAGCAGGCGCTGCAGGTAGCCGATCGCCTTGTCGGGCTGGTTGGCGACGTCCTTGGCGAGCTGCGACGCCTCGCGCAGCAGCTTGATCTGCCGGCCGCGATCCTTGATCGCGGCGAGCGAGCGGTCATACAGGGCGAACAGCTCGGTCCACCGCTCCGACGAGGTGTAGAGCACCGACAGCCGCTGCAGCACCTGCTCGGCCTGCGGCGCGCGGTCGATCACCTTCTGCAGCAAGCCCTCGGCGACCTTCGGGTCATCGCCGAACCACTCGTCGCAGAACGCCGCGGCGCGCTCGCCGATCATCTCGAGCACGTCGGCGCCGAGGTCGTCCTTCGCGAGCACGCGCCGGTACAGCGCGATCACGTCATCGGGCCGGTCCAGATCACCGGCGAGGCCCTCGACCTCGTCCCAGGCGGCGGTCGAGTGCGGGGCACTCTCGACGGTCTTCGCAGCAGCTTCGAGCTCGGCAAGGCTGGCCATGGATCCCTCGTTCGAATGGCGAATGGCGAATGGCGAGTGGCGAGAACGGCGGATGAGCGTGCGCGGTCGGCGCGGGAGCGCGGCGGCGCCCTGCGCGCGACTCCCTCGTCGCGGAAGGTGGCCATCGTAACACGCGGCCTCGCGCGGGCTGCGGGCCGCGGCGACGAAACGCCAAGCGGTTTCCGCGCGTTCGCGCGAGTCATCTGTTCAGGATCGGGTCAGCCGCGGGGGCGCGCCGCGGCGCGCGACCGGCCGGTCACCACCGCCACGACGCGGTGAGCTGGACGAACGCCGGCGCCTGCGCGCGCGTCGCATGCCCCCAGGCGGGTGACCGCCGCAGCGGCGCGCCCTCGACGTCGTCGCGCTTGGCCCACATCAGATCGGCGAGGTCGCCGCCGTGGATGGCGCCAGTGTCGTCGAAGGTGTACCGCTCGTCGACCTCGGTCGCGGTCCGGACCTGGAACGGGTTGACGAGATCGAGCCCGAACGTCCACGCCCCGCGCGACAGGCTCGCGGCGAGGGTCGCCGAGCCGAGCGGCGGCAGCCGGCCGGCCTCGCCGCGCGGCACCAGCGGCGCGCCGTCGGCGTCGAGCGCCGAGTACGGCCGGCCCGAGGCGACCACGAGCCGCGCGCCCGCGACCAGCCGCCACGCCCCCCAGCCGTGGCGGGCGATCGCGCGGACGTCGAGGCGGTGCGGCAGGTCCTGCGGCAGCCGGCCGGCCTCGTTGGCCGTGCCGGCGAAGTCGGAGGTCCACAGCACGGCCCCCTGGCGCGGGTCGAACGGGCCGGCCCAGCTCCCGCGCTGGCGCGAGTGGAGGTAGGTGACGCGCAGCTCGAGCCGGCCGCCCGGGGGCGTCCCGAACCAGGCGAGCGCGTCGTGCGCGACGCGGGTCAGGCGGTCGCCGCCGGCGTCGACGCCGCGGCCGGGGTTGACGAGCACGCCGCCGACGTCGTCGATCCCGCGCATCATCCACCGCGCGCGCCACGCCGCGCCGAGCACGAACGCGTCCTCGACGACGCGCTCGCCGCCGAGCACGGCCTCGTCGACCGGCGACGGCTCGAGCGCCGGGTCGATCGCGATCGCGCGGCCCTCGGTCAGCGACTCGGCCGAGCCGACCGGGCTGTCGAGGTGGGTCAGGATGTCCGGTCCACCGGACACGTCGAGCCCGACCAGCGCCGGGATCAGCGGGTAGCTGCGCGCCCACGTCACGAAGTAGCGGCTGCGGCCTCGCGCGCCCGGATCGACGACGACCGCGACGCGCGGCGCGAGCTGGTCGCGGAACCGCACGTCGTGCGCGACCTCCATCGACTCCCACCGCACGCCGGCCTGCGCGGTGACGTCGCGCACCGGGCGCCAGGTGTCCTCGAGCCACGCCGCGAGCTGGCGCGTGCGGTAGGTCGTGACCGCCTCGTCGAGGTAGCGGCACGGGCCGGCGTCGTCGCCGCAGTCGTCGGGGCCGGCGGGATCGAGCGCGACGTAGCGCGAGGTGAAGACGATGTCCTCGGCGAGCCGGCGCTCGATCGCGCCGCCGGAGAACCGCCGTGCGAGGACGAGGCGCGCGTCCTCGGCGGAGGCGCCGGCGGCGACGCGGTGGACGCCGCCGCCCGGGGCACCCGCGAGGTGGTGGACGACCTCGGCCGAGATCGACGGGCGATCGCCGTCGAGCTGCTGGAGCAGCCCGGCGCCGTCGCGGACGTAGTAGCCCTCGGGCACCGGGCACACGCCCTCGGCGCACGCCGCGGCGAACGCGACGTCGTCAGGCACGTCGGCCGCGGCCGGGATGTACGCCGTGCCGATCTGGATCGTGTCGTCCGCCGCCGCGGTCCAGCCGCGCTCGCGGTGGCGGGTCGCGAACCACGACGCGTCGACCGCGAGCTCGGTGTCGGCCCAGCGCGACCGCCACCGCGCGGCGCCGAGCACCGCGGCGTCGGTGGCGCGCCGCGCCGCGGCGTCGAGCTCGCCGTCGGCGGACAGGCGCGGATCGACCGCGACGACGCCGAGCCCGGTGAGCTCGAGGTCGTGGACGCCGTGGCCGAGCCCGACGCGCGCGATCGCGGCGTGGGCGTGGGCGACCGCGTCGAGGGCGCGCTCGAGCACGACGTCCGACACGCCGTCGCCATCGGCGTCGAGGATCGTGCGGGCGATCCGCGTCGCGCCGTCGGTGCGGACGCTGCCCTCGTAGCCGACGAGGCCCCAGGCGCGGTCGACCGGCGCGCCGCGCCACGGCGCGGCGACGAGCGCGCCGGCCGAGGCGCCGCGGTGATCGTCGGCGTCGAGCACCAGCGGGTCGTAGAAGAACGTCTCGAGCTCGCGGCGCGGCGCCGCGACGCCGCCGCGCGCCCACGCCTCGGCGGTGGCGACCTCGCCGTCGCGCAGCCGGGCGTCGATCGTCGCGCCGGTCGACAGCCGCCGCGACGCCGGCGAGCCGCCCGCGATCACGTCGATCGCGTCGAGGAACCGCAGCGGGATGCCCAGGCCGGCGCCGCCGACGGTGAGCGACTCGACCGGCACGCCGTCGACGAGCCAGCGGTGCTCGAGGCTCGACGCGCCGGCGAGCGCGACGCCGCCGTCGTCGCGCGCCGTGCCCGCGGCCCAGCCCACCGCCGCGTCGTGGCCGACGCCGCGCGCGCCGAGCGCCTCGAGCGCCTCGCGCGTCAGCGTCTCGCGCAGCTCGCCGGACGCGGGATCGGGGCGCGGCCCCGCCGTGAGCACGCACGCCCAGTCGAGGCCGCGGGTGCAGTCCTGGTCGACCGGCGCCGGCTCGGGGTCGGGCTCGGGCCCGAAGAACAGCTCCTCGCGAGCGTCCCGAGCGTCCACGCCGGCGCCCGGCGCGTCGTCCGCGTGCGCGAGGCGCGCGCCCGGCCCCGGGGCAGCCGCGACGGCGAGCAGCGCGGCCGCGACGAGCCGGACACGACGGAGCACGACGCGAGCGTAACCCGGCGCGCCGGGCGGGCGTCAAACAGCGTGGCCTCGATCCCGGCTATCCCCGCCCTCCGCGTGACCGCGGTCAACGACGCGCCCGTCGCGCGCGACGGCGACCACGTCCTGTACTGGATGATCGCCGCGCGTCGCCCGGGGTGGAGCTTCGCGCTCCAGCACGCGGTCGCGCGGGCGATCGAGCTCGACCGGCCGCTGGTCGTGCTCGAGCCGCTGCGCGCCGGCTACCGCTGGGCCAGTGACCGGCTCCACCGGTTCGTGCTCGACGGCATGGCCGACCACGTCCGCCTGTTCGCCGCGGCCGGCGTCACCTACCTGCCCTACGTCGAGCCGGCGCCGGGCGACGGCCGCGGCCTGCTCGAGGCGCTCGCGCGCCGCGCCGCGTGCGTCGTCACCGACGAGCTGCCCGGGTTCTTCCAGCCGCGGATGGTCGCCGCGGCCGGCGCGAAGCTCGGCGTGCGGCTCGAGCAGGTCGACGGCGCCGGCGTGCTGCCGCTGCGCGCCGCGCGCGCCGCCTACCCCAGCGCCGCCGCGTTCCGCCGCCACCTCCAGGCGACGATCGCGCCGCACCTCGCGGCGCTGCCGGTGCCCGCCCCGCTCGCCGCGCTGC
>WYBA01000182.1 GCA_011526095.1 Myxococcales bacterium | reverse complement strand
GAGCGCATGGCGAGCCTGCTCGCGCCCCGCCTGGCTCGCCTGCTCGCCGCCAAGCGGGAGTCCGAGACGACGCCGCCGGCCGAGACGACGGAGCCGCTGCCGCTCAAGGACGCCGAGGACATCCCGGCCGGGGATCCGCCGACCCAGCGTCCGCCCGCCGAGCCGCCCGCCGAGCCGCCGCCCACCGACGACCCGCTGGACCCGTACCGATGACCGCCGCGCGCTGGCGCCTCGTCGCGATCGCGCTCGCCGTGGCCTGTGCGCTGATGTGGTGGCGCGGTCGCGGGGCCCGCGCACCGCGCACCGCGGCGCCCGCGACCGCCGCCACCGCCACCGACCGCGCCGGCGCGCCGCGCCACGGCTTCGCCGACGACGGACCTCGCGCGGCCGGCGACGACGCCACGCCCGACGACGACGGCGCGCCCGACGACGGCGTCGTCGTGTTCGGCGTGCGCCTGCCGGCGTGGCTGGCGTGGTTCGCGCCGCAGCCGGGCGAGGACCTGCTGGCCTACCGCGATCGCATGGTCCCGCTGGCGCAGGCGGCGGTCGCGCCGCACCGCGAGCGCGTCCAGCGCGGCCGCGCCGCGTTCGAGCAGGAGGCGCGCCTCGACGACCGCCAGCGCGCCGAGCTCGACGCCGCGGTCGACGAGGCCGGCGTGGCGATCCAGGACCGCATCCTCCAGGGCGTGCTGTCCGGCGAGCTGATGCCCGGCCAGCTCAAGCCGTCCACGGGCGTCGCGTTCGTCGGCGACGTCCTCGACGCGGTCGAGGGCGCCAACGCGCGGTTCACCCGCGCGCTGCGCGACGACCAGCGCGAGGCGCTCGCCCACCACCCGTTCGACGTCGCCGACTACCTGCTGTTCTCGGTCCGGTGGGAGGACATGCTGGGCGTGACGGAGTAGCGTCGGCGCGATGTCCGAGCGCGCCTTCCTCTGGGTCACCCACCAGGTCGCCGTCACCCGCTGGGTCAAGGCGGAGGTGGCGGCGCGCGCCCCGCACCTGAAGTTCGCGTTCTCGCGACCCGGGCTCACCACGTTCAAGGTCGACGGCGGCGACGCCTCGCCGGCGTCCGCCGTGCCGACGTCGTTCGCGCGCGCCTGGGGCCTGTCGCTGGGCCGCGCCGACGCGCCGGCGACCGCGCTCGAGGTGATCCGCGGGTTCACCGACCAGCCGGTGCGGCTGCACGTGTTCGAGCGCGACATCGACGTGCCGGTCGACGAGCAGGACCTGACCGTGCGCGGCCGCCGCGCCGCCGCGATCGACGCCGCGCTGCGCGCCGCGGCGCCCGCCGCGTTCCTGCCCGAGGCGCGCGCGCGCGCCGGCGACCGGGTGATCGACGTCGTCGTGCCGCATGGCCGCGAGCCCGACGAGCCGTGGCTGATCGGCGTCCACGACCACGACGGCGACGCGCCCGCGACGCGCCACGGCCCGTGGCCGGGCGGCGTCGACCACGTGCCGCTGCCGGCCGAGGCGCCGTCGCGCGCGTGGTGCAAGATCGAGGAGGCGCTGCGCTGGGCGGACCTGGAGCCGGCGCCGGGCGAGACCTGCGTCGAGATCGGCTCGGCGCCGGGCGGCGCGAGCTACGCGATGCTGTGCCGCGGGGTGAACGTGCTCGGCGTCGACCCCGGCGAGATGCACGCCGCCGTGACCGGCTTCGCCGGGCCGCACGGCAACCGGTTCACCCACCTGCACATGCCCGCGGCGGAGGTGCCGAAGAAGGCCCTGCCGCGCGCGTTCGAGTGGCTCCTGTGCGACGTCAACCTCGCGCCGATGGTCGCGCTCAAGTACATCGAGCGGTTCGTCGCCCTCGCCCACGGCGGCCTGCGCGGCGCCGTGCTCACGCTCAAGCTCAACGACGACGGCGTGTTCGAGGCCCTGCCGCGGATCCTCGCGCGCATCGACAAGCTCGGCGCGCGCACCGTGCGCGTCACGCAGCTGCCGAGCCACCGCAGCGAGGTCGTGGCGATCCTGACGTGGTAGCGGCGCGAGCCGCGCCGGCGCCTGCCTGACCCGCGACCTACCGCGCGCCGTGCCGCCGCACCAGCGCGATCAGCTCGTCGCCGAACCGCTGGATCCGCGACACGCCCAGGCCGGGGATCCGCGCCAGCTCCGCGTGCGTCGTCGGCCGCTGCGCGTCGATCGCCGCGATCACCTTGGCCTGGAACACCATGTACGCCTTCCACTTCAGCTCGCGCGCCTTGCCTCGGCGGAACCGCTCGAGGCTGCGCGCCAGCTCGCTCGTCGCGATCGACCGCCGCGCACCGCGCCCGGCTCGCTCCGCCCGCGGCTTGCGCTCGCGCGGCGGCCGCGTCGTCCGCGTCGTCCGCGGCGCGCGCGGCCCCACCGCCGCCCGCGCCGGCGCCTCGGCCAGCATCGCCTCCACGCCCGCCTCGTCGGCGCACGCGTCGCACCGCTCGCACGGCGCGTGGTCGTCGTGGCCGGTGAAGTGCGCGCACAGCAGCACCTGCCGGCAGCGTGCCGCGCGCGCGTAGCGCTCGACCGCGGCGAGCGCGTCCTCGACCCGCGCCGCCTTCGCCCCACCGCCGGCTTCGCGCCCGAGCTGCAGCTTGCGCTGCGTCATCAGATCTCCCGGCCCGAACAGCATCAGGCAGCGCGCCGGCTCGCCGTCGCGGCCGGCTCGCCCCGCCTCCTGGTAGTACGCCTCCAGGCTCCCCGGCGTCTGGAAGTGGACGATCAGCCGCACGTCGCTCTGATCGATCCCCATGCCGAACGCGTTGGTCGCGACCAGCACCCGCGTCTTGCCCGCGGCGAACGCCGACTGCGCCCGCTCGCGTGCCAGCGGCGTGCGCCCGGCGTGATAGTGCCCCGCGGGGAACCCGGCCGAGCGCAGCGCGTCGGCCACCGTCTCCACCTTCTTGCGCGTGCTCGCGTAGACGATCGCGCGCCCCGCGCCGCGCCGCGCCCGCAGCCCGGCGGCGTCGCACGCCTCGATCACCGCGGCGATCCGCGCCTCGTCGCTGCCGAGGTGCCGCACCTCGAACGCGAGGTTCGGCCGGCGGAAGTCGCCGCGCACCACCACCGGCTCGCGCAGCCGCAGCGACGCGACGATCTCGTCCATCACCCGCGGCGTCGCCGTCGCGGTCAGCGCGATCGTCGGCGCGTCGACCACCTCGCGCAGCTCGTGCAGCCGCAGGTACTCCGGCCGGAAGTCGTGGCCCCACTGGCTCAGGCAGTGCGCCTCGTCGACCGCGAGCGCGGCGATCCGCACCCGCCCGAGCAGCCGCTGGAAGCTCGCCAGCGCGGCGCGCTCCGGCGAGACGTAGAGCAGCGCCAGCTCGCCCGCGACCAGCGCCGCGATCACCGCGCGCTGCTCGTCATCGTCCTGGTGGCTGTGCAGCGCCGCGGCCGCCACGCCGCGCCCGACCAGCGCGCTCACCTGATCGTTCATCAGCGCGATCAGCGGCGACACGACGATCGTCGTGCCGCGCCCCTGGCGAAACGCGACCACCGCCGGCACCTGGTAGCACAGCGACTTGCCGCCGCCCGTCGGCAGCAGCACCGCGCCGTCGCGCCGCGCCAGCAGCGCCTCGACCGCGTCGCCCTGCCCCGGCCGCAGCCCGGCGTGGCCGAACACGCCGCGCACGACCGCGTCGAGGTCGTCGAGACCCGCGCGCGCCTGCGCCGCGGCGAAGAGGGGCAGCATCGCGGCGTCGTAGCACGCCGCTACGACGCCAGCGCGCGCACGATCAGCTCGGGATCGACCTGCGCCGCCGGCACGCGCCGCCCGGGGCGCGGCGGGAACCATCGCCGCACGTCCTCGTCGAGCCCGAGGCCGTGCATGTAGTTGTAGAGCGCCGCGCGCAGGCCACGCCCGAGGTAGTCGTGATCGACGCCCGTCGGGTCCTCGAACGCGACCTCGTTCTCGGCGAACGGGGTCCCCTCCCCGCGCCTCAGCCGGATCCCGAAGACATCCGGCGCGCGGCCGATCGGGCTGTGCGCCGTCGCCGCGAACCGGTGCCAGAACGCCGACTGGAGGCACCCGGCGGCGAACAGCTGGCGCACCCGCTCGAGCGCGTCCACCGTCTCCTGCTCGGTCTGCGTCGGGAACCCGTACATCAGGTACGCGTGGACCATGATCCCGGCGTCGGTGAACGCGCGCGTCACCCGCGCCACCTGCTCCACCGTCACGCCCTTCTGCATCCGCTCGAGCAGCCGGTCCGACGCGACCTCGAGCCCGCCCGACACCGCGACGCAGCCGGCGCGCGCGAGCAGCGCGCACAGCTCCGGCGTGAACGCCTTCTCGAACCGGATGTTACCCCACCACGTGATCGTCACGCCGCGCGCGAGCAGCCGCTCGGCCAGCGCGCGCAGCCCCGCCGGCGGCGCCGCCTCGTCGACGAGGTGGAAGCCCGTCTGCCCGGTCTCGGCGATCATCGCCTCGATCCGGTCGACCAGCACGTCGGCGCCAGCCGGCTCGTAGCGGGCGATGTAGTCGAGCGTGACGTCGCAGAAGCTGCACTTCTTCCAGTAGCAGCCGTGGGCCACCGTCAGCTTGTTCCACCGCCCGTCGCTCCACAGCCGGTGCATCGGGTTGAGCATCTCGAACAGCGACAGGTAGCGGTCGAGCGGCAGCCCGGCGTAGGTCGGCGTGCCGGCGTCGCGCAGCGGGACGTCGTGGAGCGCCTCGTCGGTGCGCAGCACGACGCGCCCGGCGTCGCGCACGAACGTGCGCAAGAGCGGGCGCGCCGGGTCCTGCAGGTGGTCGAGCAGCGCCAGCAGCGGGCGCTCGCCGTCGTCGAGCGTGACGTAGTCGACGTAATCGAACAGCCGCGGCTCGGCCAGCCCGCGCAGCTCGGTGTTGACGTAGCCGCCGCCGAGCACGACGCGCGCCGCCGGCGCGCGCGCCTTGACCACCCGCCCGATCCGCAGCGCGCCGTACACGTTGCCCGGGAACGGCGCGGTGATCCCGACGACGTCGGGGCGGTGGGCGTCGAGCAGCTCCGCCGTGATCGCGTCGAGCAGCTCGTCGACCAGCGTCGGCTCGCCCTCGAGCGCGTCGCGCAACGGGTCGAACGACGGCGCGCTCGACGCCAGCGCCTCGCCGTAGCGCGACAGCTCGAACCGCGGGTCGATGCCGTCGCGCACCACGTCGGCGAGGTCGTCGACGTAGAGGCTGGCGAGGTACTTGGCGCGATCGGCGGTGCCGAGCCCGCCGAACGCCCACGCCAGCGGGTCGCCGTCGCCGCCGCCGTCGTCTGCATCGTCACCGGGCGGCCCGCCCTCGCCGATCGCGGCGAACCGCGGGCCCTCGGGCAGCAGCTCGCGCCCGACGATGCGCAGCGCCAGGCTCGGGTCGCGCCCCTGCAGGAACCGGATCACCGCGTCGACCGTGTCGACGTAGCGATCCGCGTGCGCCAGGAAGTGCGCCACCGACGGCGGCGGCGGCCCGCGCCGCTTGCCGCGCGCGCGCGCCGAGAGCACCTCCGCGATCCGCTTCACGCCGGCGCGGCTGAGCACGCGCAGCAAGAGCTCGATCGCCGGGTCCGCCTGCGCCACCTCGATCCCGCGCGCGGCCCCGTGCGCGCGCAGCGTGCCGGTGAGGTACGCGGTCGCCGGGTACGGCGTGTTGACCTGGATCATCGGCGGCGTGACGAGCAGGACGCGCGTCACGACGTCCGCCCGCGCTGCAGCGCCTTCGAGCTGCCGCGGATCGCCAGGAGCGGCGCGAGCTCGGCCGCGGTCAGCTCGCGCCACGCCCCGACCTGCAGCGCGCCGAGCTCGATGTGCATGATCCGCACGCGCTTGAGCGTGACCACCGAGTAGCCGAACGCCTCGCACATCTTGCGGATCTGGCGGTTGAGGCCCTGGGTGAGGACGATGCGGAACGCGCGTGGCTCGGTCCGCCACACCCGGCACGGCTTCGTCACGACGCGCTGCTCCCCGTCGAAGATCTCGACGCCCGCCGCCATGTCGCGCACGAACGAGTCGCTGACGGCGCGATCGACGCCGACGACGTACTCCTTCTCGTGGCCGTGCTCGGCGCGCAGGACGTCGTTGACGATGTCGCCGTCGTTGGTCATCAGGATCAGCCCCTCGGAGTCCTTGTCGAGGCGTCCGATCGGGAAGATCCGCTCGCGGTGACCGACGAAGTCGACGATGTTGCCGCGGATGTGGCGCTCGGTCGTGCACGTGATGCCGACCGGCTTGTTGAGCGCGAGGTAGATCGGCGCCGGCCGCGCCGCCGCCTCGCCCGTCGAGATCGACGCGCCGTCGACGCGGACGTCGTCGCCGGCCTCGACCTGGCTGCCCAGCGTCGCGGGCGCGCCGTTGATCGTCACGCGCCCCGCCTCGATCACCGCGTCGGCGCCGCGGCGCGACCACTTGCCGGTCTCGGCCATGTACTTGTTGAGGCGCACGGGGAGCCGGTTCTATCCCGATTGAGCGCGCACCGCACGTGCTACCGTCGACCGACCAGGAGGACCCGATGATCGGTGATCTCGTGAACAAGGCGAAGGGGCTCGCCGGCAAGGCCGGCGACCTCGGCGAGCTCAAGGACGACGTCGTCCTGCTCAAGAACGAGGCCGTCGAGATCATGAAGGAGATCGAGGAGCTCCAGAAGATCGCCGCCTCGCTGATGCAGCGCCAGAAGAAGGTGATGGAGGCGATCGGCCGGATCAAGGGCTTCGCCGACGGCGGCTCGAACAGCCTGATCGGCTCGGTCACCAAGTAGCCGCGGTCGGTTCAGAACGGCGCGGGCGACTCGACCTCGACCCGCGCGCCGGTGCGCGGGTGGTCGAACGCGAGCGCCTCGGCGTGGAGCAGCAGGCGCTCGCCCGGCGCGCCGTAGAGCCGGTCGCCGACGATCGGCGCGCCGAGCCCCACGGCGGCGTGGACGCGCAGCTGGTGGGTGCGGCCGGTGTGCGGCGTGAAGACGACGCGGGTGCGACCGCCCGCGCGCGCCACGACCTGCCACGCGGTCACCGCGGGCTTGCCGTGCACGGGGTCGACGAGCTGGCGCGGCCGGTCGTCGAGGTCGACCCGCAGCGGCAGGTCGATCACGCCACCGTCGCCGCGGACCTCGCCGTCGAGCCAGGCGACGTAGCGCTTGGATATCTCGCGCCGCGCGAACCCGCGCTGCAGCGCCGCGTGGGTCGCCTCGTCGCGCGCCGCGAGCACCAGGCCAGAGGTGTCGAGATCGAGCCGGTGCACGACGAGCGGCCCGGTGGCGTCGGGGTAGCGCGCGCGCAGCCGCACGAGCACCGAGTCGCGCAGCGCGGCGTGGCGCCCGGGGACGGTGAGCAGGCCGATCGGCTTGTCGACCACGACCACCCAGGCGTCCTCGTACACCGTCCGCGGCGCGTCGGCCCCGACGGCGGCGCCCGGCGACGCGCCGAACACCGGCGCGGGCTCGACGTCGAGCCCGTCGAGCATGAACGGCAGGACGACGCCGCACTTGCCGCGGCACGACGGGTAGAACACGCCCTGCCGCCGGCTGCCGTCGAGCGGCGACGCGCCCCACCACAGCTCGGCGAGCGCGAGCGGGCTCAGGCCGCGGCGGTAGGCCTCGCCGAGCAGCTTCGGCCCGGCGCAGTCGCCAGCGCCGCCGGGCGGCTCCTCGGGCGCGAACAGCGCGCGCGGATCGCAGACCGCGCCGCGCGCGCTCGGCACGCGGTAGGTCGCCCAGATCGCGTCCATCAGCTCGCGCGACCGCGCGGCCCGCGCGGCGGCGAGGTCGGCGTGGGCGGCGTCGAGGGCGGCGAGCGCCTCGGCCGCCGGCGCCTCGGCCGCGCGGTGCGCGGCGAGCAGGCGGCGCTCCTCGGCGGTGTCGCCGCGGCTCTGCTGATCGAGAGCGTGGCGGGCCGCGGCGTCGAGCGGCGCGGCCCGCGCCGCGGCCCGCGCGGCCTTGCGCGCGCGGTG
>WYBA01000181.1 GCA_011526095.1 Myxococcales bacterium | reverse complement strand
GTGCCCAGGCCGTGACACGGGCCCGGAGGTCCGGCGCGTAGCGTTTGCCGCGGCCGCGAGCACGGGCGGCGAGTTGTCGTCGGAGAGAGCGAAGTTCTTGGTCGAGCATCCGACGACGCGAGCACAGCCTCACGCGACGGTCAGGACGTGGCGCGGCGAGGGCTTACCGTGCATCGGCGGTTCGATCCCGCCCCCGACCTCTTCGACGACGACCCGATCTCATCTTCCAGCGGACAGGAATCCGGTTTCTCACACCGGCAACGAGGGTTCGATTCCCTCTGAGATCTCCACAGGACCCAACCGCGACGACCTCACACGCACTCCACAGGGAGCCGGAGGACCTGGTTCGACTCCAGGGCGCCCCACGCGGGGCGATAGCTCAACGGTAGAGCACCGGCTTGGAAACCAACAGGTCGTCTCACTCGGGTCTTGATCGTTTCTGCTCGCGCGCGGCAGCGCGCATCGGAGTGTAGCGAAGTGGTATCGCGCCTCGTTCGGGACGAGGAGATCGCTGGTTCGATCCCAGTCACTCCGACCAGAGAACCCTGCCGAAGCAACCCTACACGCAACAAGGAAGACTTGGTTCGACTCCAAGACGCTCCACCCTCACGGGGCGTTAGCTCAACGGTAGAGCGCCTGGTTCCACACCAGACAAACAACGGTTGCCTCACTCGGGTTCTCGAACCCTTTCACGACACGCAAGCTCGGGATGTAGCGAAGTGGTATCGCGCTCGGCTGGGGGCCGAGAGATCGCAGGTTCGAGCCCTGCCTTCCCGACCGGAGAGTCCTGCAGAGAGAACCCTACACGCATGTTATCTCGGTTCGAATCCGAGACACCCTCGAGAGAGGATGTTGGCCGAATGGTAAGGCAATTGAATAGAGATCAATCAACAAACAACGGTTCCCTCACTCGGACTCTCTCCCCTTTCGAGAACCCCGCAGACGCGACCCTACACGCAATCCTGGCTGTCCTTGGTTCGAATCCAAGTCGCCCGCTCGCGCGGGCGGTAGCTCAGTCCGGTAGAGCACCTGGCTGTTAACCAGAAATGGAAGATGGTCGTGTCACTCGGGTTCTCAGCCTTCTCCTCGACGAGCCGTCCGCGACGGCTCGTCGACCATGGTGGACGAAGTGTTCCGGTAGCACGCCAGGTCGTGATCCTGGAGGCACGGGTTCGACTCCCGTCGTTCACCCCATCCGCTCGCGCCGCGTCCGCGCGGCGCTTCCTGGCTCGTGATGCGATTGGGATCGCAGCTTGACTGTCTATCGAGTGAAACGGGTTCGATTCCCGTACGAGCCGCCACTGCCACTCCGGGCCTGCCATCGGGAATGGTGCACTGCCTTGCAAGCAGAGCTACGTGGGTTCGACTCCCATCAGGTCCTCGACCGCGCGTGCCCCGCGCGACACGCCACCGTCTGTCTGGATTGACGGCTCGGGTTTACGAAACCGGATGGCCAGGTTCGATTCCTGGCGGTGGCTCGACACGACGACTCGCACGCACCTCCGTGGACGGATCCGACCCGGGTCTCCGAAGCCTGGAGGGCAGGTTCGATTCCTGCCGGAGGTACGACTGGCCGGGGAGCTCGCCTGGGGGCGAGAGCGGTCCTACAAACCGCCCACGGAGGGTTCGATTCCCTCACCCGGTACGACGCGCCACTCGCGAGCGCGCTCACGCTCGGATGACGGAATGGAAGACGACCTGGTCTCAGAAACCAGGGGACGCAAGTCCGTGCCGGTTCGACTCCGGCTCCGAGCACCGATCCTCACTCCCCCTCTCCACCCCTGCCCCAACCCCTCACCTACCAACCCCACCGAAGAAAGGAGACGTGCCATGGAGACTCTCGTCCTGGACCCGAGCTACGTGCCCGTGGCACGCGTCCACTGGCAGCGTGCCGTGACCCTGCTGTTCATGGGCAAGGTCGAGATCGTCGAGGAGTACGAGGACAAGGACATCAAGTCCGTCACGTTCTCGATCAAGATGCCCTCGATCGTCCGGTTCCTCCGGGCGATGAAGGGCAAGCGTCGCGCGATCAAGTTCTCGCGAGAGAACGTGTTCATGCGCGACGGCGGCGCGTGTCAGTACTGTGGCCGCCGGCTCACCCGGCCGGAGGCCACGTACGACCACGTCGTGCCGCGCGCCCAGGGCGGCCTCACCACCTGGGACAACGTCGTGATCTGCTGCGTCCCCTGCAACCAGTCGAAGGGCAACCGCACGCCGGCGCAGGCCGGCATGCGGCTGCGCTCGACGCCGACGCGCCCCAAGAAGCTGCCCGATCACCTCCGGGTGACCGTGTCGTGGCGGAAGGGCGACCCGGCGAGCTGGAAGGAGTGGCTGACCAGCTACGGCTACTGGAACGCGGAGCTCGAGCGCTGATCGATCCCCCGATCAGCGCTCGGGCAGATCGCCGCCGAGCCGGACGGATGCACGACACCGGGCCCTGTACGGGCCCATCTGGAAGATGAAGCAGCGGCGGCGCTGCCCTGTCTCGAAAACAGGCCGTCCGGGCTCGCGCCTGGTTGGGGTTCGACTCCTCCGTCTTCCTCCCCCTACGTTCGCTCTTCGGCGCGCGCGCGCCGCGGGCTCACGGCTTGCGGAACACCAGCACGAACCGGTCGCTCGTGCCCCGCTTGTCGCCGGCGGTGCGCGGCGAGGTGCTCCAGTCGCGCGTGTCCTCGGCGTGGCGCAGGAAGTCACCCTCGCGATCGAGGACGAAGCCGGCCGCCTCGACCTCCGCGCGCACGACGTCCGGCTCGATCCGGTGGAGCGACTCGGCGACGGTCAAGCCCGCGCCCGCCGCCGCCGAGTGATCGACGACGACGTACTCGCCGCCGGAGCGCAGCGCGCGGAACACCGCCGCGTTGAGCTTGCTGCGGTCGGTCTTCAGCCACACGAAGTCGTGATAGACGAGGTGGGTCACGACGAGGTCGAGGTCCGTCGCCTCCGGCGGCAGCGGGTCCTCGAGCTCGCGATCGACGCGCACGACGCCGGCGTTGGCGGGACGGGCGAGGCGCTCGCGCCACGGCTGCTCCGCGAACCGCTCGAGCACCCACTTGTTGTTCTGGCCGTAGACCTTGCCGGTCGGGCCGACGACGCGCGCGAGCAGCTCGACGGTGTAGCCGCCGCCGGCGAACAGCTCGGCGACCTTCATCCCCGGCGCGACCTTCAGGAAGGTGAGCAGCTCGTAGGGCTCCCGGCCGGCGTCGAGGGCGCGGTCATCCGCGGTGCGGTCGGCGGCGTCGATCGCGGCACGCACCGGGTCGGCCGGCGTCGGCTCGGCCTTCGCCGCGGTCGCCGGCTCGGCCTTCGCCGCGGTCGCCGGTTCGGCCTTCGCGGGCGGCGCCTTGGCCTCGTCCTTGCCGCAGGCGGCCGAGGCCGCCGCGGCGGCGAGCAAGAGGGACGGGAACGCGAGCGCGCGGAGCCGATGTCGGTGCATGCGCGCACCTTAGCCGCGGCGCGAGCGCGTGCCACCTTCCGCCACCGCGGGCGCCTGTACAGCCCGTGGCGACGCGGCTAGCGTCGGGGGGTGTCGTCCTCGCCCGCCACCGCGCGCTGCCACGAGTGCGGCTGGTCGCTCACCGGCACCGGCGCCGCGTGCGTGGCGTGCGGGGCGCCGGTCCACCGCGGTCCGGCGATCGGCGCCTCCCGCGTCGACGCGGCGTCCCTGCTGGCGACCCACGAGGAGGACTTCCCCGAGCTGGCCGACGCGTTCCGCGCGTTCCGCAAGCAGGACTGGGCGAGGTTCGTCCCGCTGTGCCTCGCCGCCGTCGGGATCACGCGGCCGTTCGCCCAGCAGCGCGGCGCGGTGTCGACCTGGGTGTTCTCGGAGCGGTCCGCGGTGGTGATCCTCACCCACGATCGCGATGACGGCACGCTCGCGATCGACGCGCCGGTGGTCGAGGTCCGGCCCGACACCGAGGTCGCGCTGCTGCGGGCGGCGCTGTCGACGACGAGCAAGATGGGCGCGGCGCGCCCGGCGCGGCGCGGCGACGTGCTGATGCTGACGATGACCCACCGGATCGAGGCGATGCCGCCGCCGCGCCTGGTCCACGCGATCCGCGAGCTGGCGCTGGCGTGCGACCAGCTCGACAACCTGTTCGCGTTCGAGTTCGGCGGCCGCCTGATGGGGCCGCAGCTCCGCCGCGCGGGCGAGTACGACCTCACGCCGCTGGGCCAGCCGCGCAAGCTGCTGGTGCTCGGCGGCGGCGACCGCCCCGCGCCGCTCCGCCCGGCGCCGCGCGGCGGCGCCGTGTCGCTGCCGCCGCCGATCGTCGGGGCGACCGCGACCGCGACGGGCGGGACCGCGATGTCGCGGTTCCTCGACGTCGTGCGCGAGGCGCAGGACCTGATGGACGCGGCGACCTCGTTCGGGACGATCGAGGGCCCGCTCCACGTCGCGCTGCGCGCCGCGCTCGCCGGCGGGGTCGAGCTCGACGGCGCGCGCATGCTGCTGCGCCACGCCCAGCGGCTGCGCAGCGGCCACGCGACGCCGCCGGAGACGCGCGTGCTCTACCGCCAGCTCCTCGCCGAGCGGGGCCACACCTCGGCGCAGTGGCCGCTGGCCTGGCCGCGCCAGCCGGCGGCGGCGTCGAAGCCGACGCTCGCCGCCGCGATCGCCCACGCCGACACGACGCGCAACCTCACGTACCGGCGCACGCTGCTGCTCGGCGCGCTCGCCGAGCTGATCCTGTTCTGCGACCTCACCGAACCGCTGCTCGAGCGCCTGCGCGCGATCCACGACGGATCGCTCGCGACCGACGCCGCGACGATCGAGGCGCTCCACGCCACGCTCGCGAGGGCCAGCCGATGACCGCGCCGCTCGACGCCAGCTTCGCCGACGTGTTCGCGCGCGCCCGCCCCGCGATCGTCTCGATCCGCTCGGGCACCTCGACCGGCTCGGGGTTCTGCGCCAGCGCGCTCGGCGTCGTCGTCACCAACGCCCACGTCGTCGGCTACGCGCGCACCGTGCACGTCCGCGTCGCCGGGCGCGACGAGGTCGCCGCGACGGTGTTCGCGGTCGACGTCGGCCACGACCTCGCGCTCGTCGCGCTGGCCGAGGCGCCCGCGCCGCTGCCGCTGGCGCCAGCCGGCGCGCTGCGCGTCGGTGATCGCGTGCTGGCGATCGGCGATCCGATCGGGCTGCCGGCGTCCGCGACGGGCGGCATCGTCTCGGCGATCGACCGCAAGCTCCACGGGTTCGCGAGCGGGTTCATCCAGACCGACGCGGCGATCAACCCGGGCAACTCGGGCGGGCCGCTGCTCGACGCCGGCGGCCGCGTCGTCGGGGTCAACACGCTCGGCTCGCGCATCGCCGAGGGCGTCGCGTTCGCGGTGCCAATCGCCGCGGTCGCCGCGCTGCTCGCGCCGTTCGCCGCCGGCCTGCCGGCGCCGCTGCCCGCACCGATCTACCGCTGCCCGCTGTGCGCGCGGGTCCACGAGCCGCGCGACCGATGGTGCGTCGGCTGCGGCGTGCCGCTCGGCGTCAGCGAGCGCGCCGAGGAGCTCGGCGCGACGTCGCACGCCGGCGTGCTGCTCGAGGCGCTCGGGTTCGACCCGGGCGCGTGCCGCGTCGGCGACGCGACGTGGCGGCTCGACACCGGCGACACCGAAGTGTGGGTCGACCTCGTGCCCGGGACCGGCAGCGGCGCGCTGTCGTTCTCGATCCGGCTCGCCGCGCTGCCGGCGACGGCGCCGCTGCCGGTGCTGCGGTTCGCGACCGCCGCCAACGACCGCTCGGTCGGCCCGTGCCGGCTGGTGCTCGACGGCGACGACGTGCTGATCGCCCAGGTGATCGAGCCCGTGTGGTTCGCCGACGCGGCGCAGCTCGCGCTCACGCTCGGCCAGCTCGTCGCCGTCGCGCGCGACGTCGGCGCGGTGCTGCGCGCCGAGTTCGGGCTGCCGCCGCCGCCGCACCGGTTCGTGCGCTGACCGGCCCGGCTCGGCGCGTCAGCGCGGGCCGCGCCGGTCGAGGTCGAGCTCGAGCTCGAGCGCTCCCTCGAGCTTCGGCGCGTGCTCGCCATCGAGCGGCGGCAGCAGGTCGTCGACGTGGTCGCGCGATGCGGTCACGCCGCCCCACGGGATGCGGTTCCACAGCGAGCGCGGGTTCTCGAACGTCTCGACGAGGTACGACCGCGCGCGCGCGAGCTCCCGCTTCCACCGCGCCTCGCGCCCCTCGACGTAGTCGATCGCGAACGGCTGCCACCCGCGGTAGCGCGTCGTCAGCGCGTCGGCCTGACGATCGATCCACTGCCACGCCGTCGCCTCGTCGAGCCAGCCCACCGCGGCGCCGAACCGGACGTCGCCGATGAGCAGCGTCCGGTCGTAGGCCGCGGTGCTGCCCGACGCGCGGTGGCCGGTCGACTCGAGCCAGCGCAGCTCCGCGAGCAGCGCCTGTGGATGGTCCAGCCCCTCGGCGACCAGCATCCGGTGCGCGAACGCCTCCCACCCGCCCCCTGGGGGCCCGCCGATCAACCAGTCGACGCTGTGCATGGCGCCGAGCTCCGACGCGGCCGTCAGCGCGAGCGCGAACCGCCGCCGCGGCGAGAGCGCGGGCGGCGTCACGCGCCGTCCCCCCAAGCGACCCGCTTCCACGGGCTCGCCGGCGACGTCGTCAGCCACTGCCCGGAGCGATCGAGCCCTCCCAGGGCGAGGTCCTCGTGCACCTTGAGCGCCCAGCCCACCGCGTAGTTGCGCGCGTACCCATCCCAGTCGTCGAACGCGCGCGCCGCGACGCGCGCCGTGTCCTCGAGCCACCGCCACGCCTCGTGCGGCTCGAGCAGCCCGCACGCCGCCGCCATCCTCGCGACGTGGATGACGCGCGCGAGGTCGAACGCCGGGATCGTCGGGTGCGCCGCGAGGTGCCGCGCGACCAGCCGCCCCATCCACTGTCGCTCGGGTGCCAGGTCCTCCGCGACCGCGTGCGCCGGGCGGCGCTCCCGCGCCGCCGCCTCGAGCAACCACGTCGAGATCTCCCGGTAGGTCCCGCGGAGCCCGCGCGTCGCGAGGTTCTCGAGCACCTGCGCCACGTCGTCCCGCGCGGTCACGAACCAGTCCGCGGCGAGCCGGCCCTGCGCGACCGCCGGCACGCCGTCGCCCGGGGCGCCCAGCTCGAGCCAGTCCAGCTCGCCCCCGAACGCCGGCACGAGCGGCGCGCCGAGCGCGAGCGCGAACCGCTGCAGCGGCGTGTACGTCGGCGCGCGCGGCGGCAGCACGTCCGGTAGCTGCGGCGGATGGAGCCGCAGGACCTCGGGCCACGGGTGCTGCACCCACGGGCTGTGGGCGCGCTGCGGATCGAGGAGCTGCTCGGCGAGCGCGGCGTTGTCGCCGGCGAGGTCGCGCCACTGGGCGCTGCGAGCGCGCTCGTCGATCAGCGAGCGGGCGAAGTGGCCCCACGAGCCGAACGTCGCGTGGGCGAGCCGCGCGGCGCGCACCACCCACGTCCACGCCTCGCCATCGGGCAGGTAGCCGGCGCTCGCGCCGAGCTGCGCGAGCCACACCGTGCGCGAGATGACGTGGGCGAGTGGCTGCTTCTCCCGGGCCTCGCGCTCGATCTCCGCCAGCCGGCGGGTGAGCTCCGCGGGCCCCGCCACGTCGAGATCCCACAGCACCGTCCGCGTCCACGGCCGGCCGCCGGCGCCCGGCGGCAGCCCGTGCAACCAGTGGTGGCTCAGCCCCGAGCGCCGGCTGTCGAGCGCGCCGACCGCGAGCGCGAACCGCTGCCCGGGGCTGAGCGCCGGGTCGGGCTCGAAGCGCAGCGCGGCGGTCGCGGCCATCGACATCGGCGCCCTAGGGGCTGTCCCTAATTCGGTCGGCGGGAACTAGATCTCCATGCACCGGCACGCCTTGACCGACGGCCAGTGGGCCCGACTTCAACCGCTGCTCCCGCGGCGGTCGCAGGGGCGCAAGTCGACACTCGGTGACCGGCTCTTCGTCGACGCAGTCATCTT
>WYBA01000180.1 GCA_011526095.1 Myxococcales bacterium | reverse complement strand
GCACGCGCTCGACGTACTCGACGAACGTGCCGTAGCCGAGCGGGACGTGGACGTCGAGCCTGCGCGCGAGCAACAGCAGCCGCGCCTCCTCGACGTCGAGCGCCGCGCGGCGCTGCGCGAGCGACCGGAGCTGGCGGTCGACCGATCGCCAGTCATGGCCATCCGCGCGGTCGCCCTGCTCACGCTCGATGCCACTCACCACCTCGTGTGCGTCCACGTGGACGCTCGAACCTTCGAACACGGCCCACTCCTCGTCGGTGAGCTTCACCTCTATCACGACATTTTCGACGTCACGGTTTGCGCCAGGAGCCCGGAAACGCACCCGCGACCGCGATTTCCGGATCGCGCCTCGCTTCGCCGCACCACGCGCAGCAAGTCGCGTCTGGCGCGCGATCTCGCGCCGATCCTCGACGAGGCACACGCGCGTCGCCGCTTGCCCCGTCAAGCACAAAGTGCATGCGCGCGCGAGAATCGACCGACCCTCCACCCCACTGTCCGGTTATCGGACCCTCCGCGGCGATCGCGGAAGGGCCGAGGCACCGGGCCCCTACTTGGCCCGGCGCCGGTGTTCGCGGTGTCCCGGACGGTCGTATGGGGCGCGACACGCCACGGCGCCTGGCACCGCCACGCCGCCGCCGTCTCGCGCGTCCGCGGTCCTCGGCGCGGCCCAGACGACACCGTCAACTGGAACATCTCCATCGCGGAAGGATCGCTGTCCCCTGACGATTCTGCTCGACCCTCTGAGAATGAGCGGGGGAGACGGAGACGGAGACGGAGACGGAGACGGAGACGGAGACGGAGACGGAGACGGAGACGGAGACGGAGACGGCGTCGAAGACCGAGTTTTGGGCTCCCCGGAGACGCCCCGCTCACGCGGACTCGGGCGCGTAGAGCACGTCCGTGCGCAGCACGTGCTTCACGCCGACGCGCACGGGCCGCCCCGCGTGCAGCAGCATGTGCTGGAACCACAGCGCGGCGCCGGCGCGCGGTGTGACCACCACGCCGGGCTCGAGCAGCTCGGTCTCGCCGCCGTCGCACCCGTCGTCGAGGTAGACGAGCAACGTCAGCAGGCTGCGCGCACCGCCGGGACCCGCATACGACTGATCGTGGTGAGGGCCGAACCGCTGGCCGACGCGGTAGCGGTAGACGCGTGGCGGCCGGTGGAGCCCGACCGCGGCGACGCGCTCGCGCCGGCCGTCGCGCAGCGCGGTCATCGTCGGCGGGACGCGGGCCGCGACGCTCGCCCACAGCCGCGCCGTCACCGCGTCGTCGTCGAGCACGGCGGTGTCGGCGTCGCGCACCCGGCGATCGACGACCCGGCCGGCGGCGGCGTTGACGGTCGCGGGCAGCCACGGCCCGGCCTCGGTGCGCGCGATCACCGCCGCGCACAGCGGCGCGGGCAGGACGTCGTCGAGCTCCCGGTAGAGCGGCACGGTGAAGTCGAAGTGGTCGGCGTACGTGCCTTCGACACACCACCGGGCGCCCGCCGTTGCGGCGCCCTACCCCGCCGCTGCCCGTCCGGGCCCGACGTTGCCAGCCGGCGCGCGGACGATCACGGCGCGGTCACCACGCGGTCACGGCGCGATCGCGCGCCGTCACGGCAGCGAGGCGCGCGCGCCGTCGAGCTTGCAGCCGCCGCGGGCGGCGAGGACGTCGATGCCGGCGCGCATCCGCGCCTGGACCTTGTCGCCGAGGCGCGAGAAGCCGAGCAGCTTCGCGCTCTCCTTGACCAGGTCGGTGACGGGCAGCCCGACGTTGCGCGCGAGCACCAGGGCCGCCGCGGCGGCGACCTCGGCCAGCGGGATCTCGTCGGCGTCGCGCTTGTTCTCGGGCGCGTCGTCGCCGGCGCGCACCGGCGGCAGCGCGGCGGCGTCCTGATCGGCGCGCCACACGACGTCCGGATCGCTGGCGTCGCCGAGGCGCGCGCGCGCCGCCGCGATCGCCCGCACGCGCTCGACCACCTTCGGCGACAGCCGCGCGATGCCGAAGTACATGCCAATGCGCCGCGCCATCCGATCGAGGTGCACGGGCGCCTCGGCGTCGAGGATCTGGTCGATCAAGCGCGTCAGCTCCGCCTCGAACCGCGGCTCGAGCAGGTCGTCGGGGCGGCGGCGCCCCGTCGGCACGGCGGCGGCGCGGTACTGCAGGATCAGCGGCAGCCCGACGCCGTGCGGCGGCGACAGCGTCCCGGCCGCGGGCGAGCCGGCCGCCGAGGCCGTCGCGGCGATCGGCACCGGGACCGGCGCCGACACCGGCACCGTGATCGCGCCCGACGACGCGGCGACCGCACCCGACGCCCCGCCCGACACGGTCCCCGCCGCGGCCGCCGCGACCACCCCCGACGACGTCCGCGGCGGCTGGCTCGCGCGCGCCGCGCGCGGCGGCAGGGTCGTCGGGCGTCGCGCCTGGCGCGCCGCCGCGATCGCGGCGATCACCGCGCTGTGGGCGCGCTGCGCCTCCTTGTCCGGCTCGTGCAGCCAGTCGAGCGCCCACACCCGGTGCAGGCGCCAGCCGAGGCCGGCGAGCACCTGCGCGCGCAGCCGGTCGCGATCCCTCGCGGCGCGCGCCGAGGCGTAGGCCTCGCCGTCGCACTCGATCCCCAGGACGTAGCGGCCCGGATCGTCCGGGTCGACGACGGCGAGGTCGATCTTGTAGCCGGCGCACCCGATCGCGGGCCGCACGATCCAGCCGCGCGCGGTGAGCGCCTCGGCCACCGCGGCGACCAGCGGCGAGCCGAACGCCGCGGCCGCGGCCGCGGCCGACGCGCCGCCTCCCGCCTTGACGTAGGCGAGCAGCTCGCCGAGGTGGCGCACGCCCACCGCGGCCGCGTCGGGATCGATCTGTTCGGGATCCAGCGAGCTGAACACGACGAGCTGCTCGCGCGCCCGCGTCACCGCGACGTTGAGCCGGCGCTCGCCGCCGTCCTTGCCCAGCGGCCCGAAGTTCATCGTCACCTTGCCCGCCGCGTCCGGGCCGTAGCCGATCGAGAACAGCACGACGTCGCGCTCGTCGCCCTGGATCGTCTCGAGGTTCTTGACCAGCACCGGCTCGGCGACCTCGTCGCCGAACCACCGCTCGATCGCGGGACGCTCGCGCCGCGCCTCGTCGAGCAGGTCCTCGATCAGCGTCTGCTGGGCGCGGCTGAACGTCACGACCGCGAGCGAGCGCGCCTGCTGTGCCGGATCCTCCAGCCGCCGCACCACCTCGGCGACGACGGCCTCGGCCTCGATCCGGTTGGTGCGCGACTCGCCGCGATCGTAGACGCCGTCGACCTTGCGCCACGCGACGCCGAGGTCCGGCACCCGCGCCGCCGCCGCCGGGAACACGTCGAGCGCGCCGCCGTAGTAGCGGCGGTTGGAGAACGCGATCAGGTCCTCGTGGCGGCTGCGGTAGTGCCAGCCCAGGCGCAGCTCCGGCAGCCGCGCCGCGACGCACTCGTCGAGCACGCTCTCGAGCTCCTCGTAGCCCTCGTCGTCATCATCGCCGCCGGGCGCGGCCTCGGCGGCGGCGCCGGCGCCGGGGTCGAAGAACCGGGTCGGCGGGAGCTGCCGCGAGTCGCCGACGATCACCGCGGTGCGACCACGCGCGAGCGCGCCGATCGCGTCGGCCGTCGGGATCTGCGACGCCTCGTCGAACACGACGACGTCGAACTGCAGCGCGGGCCGCGCCGCCGGGTCGAGGTACTGCGCGACCGACAGCGGGCTCATCAGCAGGCACGGCTTGAGCCGCGACAGCAGCTCCGGGATCTGCGCGAACAGCGTGCGCAGCGGCTTGTGGCGGCGCTGCTTCTTGACCTCGTGCAGCAGGATCCCGACCTCGCCGGCGTCGGCGGTGTCGTCGCGCCCGCTGCCCGGGGCGATCTTGGGCACGCGCTCGGCGAGGCGGACCAGCAGCCGGGCGCGCGCCGTCGCCAGGTGGCCGCGATCGAGCTCGACGAACTCGCCGACGCGCGCGTGGTGGGTGGGGCCGTGGAACGTGCGCAGGGCGTCGGACGCGGCGATCCGCGCGTCGGTCCACGTCAGCAGCACCGCGCGCTCCCACGCCTCGGCGAGCTGCGCCGCCGGCACCGCGCCGCGCTCGCACGCCGCGACCGCGGCGCCGAGGCCGAGCCGCTCGAGCTCGGCGCGGGCGCGGACGTAGCCGGTCCAGCCGCGCAGCGCGCCGACCGCGCCGCGCCACCCGCCGTAGCGCGCGCGCAGCCACGCGACGAGATCGCCGCCGCCGCGCGCCGCGGCGTCGACGCCGGCGTCGGCCCTGAGCCGGTCGACCGCGGCGACGAACCGGTCGATCGCGGCCTGGACGACCGGCCATGGCGCCTCCGGCCCCCCGGTGGGGCTGTACGCGACCGAGGCCACCAGCGATCGCCACGCCGCCTCGCGCGCCTCGGGCCCGCCAGCGATCGCGTCGACCACGGCGTCGAACGCCGCGCGCAGCTCGCCCGACCACGCCAGCGCCGTGTCGACCGCGTCGAGGTCCGCGCCGTCGTCGGCGCGCGACGGATCCGCCGGCGCGAGCGCGCCGAGCCACCGCCGCGCCGCCGGCCGCGCCTCGTCGAGCAGCCGCGCGCACCGTCGCACGCTCAGCGCGGCGTCGAGGTCGTCGGCGACCTGGGCGTCGCGCGGCAGCGCGCCGTCGCACCACGCGCGAACCCGCCCGCGCGCGCCGCGCAGCGCCAGCCACCGCCACAGCGCGAACCGCCGCGACCACCGGCGGAACCGCGCCGCCAGCTCGGCGAGCTCGGCCTCGGGCACCTCGGCCGGATCGAGCAGCGCGTCGCGCCACCGCGCGTCGACCGCGGCGCGCAGCTTGCGACGGTGGCGCGCGACGACCAGCCAGGTCCGCGGATCGCGCGGCACCGCGCGCGGCTCGAGCGCCGCGCCGGCGCCGGCCTTGACCATGGCGATCTTCTCCGCGATCGCCGCGGCCTCGGCGTCGGCCTGGGTCGGCGCGGCGGCGACCAGCTCGGCCCCCGGCCGGACCGAGGACGCGGCCACCTTCGCGAGCGCGCCGAGCGCGCGCAGCTGCGGCAGCCGCGTCGGCGCCAGCCCCGGGACCGCGCCGACCGCGGCCGCGAGCGCCTCGTCGAGCGCGCCGAGCGCGGCGTGCAGCTCGTCGAGCGCGCCGGTGACCGCGTCCGCCGTCGCCAGCCCCCACGCGTCGAGGGTGGCGTCGCGCCACGGGTGCGCCGTGATCGCGTCGCCGACGTCGGCGAGCGCCTCGGCGTGGGCGACCTCGTAGCGGCCGAGCGCGTCGCGGCGCGCGTCGAGCCACGCCGCGTCGGCGGCGCCGCCGGCGAGCGCGACCGCGTCGCCGGCCGCGGCGGGATCGAGCCGCGGCGCGTCGCGCAGCGTGATCAGCCGGCACAGCGCCTGGTGGACCGTGATCCCCAGCGGCGTCGGGTCGTGGAGCGCCGCGACGTAGGCGTCGAGCGCGCGGCGCGCCGCCAGCAGCCGGTCGTCGTCGCCCTTGGCGCCGAGGCCAGGCCGCCACGACCGCTCGAGCACGCGCCCGAGATCCTCGACGACGGTGCGCTTGTGCGCGCGGTGCGAGTGCAGCGGCAGGCAGAAGTCGCCCAGCCCCGCGGCGGTGAGCCGGCGGTGGACGACGTCGAGCGCGGCGGTCTTCTCGGCGACGAACAGCACCGTCTGGCCGCGCGCCAGGCACTGCGCGATCAGGTTCGAGATCGTCTGCGACTTGCCGGTGCCCGGCGGGCCCTGCAGCACGAACGTGCGCCCGGACTCGGCGGCGCGCACCGCGGCGAGCTGCGTGGCGTCGGCGTCGAGCGGGCAGAACGACTCCGACGGCAGCGGGTCGACGTCGGCGGGTGCGGGCGCGGGCGCGGCGTCGGGGAACGCCTCGCCGGCGCTCGCCGCGAGGTGCCGGACCAGCGGCGCGTCGAGCAGCGCGTCGGCGCGCGCCGCCAGATCGGCCCACATCGTCGCCTTGGTGAACGAGAACACGCCGAGCCGCGCCGAGGGCACGACCTCCCAGCCCGGCCGGTCGGCGCACGCCGCCGCGAACGCCTCGAGCACCGGCGCGAGCGCCAGCTCGCCGTCGTCGCCCATGACGACGTCGTCGGGCACGCGCAGCGCCGCGCCGAGCTCCGCGCGCAGCTTCTCGATCAGCGTCTCGTTGACCCGCGCGTCCTCGTCGTCGACGGCGACCAGGCGGTAGCGGTCGCCGGCGCCGGCGCGGCGCAGCTCGACCGGCAGCAGCACCAGCGGCGCCTCGTGCGGCGGCGCGGTGGCGTCGAGGCCCGGCTCGCGCCAGCGCAGCGCGCCGAGCCCGACGAACAGCGACCGCGCCCCGCCCTCCTGCAGGCTCTCGCGCGCGGCGCGCGCCATCGTGACGAGGCAGCGGTCGAGCTCGACCGCGGGTAGCTCGACGAGCAGCCGGCGGCGCGCGAGCGCGTCGGCGGCCAGGCCGGTGGCGTCGAGCGGCGGGGGCGCCGCGGGCGCCGCGGGTGCCGCGGGTGGCTGCCACGGCTCGAGCGTCAGCTCGGCGCCACCGTCGAGCGCGGCGGCGAGCGCACCGGCGTCGACGCCGGCGAGCGGCACGCAGCGGCGCCCCGGCCGCGCGTCGAGCAGCCGGTTGCGCAGCGTGAGGTCGAGGAGCGAGCGCCGCCAGCGATCGAGCCGCTGGTCGGCGCGCGCGCGGGCAGCGTCGTCGAGGAGAGCCACGCGGCGACTGTAGTGCAGGTGGAGGCGCGATGACCGGATGGTTCGCGGCCGGGATCTTCCACCCCCCCGTGCCCGTGCCCGTGCCCGTGCCCGTGCCCGTGCCCGTCTCCGTCTCCGTCTCCGTCTCCGTCTCCGTCTCCGTCTCCGTCTCCGTCTCCGTCTCCGTCTCCGTCTCCGTCTCCGTCTCCGTCTCCGTCTCCGTCTCCGTCTCCGTCTCCGTCTCCGT
>WYBA01000179.1 GCA_011526095.1 Myxococcales bacterium | reverse complement strand
GAAGGACTGTCAACACCCTTCGACCAGCGCCTCGCTGGCGCTCGGCGCAGCTCAGGGTGAGCGGAACATGGCTGTTCGTCTGACGGCAATTTCCGACGACGTCGGTGAGAGGCTCAGGACGAGCGGAACTTCGGCCCCGTCTCTCGCTGCGAGCGGACAGGTGCACGACGTCGTGAGACGGAGGCGGAGGCGGAGGCGGAGACGGAGACGGAGACGGAGGCGGAGACGGAGACGGAGACGGAGACGGAGATGGAGACGGAGGCGGAGGCGGAGACGGGGACGGAGGCGGGGACGGAGACGGAGACGGAGGCGGAGGCGGAGGCGGAGGCGGAGGCGGAGGCGGAGGCGGAGGCGGAGACGTCCTTCGACACGGCCCTCGCTTGCGCTCGGGCCTGCTCAGGATGAGCGGGGAGACGGAGGCGGCTCAGCTGCCGACGCGGACCTTGGCGCCGGAGAAGCCGACCGGGTAGAGGATGACCGAGTCGCCGCTCGACTTCGGGAACTTCATCGCGCGGAACACGTCGACGACGCACTGCTCGGCCTTGGCGTCGTTGATCGCCGACGACTTCACCTTGACGCTCTTCGTCGCGCCGTCGGCGCCGACCTCGACGCGGATCGTGACGACGCCCTCCGGCTTGTGCTTCCTGGCGCACTTGACCAGCCCGGCGTGGCCGCCGCGGATCACCTCGGCCGCGGCGTCGGCGTCGATCGGGCCCTTGCGGCTCGGCTGGAGCGCGGCGTCGAGCTCGACGCCGTCGCCGCCGCCGCCCTTGCCCGCCCCGCCACCACCCTTGCCACCGCCGGCGAACGTCAGCCCGAGCTCGTAGGTCACGCTCGTCGACGACAGCGGGTCGAACGTCAGCCCGCGCGCCACCTTCTCGAGGCACTTGCCGACCGGCTTGCTCGGGCCGTCGCCGCTCGCCGACGCCGCGGACACGGCGCCGTCCTGCTGGACCGTCAGCTTCAGCATCACCTTGCCGGCGAACGCGGCGTCGGCGTCCTGGCACGCGAACAGCGCGGCCTGGTGCTTCGTCGCGAGCTGGTCGTGGATCGCGCGCGCGTCGGCGGCCTGGCCCGGCGCCGCCGGCTTGAGCTCGACGACGCCCTTCCACTTCTTGCCCGTCGCGGGCAGCGTCGACACCGCGAGGATCCCGGCCGCGCACTGCGCCGCGGCGCCCTTGGTCTTGGCCACGGCCTTCGTCACCTCGCCCGCCGCGTCGACGGCGAGCTCGATCTTCACCGTCGCCGGCGCCGGCTTGCGCCAGCACACCGTCATCAGCGTGCGCGCCTGCTCGAGCGAGGCGATCACCGCGTCACGCTCCCCCGCCGGCCCGCCGGAGGCGAACCCGACGGGCCCGGCGACGGCGGCGGGCGCGGCGACGCAGACGAGGAACGCGGCGGCGGCGAGGCGGACGGGCACCATGCGCGAATCATACGCGCCGTCGGCGTAAGATGCCGGTCGTGGTCGATCGCTCGCTCCGCCTCTACGCGCACCGCGGCGCCTCCGCCGAGCTGCCCGAGAACACGCTGCCGTCGTTCGCGCGCGCGCTCGAGATCCCGGGCGTCGACGCGCTCGAGCTCGACGTCCACATGACGCGGGACGGCCACGTCGTCGTCTCGCACGACCCGACGGCCGAGCGGATGGGCGGCATCCCGGCGGCGTGGCGCGACATCGACCTCGACGAGGCGCGCCGGTTCGACCTCGGCCGCGGGTTCGTCGCGCCCGACGGGACGCGCCCGTTCGTCGGCCAGGGCTTCCGCGTCCCGACGTTCGAGGAGGTCCTGGCCGAGCTGCCCGAGGTCGTGCTCAACGTCGACCTCAAGCAGGCCGAGCCATCGCTGGTCAAGCCGATGCTCGCGCTGATCCGGCGCCGCCGCGCCGAGCACCGCGTCGTGCTCGCGAGCTTCCGCTTCCGCACGCTGTGGGCGGTGCGACGCCGCGGCTACGACGGCGACACCGCGCTGTCGCAGCCCGAGGTCGCGGCGCTGCTCGCGACGCCGCGCGGGCTGTTCGGCAGGACGCCGCTGACCGGCACCTGCGCGCAGGTCCCGACCGCGGTCGGCCCGCTGTCGCTGACCCGCCCCGCGTTCCTCGCCAAGTGCCACGAGCTCGGCCTGCGGGTCGACTACTGGACGATCAACGACCCGGCCGAGGCCCGCCGCCTGCTCGACCTCGGCGCCGACGGCATCATGACGGACGACCCGCGCGCGATCGCGCCGGTGTTCGCCGAGCGCCGCGCCGCCGGCGCCGCGGGGCGGGTGTAAGCGGTGCGCACGCGCCGCGTTGACGCAGCCGTGCTCGCCCGGATCGCCCTGCTCGCGCTCGCCGTCGCCGTCGTCACGGTCGGCGCCGGGTGCGTCGATCGCATGCACCCGCGCCAGTACCCCCGATGGGTCGTCGGCGTGAACGATCCGGCCGAGATCCAGTGGCGGCGGTGCCTCGGGATGCGGAGCGTGGTGAAGCGCAGCGGCAAGGCCGGGCTCGGCGCGGTGCTCGAGGTCCGGTCGCGCCACGACTGCCCGGGCACGGTGACGCGGGCCGAGCTCGTGTTCGACGACGGCGCGCGCGCCGCGGCGACGCCGCCGGCGCTGCCCGCGATGCGCGGGCGCTCGCTGCACTACCTGTGGCTCCCGGTGCCGTTCGACGGCGACGCGGTGTGGAACGCCGGCGTCCGGCGCGGCCGGCTCGAGCTCGAGGTCCGGTTTCCGGACGGCACGGAGGTGTTCACGTGGCCGGTGTTCCAGGCGTTCGAGGGGCCGTGGCGATGAGGCGCGCGCTGCTGGCCGCGGCGATCGTGGCGCTGGCCGGCTGCCCCGGGCTCAAGCGCCACTCGCTGCGAAACGCCCCGGGCAAGCTCGACATCCAGGTGCCACCGGCGCGGCTGACGATGGACCCGCAGCAGGACATCCCGGAGGATCCCGGCGTGAACCAGCTCGGGATCGCGCCCGGGCTCTCGGTCATGCCTGGCATCGGCCGGATGTACGGCGACGGCAACCGCGAGGGCTCGCTCGAGCTCGGCGTGAAGGTCCACGTCGCGTTCGGCGAGTCGGCCGACAGCGGCGGCAAGGGCGCGCTCGGCTTCCCGCGCGACGGGTGGGGCGCGACGCTCGGCTGGGGCATCGCCCAGTTCGGGTTCTCCGACACCTCGTTCCCCGAGGAGGCCGGCACCCCGACCGTGATGGGCCCGATCACCCTCGAGGCGACCCGCCACTGGTTCTACATGCTGAACGTCAGCGGCGGCCTCGTGATCTACCCGACGCCCGGCGCGGTCGGCGACGGGTCGGAGCGGGGCGTCGACGCCGGCGGCCAGCTCTCGGCCGGCGCCGGGCCGTTCGCGATCAAGATGCGCTACGTGCAGGACTCGGGGTTCGAGATCTTCGGCGGCTACCAGCTCTACCTGCCGGCCGCGCTGACCTGGAGCCGCTGACAGACCTTGCCCGGCGGTGTCGAATCCTCGACACCTCGCGACGAAACGCGCGCCGGCTGGAGGGCCAAACCGCCGGGGTTTCGCTTGCGCGGGCGTGGGGTCTTGGGGCAAGGTCCCGGCTTCGCTGTTGCAAGAGGATCGCAGCTATGGCTCTCAAGAAAGGCGTCGACGTCAAGCCCGCGACCGGCAAGCTGGGGATCCTTCTCCCCGGCATGGGTGCGGTCGCAACCACCTTCATCGCCGGTGTGATCGCCGTGCGACGAGGTCTCGCCAAGCCGATCGGCTCGCTCACGCAGATGGGCACGATCCGGCTGGGCAAGCGCACCGACGCGACGTCGCCGATGCTGAAGGACTACGTGTCGATCGCGCCGATCGACAACGTCGCGTTCGGCGGCTGGGACATCTTCCACGATGACGCCTACGCCGCGGCCGTCCGCGCCGGCGTGCTCGACACGCGCCTGCTCGATCAGATGAAGGACGAGCTCGAGGCGATCAAGCCGATGCCGGCCGTCTTCGAGCAGACCTGGGTCAAGAAGCTCAACGGGCCCAACGTCAAGAAGGGCACCTCCAAGATGGACCTCGCCGAGCAGGTCATGGAGGACATCAAGAAGTTCAAGGCGACCAACAACTGCGACCGCCTCGTCGCGGTGTGGTGCGGCTCGACCGAGGTCTACCGCAAGCCGACCGAGACCCACTCGACGCTGGCCAAGTTCGAGGAGGGCCTGCGCAACTCCTCCGACGACATCGCGCCGTCGCAGATCTACGCCTACGCGTGCCTCAAGCTCGGCGTCCCGTACGCCAACGGCGCGCCGAACCTGGCGGTCGACTTCCCCGCGGCGATCGAGCTGGCGCGGAAGAACCAGGTGCCCATCTCGGGCAAGGACTTCAAGACCGGCCAGACGCTGATGAAGACGATCCTGGCGCCCGGCTTCAAGGCGCGCCTGCTCGGCCTGCAGGGCTGGTACTCGACCAACATCCTGGGCAACCGGGACGGCGAGGTGCTCGACGACCCCGAGTCGTTCAAGAGCAAGGAGGTCACCAAGCTCGGTGTCCTCGACCACATCCTGCAGCCGCACCTGTACCCGGACCTCTACGGGCACATCGACCACGTCGTCCGCATCAACTACTACCCGCCCCGCGGGGACAACAAGGAAGGCTGGGACAACATCGACATCGTCGGTTGGCTCGGCTACCCGATGCAGATCAAGGTCAACTTCCTTTGCCGCGACTCGATCCTGGCCGCGCCGATCGTCCTCGATCTGGCGCTGTTCATGGACTTCGCGTCGCGCGCGGGGATGGCCGGCGTGCAGGAGTGGCTCTCCTTCTACTGGAAGAGCCCGATGACGCAGGAGGGGCTGTACCCGGAGCACGACCTGTTCATCCAGCTGATGAAGCTGAAGAACACGCTCCGCTACACCAAGGGTGACGAGCTGATCACCCACCTCGGCGCCGAGTACTACGACTGATCCGCGTGCGGGGCGAACGCCCCCGCGCGACGTGATGCTACGTTCCCGACGTGCGGACGCTGGCCGTCGCCGTCGGGATCGTCATCCTCCTCGCCGCCCTGAAGGCGGCGGCGGCGCTCGTCGTGCCGCTGCTGCTCGCGATCACGATCGCGGTGGCGTTCCAGCCGATCTCCGACCGGCTGGCCAAGCGCGGGCTGCCGCCGGTCGTGGCGGTGATCCTGTCCGTCGTGTGCGTGATCGGCGCGATCGTCGCGATCGGCACGCTCGTGGTGCTGGCGGCGCGCGACCTCGCCGCCGCCGCGCCGACCTACGCCGAGCAGCTCGACGGGGCGTGGAAGGACGTCCAGGCGTGGCTGAAGTCGCGCGGGCTGGAGAAGCTCGCGCCGACGTCGGACAGCGTCGACGCGGGCGCGACGGCGTCGCGGCTGGTCACCGACGCGGTGATCATTGCCAGCGGCATCCTCGGCGACCTGCTCAACGTCCTGTTCCTGACCGTGTTCATCCAGCTCGAGGCGGACCTGCTCAAGCGCAAGCTCAAGCTGATCCTCGGCGACGGTGACGCGGTGGGACGGACGATGTCGGCGCTCGACGAGGTCCAGCGCTACCTGCGGGTGAAGTTCACGCTGTCGCTGGCCAACGGCGTGCTCCTCGGGCTGTGGTGCTGGATCTGGGGCGTGTCGAACCCGGTGCTGTGGGGTGTGCTGGCGTTCGCGCTCAACTTCGTCCCGGTGATCGGCAGCCTGATCGCGGCGATCCCGCCGGTGCTGTTCGGGCTGCTCGAGCTCGGCCCCGGCGGCGCGCTCGGGATCGTGTCGGGCTACGTCGCGGTCAACGTCCTCGTCGACAACGTGCTCGAGCCGAAGCTGATGGGGCGCGCGATGGGCCTGTCGCCGCTGGTCCTGATGATCTCGCTGTTGATCTGGGGCTGGGTGCTCGGGCCGGTCGGGGCCCTCCTGTCCGTGCCGCTCACCGTGTCGGTGCGGATCGCGCTCGACTACCACCCGCGGACGCGGTGGATCGGCCTGCTGCTCGCGGCGGGCACGCGCGGCTATCAGGACCTGCGCAAGGCGCCGCCCGAGGGCGCGGCGCCGTCACCGGCGGACGTGGTCGCGCTGCCCGACCACCAGGATCACTGAAGCAACGCTCAGGAGAGCGCCGGGCCGACGTGGTAGAGCAGCACGTACACCGCCACGCCCGTCACCGAGACGTACATCCACAGCGGCCACGCCCAGCGGGCGATCTTGCGGTGGTCCGCCCACCGGCCGCGGTAGCCCATCCATAGCGCGCGCAGGATCATCGGCAGCACGACGACCGCGAGCACCATGTGGCTGAACAGGATGACGAGGTACAGCGTCTTGTCCCAGCCGTCGCCGGGGTAGCGGTGCGTCCCGCTGAGCGCGAAGCGGGCGAGGTACGACGCGAGGAACAGCGTCGAGGCGCCGAACGCGGACACCAGGCACGCGCGGTGGAACGCGACGTCGCGGCGGCGGATCGCCAGCCAGCCGACGAGCAGGAACACGGTGCTCGTGCCGTTGAGCATCGCGTTGATCGCCGGGTGCATGCGGTCCCACGGCAGGTCGGCGCGGACCATGTAGCCGACGAGCGGGACGGCGGTGAGGGCGAGCGCGAACGCGAGCCACGCGTACGGCTTGCCGAAGAACGGGCGACCGGCGAGGTCGGGCGGGGACGTCGGTTCAGCGGTGGACATCAGCGGCTTCCATCGAGGACCAGCGCGGTGAAGACCACCGGCAGGTAGACGATGGATAGCAGGAACAGCCGCTTCGCCCAGGCAGCGCCGGCGCCGCGCGACAGCCCGCGCTGGACCGCGACGAGGAACGCCGCGCCGAGCGCGAGCGCGATGACCAGGTAGACCTCACCGGCGACGCCGAGCGCCCACGGCAGCACGCTGATCGCGACCTGGACGATCGAGTAGACGACGATCTCGCGGTGGGCGGCCTCGGGGCCGTGGACGCCGACGAGCGTCTTGAGGCCGGCGCGCTCGTACTCGCGGTGGCGGAACAGCGCGATCGCGTGGAAGTGGGGGATCTGCCAGATGAACAGCAGCGCGAACACCGCGAGGCCGCCGGCGTCGATCCGCCCCGTCGCCGCGGTCCAGCCCATCAGCGCGGGCATCGCGCCGGGCAGCGCGCCGACCCACGTCGCCAGCCAGCTGCGCTGCTTGAGCGGCGTGTACAGGCCGACGTAGCTGATCAGCGCGACGACGCCGAGCAGTCCGGTCAGCGGGCCGGCGAACGGGCTGCCGGTGATCCCGAAGGTGAGGACCGGGACGGCGATCAGCGCCTGGACGACGCCGAACGTCAGCGCGACCTGGTCCGGCAGCCGGCGCTGCGGCAGCGGGCGGTTGCGCGTGCGCGCCATCAGGCAGTCGACGTCGCGCTCGAGGTACATGTTGAGCGTGTTGGCGGCGCCGACGAGGAACGCGGTGCCGACCATCAGCGTCAGCCACAGCCCGAGCGCGGGCTCGCCGGGCGCCAGGCTCAACCCGCCGGCGGCGGTGAGCAGCGCCATGACCATGATGCGCGGCTTGACCAGCGCGACGACGTCGGCGAGCGAGCCGCGGCCGACCTCGTCGCCGGCCTCGCGCGCGGTGCGGGGGAGCGCGGCCTCTCTCATGGGACCGCGTGGACGCCGCGCACCGGCGCGAGCAGCTGGGGGTCGGCGCCGGCGCCGGCCGCGCGGGCGCGCGCGCCGGTGGAGAACCAGGCGTAGGCCCACAGGCCCCACAGGGTCGCGGCGCCCGCGAAGTGCGCCACCGCGACGGGGACGCTGCGGAACGTCAGCACGACGTAGATGCCCAGGACGATCTGCGCGACGACGGTGGCGATCGCCGCGAGCATCACGGCGCGCAGCCGGCCCCACGACCGCGCGCGCCGCATCACCAGCAGGGCCAGGGCGATGGTCGTCACGCCGACGACGATGCCGAAGCCGCGGTGGATCATGTGGATGCGCTGGACCCACGACGCCGGGAAGTAGTCGCCGGCGTGGCAGTCCGGCATGCCGATGCACGCCAGCGTCGCCTCGCTGTGGCGGACGAGCGCGCCGAGCAGGAGCTGGACGAACACGACGCCGACGCCGAGCTGGATCAGCCGGCGGCCGTCGCCGAGCTCCGCGCGGTGCGCGTCCGCGGCGTCATCTTCGGCCGGCCGGGCCGGGCGCGTGCGCCAGGCGATCCACAGGAGCGTCGCGAAGTAGCTGAACCCGAGCAGCAGGTGCCCGGTCGAGACGAACCACGGCAGCTTGTAGGCGACGGTGACCGCGCCCAGCCCGCCCTGCAGGCACACCATGCCGAGGGTGCCCCACGCCACCGCGCCCATGCCGCGACGGCGGCGGAGCAGGAGGATCGTGAGGCCGATCTGGAGCAAGCCGACCGACATCGCGGCGAGCCGGTGGCCGTGCTCGTAGAGCACCCCGCCGGTCATCTCCGGCAGGAATTCCCCGTTGCAGATCATCGTCGGCTCGGGACACGCGAGGCTCGACCCCGTCGGGTTGACCGTGCCGCCGATGATCAGCAGCAAGAAGGTGCACGCGGCGGTGAGCTGGGCGAAGCGATGCTCGAGCATGGTGGGGGCGGGCTCGGCCGTTGGATTCGCACGGTTACCATGGGGTCGCGCGGACCGACACGGATCGCGGGCGGTGCGACAATATGACCGCCCGCGAGATAGCCCGCGGGGGGGCTGCGCGTCAATGGATCCGGACCTGAACGTCAACGAATCCGGCGGGTTGTCGGCGAGCTAGCCTCGCTCGGCCGTTGCGATGGCGCGCGCCAGGCGCCATCATCGAGGGCCTCGGGCGCCGCCGCCCCCGCCCATGTCCGCCGAAGCCGCCGATCCCTGGGTCGAGAACGTCGCGCTCGAGGCCCTGCACGCCGAGCAGCTGGCGACGCAGGGCCTGGTGTTCCGGTTCGGGCGCTACCTCTACCGCACGACCGGGCACAAGCTGTCCCAGGGCGGCATGGGCGCGGTGTTCGACGTCGAGCGCCGGCTCGATGGCGTCGGCGCGGTCGAGGCGGTCGTCGGCAAGACGTTCCACGCAAACTACCTCTACCAGCTCCGCACCGACGAGGTGACGCGGCGCGATCATCAGACCAACCAGCGGGCGTCGGCGCGCCTGATGACGATCGACCACCCGGCGGTGCTGCCCGTCCACCTCTCGGCGCCGATCGCCGACAACTACCTGATCGTCACGCCCAAGCTGGCGTCGACGCTGCTCGAGGCGATCAGCTCGCAGCGGCTGACGCCGCGGGCGCGCGTGATCCTGCTGATGCAGGCGCTGTCGGGGCTGTCGCGGCTGCACGCCGAGCGGCTGCTCCACCGCGACCTCACGCTGCGCAACGTCCTGCTCGACGACGACGCGACGCACGCGATGCTGTTCGACTTCGACCTGTGCGTGTCGCTCGACGACATCGGGCAGACGACCTACAAGGCGTACTACCGCGGCCGGATCTTCGGCTCGCCCGGCTACTCGGTGCCGCCGGAGCTGATCGACCCGGGGCTGGCCGAGTCGCCGATCTCGACGGCGCTCGACATCTTCGCGATCGGCGGCGCGCTGTTCGCGCTGTTCACCGACCGCACGCCGTACGGCGACACCGAGGACATGTGGGGCCTGCTCGCGCGGATCGGCGACGGCGTCGTCGTCGGCGGGCGCAGCCGGATCGCGTACCCGCCGGCGGTGCCCGACGTGCTCAAGCCGATCATCGAGCGCTGCCTCGAGCGCGAGCCGAGCGGGCGCTACCGCTCGGTCGACGACGTGCTCGAGGCGCTGCACGACGCGCTGCCGCTGATCGACGACGCCGACCGGGGGGAGTCGACGTTCATCCGCCGCCGCAGCGAGGTCCACGTCGTCGACGATCGCGAGGAGCGGCTGCAGGGCGTGCTCGCCGGCCGCCGCGACGCGACGATCGGCCGCGCGGTGATCGATCACGCCGAGCAGGCGGTGCAGAGCTGGGGCTACCGGATCGAGGAGAGCCTGGGCCGGGTCAAGGGCCACCCGATCTTCGTCGCCGCGCCGCGCCCCGACCTGCTCGCCGCCGGCCAGTTCCCCGACGCCAACACGTTCAACAAGCTCGTCACGGTGATCAACCTGCAGACCGTCGCCGACCCGCGGCTGCTGGTCGAGAACTGGCAGCAGCACTTCCTGCCGACCCTGAAGAAGGTGCGGCAGGGGCTGCTGACGACGCTGCACAAGGTGATCTACGACCCGACGACGGCGTCGCTGCTGCTGTTCAGCGAGTTCATCGACGACGCCCGGTTCGGCAGCCAGCTCGCCCACGTCGACCTGCACCTCGACGCGGCGCTCGCACTCGGGTTCCTCGTCACCCGCCAGGTCGCGCTGCTGCACGACAACGGCATGGCGCACAACAACGTCCACCCCGGCGCGCTGCTGTTCAAGGGCGACGTCGAGGCGCAGATGGTGCAGCCGGCGATGATCGGCCTGGTCGAGCCCGCGCTCGGCCTCGCCGCGATGTCGTCGGACGTCCGCGCGCTGTCCGCGATGGCGCTGGCGTGGATGCGCCCGCTGCGGATCGAGGCGATGCCAGCGCGCCTGCGCCCGGCGTTCGACGAGCTGCGCGCGCGGCTGACCGCGTGGGCCTACGACCCGCAGCACAACCCGCCGACGATCGACTACCTCGTGTCGACGCTGAGCGACGGCCTGGCGATGATCGACTTCAACTTCAGCGTGCTGCGCGACAGCGGCGGCGACCTGCAGGAGTACTGCCTGCTGGTGCTCAGCCACCGCCTGTTCCACCTGCTGTGGCCCGCGGGCGAGTAGCAAGACGGCGACGGCGACGGGACCGTCACGCGCGCGGCGACGCGCGCCAGCTCGCGGCGTGCGCCGCCCACAACAGCGGCAGGTACGCGACGCTGAGCACGGCGGCGGCGGCGAAGCACGCGGCGAAGCCGGCGTGCTGGGCGACCACGCCGGAAAGCACGCCGCCGGGCGCCTTGCCCGCGACCTCGAGCGAGGCGAGCACGGTGTAGTGCGTGGCGCCGATGCGCTGATCGACCCGCGCCATCATGAACGCGAACATCGCCGTGGTCAGCGCGCCGCCGCACGCCTCCTCGAACCACGACGCCGCGGCGAGCACCTGGAAGTCGGTCGTGCCCGCCACCGCGATCGCCGCGAACGCGACCACCGCGGCCGCGCGCAGCACCGCCGCGACCGCGACCGCGCGCGTCGGCGTGGCGCGCGCCGCGTACCAGCCGCCGGCGACCGAGCCGAGGATCGACGGCGCCATCCCGACGAGGTTGAGCCACAGCCCGATCGCCGCCTTGTCGTGGTCCTGCAGCACGTACTGCTTCCACATCGCGTCGCTCATCGACTCGCCGACCTTGTAGGTCGCGACGACGGCGAGCAGCCACAGCTGTCCGGGAAGCCGGACGGTGCGCGCGAGCGCGGCGAAGATGTCGCGGAAGCTGCCGCGCGCCGCGCTCGCGTGCGGCGCCGGCGGCGGCTCGCGCCACGCCAGCGTCGCCGCCATCGCGGCGAGCGCGACGACCGCCATCACGACGAACCCCGCCGGCCACGACAGCCACGCCGACAGCGCGACGACCAGGCCGCCCGACAGCAGCATCCCGACCTTGTAACCGCCGACCTGCGCCGCGTTGCCCGGGCCGAGCTCCGCCGGCTCGAGCAGATCGACCGCGATCCCGTCGACCGCGATGTCCTGGGTCGCGGTGACCAGATTCATCAACAGGATCACGACGCCGAGCCGCACCAGGCTGTCGTCGGGCGGCGACAGCGCGGCGACGCCGCACAGCGCGAGCAGCGCGACCTGCATCGCGAGCACGACCGGCCGGCGCCGCCCCACCCGCTCGACCAGCGGCGCCCACGCCGCCTTGAGCATCCACGGCAGCGCGAGCAGCCCGGCGAACCCGATCGTCGTCAGCGACGCGCCCGCCTCGCGCAGGTAGAGCGGCAGCGCCATCGACTGGAAGCCGAACGGCATGCCCTGCGCCGCGTAGAGCAGCCCGAGGAACGCGAGCTTGCGGCGCCGCGTCACCGCCCGCCCTTGTCGCGCTCGTCGTCGGCGATCAGCGCCGACGGGTCCTCCGGCCACGCGTGGCGCGGGTAGCGCCGCGCCAGCTCCTTGCGCAGCGCCGGGTAGTGCCGCACCCAGAACCCCGGCAGGTCCTGCGTGACCTGCACCGGCCGCTGGTTCGGCGCGAGCAGGTGCAGCACCAGCGGCACGCGGCCGTCGGCGACCGCCGGCCCGCGCGCCAGCCCGAAGAAGTCCTGCATCCGCGACGCCACCCACGGCGGGCGATCGAGCTCGTAGTGGATCTTCGCGCGCCGCCGCCCGAGCTGGACGTGGCTCGGGGCCAGCCGGTCGATCGCGCGGCGGTGCTCGGCGAGGCGCGCGTCGCACAGCTCGAGCAGCGACGCCTTCTTCAGCTCGTCGAACGAGGTGAGGCCCGCGCACGCCTCGGCCAGCACCTCGCCGAGCTCGGCGTCGGTCGGCGCGCGCAGCCCCAGCTCCGGCGCCGCGCCCGCGACGAACGTGATCCGCGCGCGCCACGCCGCGAGCGCCTCGGCGTCGACGAACTTCTCCAGGCCGGCGGCGAGCGCCTCGCGCACGAGCACGCGCGCCGCCGCGGGGTCGCGGCGCGCACCGTCGATGTCGACCGACTCGTCGATCGTGAGGCCGTCGTAGACCAGCCGGGTGACGCGCTCGACCCGCGCGCGGTCGCGGTTCCACCGCAGCTCGTCGACGTCGGCGACGCGGTCCTCGAACAGCTCGATCAGCCACGTCGGGTCGATCAGCGAGGCCCGCCGGATCGTCACCTTCGCCCGGCCGCGCTCGCCGGTGTCGCCGGCGTCGACCACGACCATCAGGTCGCCGTCGACGACGACGCTCGACGGCGCGAGCGCGCCGCTGCCGCCGCCGGCGAACACGATCTCGGCCGAGCGCGGCGCGCGCCGGCGCCCGACGCGGTCGGGGTAGCCGGCGAGGATCGCGAGCTGCAGCGCCTCGTCGCACGCGACGTCGGTCGCGGGCTCGGGGCGCGAGCGATCGGCGAGGCGCTCGAGCTGGCGCGCCGACCGCTCGACCGCCATCGCGGTCGCGACGTCGGCGCCGAGCTCGCGCAGCGCGCCCGCGCGCATGCCGTCGTGGCGCGCCGCGCGCATCACGTCGAGGTCCTCGATCAGATCCGACGGCGCGCTGATCCGCGCCTGCGCCGGGCCGCGCCGGTCGGTCCGGCTGCGCCGCTCGGCCCGCAGCTCGCGCGCGCCCAGCAGCGCGGCGATCACGCACCCGTCGGCGGCGACGCCGCGGCGCTCGGCCTCGGTGATCAGCCGCGCCTGGCGCGGGTGGGCCGGGAACCGCAGCATCCGGCGCCCCAGCGGCGTCACGGCGCCCGCGGCGTCGACCGCGCCGAGCCGGCGCAGCAGCTCGTCGGCGGCGGCGAGCCCGGCGGGCGGCGGCGGCTCGAACCACGGGAACGCGGCGAGATCGGCCTCGCCAGCGGCGTGGAGCTCGAGCGCGGCCTCGGCGAGGTCGGCGCGCGCGACCTCGGGCGCGTCGAGCTCGCGGCGCGTGTCGTGATCGTGGCGCGTGTACAGCCGCAGCGCACGCCCCGGGCGGGTGCGGCCGGCGCGCCCCGCGCGCTGCGCCGCGCTCGCCTTGCTGATCGGCTCGATCTGCAGCGACGGCAACCCCGACCACGGCGAGTGGCGCGCGACGCGCGCGGTGCCGGCGTC
Organism: Myxococcales bacterium; assembly: GCA_011526095.1. Classification (GTDB taxonomy): domain Bacteria; phylum Myxococcota_A; class Polyangia; order Haliangiales; family Haliangiaceae; genus WYBA01. The sequence goes on along the minus strand of WYBA01000179.1, from coordinate 22,052 downwards.
GATCACGGTCGTGACGCCGTCGATCGTCACCGAGGTCTCGGCGACGTTGGTCGACAGGATGAGCTTGGGGCGCGCGGCGCGCGCGACCGCGCGATCCTGCTGGTCCGCGGGCAGATCGCCGTGCAGCGGCACGATCAGCAGGTCGTGGCGCGTCGCCAGCTCCGCGCAGTCCTCGGTGGCGTGGCGGATCTCGGCGGTGCCGGGCAGGAACACGAGCACGTCGCCGTCGAGCCCGCCCGGCTCGGCGAGCAGCTTGCGCACCGCGCTCGCGACCTGCTTGCCGACCGGCCGGTCGTCGGGCTGGTCGAGGTAGCGGACGTCGACGGGGAACATCCGTCCGGCGGAGCGGACGATGGGCGCGGGCGCCGCGGGCGCCGCGGGCGCCGCGCCGCCGAGGTAGGCCGCGACCGGCGCCGGATCCATCGTGGCCGACATCACGACGAGCCGCAGATCCGGCCGCGGCCCGCGCTGCAGCCGCCGCAGCAGCGCCAGCGCCAGATCGCCCGCGAGGTGACGCTCGTGGAACTCGTCGATGATCACCGCGCCGACCCCGGCCAGCGTCGGGTCGCCGAGCAGCTGCCGGGTCAGCACGCCCTCGGTGACGAACCGCAGCCGGGTGTCGCGCCCGACCTTGCGATCGAACCGCACCTCGTAGCCGACCTCGCCGCCGAGCGTCGCGCCGCGCTCGCTCGCGACGCGCGCCGCCGCCATCCGCGCGGCGAGCCGCCGCGGCTGCAGGCACACGACGTCCTTGCCGCCGGCGAGCCCGGCGTCGAGCAGCGCGCCCGGCACGCGCGTGGTCTTGCCCGCGCCCGGCGGCGCGATCAGCACGCACGCGCCCGCGCCCGCGACGGCGGCGGTGACGTCGGCCAGGACCTCGTCGATGGGCAGCGGGGCGAGCTTCACGGGAGCCAGGCGCGCGTCGTGGGCGGGGTGGGCTTGTCGCACGATCCGGGCGCGTGCGCCGGTTCGATGCGCGCGCCGCGGCGCGCGAGCGGCACAGGTGCGTGTGAGGGACGCTCACAGCCCGGCACGAGCGCAGGTTTCCGCGGCGGAGCCACGGCCCGAGAGTACAGTCGGCGGCAGGAGCAAGCCGATGAGCAGTCCCTGGATCGACGGCCCATTCCCCGCGCCGACCATCCCCGGCGTGTCGCCGTTCGCGGACGCGCAGCTGCGGCTGCGGTGGGAGGACGTCGCGCAGGACGGCCGCATCATGATCACCGCGCTCGCGCCGGCGATCGGCTGGACCGTGTGGGGCGGGCTGCTCCGCAACCACGAGGGCATGGTCGCCGCGGGCAAGCAGGGCGTGATCTCGATCCTGACGCGGCTGACCGCGTCGGGCACCGACGAGCCGATCCGCCCGGTCGACCCGGTGTCCGCGCGCGGCACGTACGAGCTGGCGCACGTCGCGAAGGCGGACGGCGCGGTCGACCGCCTGGTCATGAACGCGTGGGTCGAGATGCGCGCCGCGCGCGGGCGGATGGTCCCGCCCGAGGGGCCCGGCCCCGAGGTGCTCGCCGGGCGGATGTTCGTCGAGCACACGTTCACGCGGATGTTCGCGCCGCCGGACCAGCGCAAGGTGACGCGGTTCGACATCCCGGGGATGCCGACCGTGCCCGAGGCGCGCTACGACTTCCCCGCGCCGTCGACGGCGATGGAGCTGCCCGAGGGCGCGACAGCGGTGGAGGCGAGCGCGGGCTACGTGCCCGACCCGACGCTGACGTGCTTCGGGCTCGAGCACACCGACTCCAACCAGCACGTCAACTCGCTCGTCTACCCGCGGCTGTTCGTCGAGGCCGCGCTGCGCCGGCTCGACGCGCTCGGCCACGGCGGGCGCAGCCGCAGCCTGCTGGTGCGCCACCTCGACATCGCCTACCGCAAGCCGTGCTTCTCCGGCGACCGCGTGCGGATCCACGGCCGGCTGTTCGAGCTCGGCGGCAAGCTCGGCGCCGCCGGGTTCCTCGTCGCGGATGGCGAGCCGCTCGACCGCCCGCGCGTGTGCGCGCGTATCCTGCTGGCGTGACGCCGCCCGACTCGCCGCTGCCGTGGTCGATCTGGATCGACCGCGGCGGCACGTTCACCGACTGCATCGGCCGCGGCCCGGACGGCGCGCTGCGCACGGCCAAGGTGCCATCGACCGACGCCGACCCCGGCGGCGCCGCGGTCGCCGGGATCCGCGCGCTGCTCGGCCTCGGGCACGAGGAGCCGGTGCCGCCGTGCGACGTGCGGATGGGCACCACCGTGGCGACCAACGCGCTGCTCGAGCGGCGCGGCGCGGCGACCGCGCTGGCGATCACCCGCGGGTTCGCCGACCTGTGCGCGATCGGCGACCAGACGCGGCCCGAGCTGTTCGCGCTCGACATCGTCAAGCCCGCGCTGCTCTACCGCGAGGTGATCGAGCTCGACGCGCGCGCCGACGCGGGCGGCCGGACGCTCGCCGAGGACGACGAGCCCGCGCTGCACGCGCGCCTCGCCGCGGCGCGGGCGCGAGGCGCCGACAGCCTCGCGGTCGTCGTGCTCCACGGCCACCGCGCGCCCGCGCTCGAGCAGCGGGTCGCGGCGATCGCGCGGCGCGCGGGCTTCGCGCACGTGTCGTGCTCGTCGGACGTCGCGGCGGAGCTCGGCGTGCTCGGGCGCGCCGACACGACCGTCGTCGACGCCTACCTCGGCCCGGCGCTGGCGGCGATGGTGGCGCGGCTGCGCGCGGCGCTGCCGGGCAGCCGCCTGCGGCTGATGCAGTCGTCGGGCGCGCTGACCGACGCGGCGCGGCTGCGCGGCAAGGACGCGATCCTGTCCGGGCCGGCCGGCGGCGTCGTCGCGTGCGCCCACGTCGCGCGCGCCGCGGGCGCCGCGCGCGCGATCGGCTTCGACATGGGCGGGACGTCGACCGACGTGTCGTGCATCGACGGCGGCGAGGTCGACCGCGCCTACGAGACCGTGGTCGCGGGCGTGCGGCTGCGCGCGCCGATGATGGCGATCCACACCGTGGCGGCGGGCGGCGGATCGATCTGCCGGTGGGACGGGCTGCGGCTGACCGTCGGGCCGGACAGCGCCGGCGCCGCGCCCGGCCCGGTGTGCTACGGCGACCCCGCGGCGCGCGCGCCGACGATCACCGACTGCGATCTCGTGCTCGGGCGGCTCGCGGGCGATCGGTTCCCGCTGCCGCTCGACGCCGCGCGCGCCGAGGCCGCGCTCGCGGCGCTGGGCGCGCCGGGCGGCGACGTGCGCGCCGTCGCCGCGGGGTTCTTCGACATCGCCAGCGCGGCGATGGCCGAGGCGATCCGCCAGGTGTCGATCGCGCGCGGGCGCGACGTCCGCGACTTCGCGCTCGTCGTGTTCGGCGGCGCCGGCGGCATGCACGCCTGCCCGCTCGCGCGCCACCTCGGGATGACGACGCTGATCGTGCCGCCGCTGGCGGGCCTGTTGTCCGCGCTCGGCATGAGCGTCGCGCCGCTCGGCTGGCACGGCGAGGCCGACGGCGGCGGGCGCGCGCTCGACGACGCCGCGCTCGAGGCGCTGGCGCCGACGCTCGACGCGCTCGAGGCGCGCGGTCGGGACGCGGTGGGGGCGGAGGGGGGAGAGGGAGACGTCCTTCGACACGGGCCTCGCTCGCGCTCGGCCCTGCTCAGGACGAGCGGGGGAGACAGAGACAGAGGCGGAGACAGAGACGGAGGCGGAGGCGGAGACGGACACGGACACGGACACGGAGACGGAGGCGGAGGCGGAGACGGACACGGACACGGAGACGGAGACGGAGAAGGAGACGGAGACGGAGACGGAGACGGAGAAGGAGACGCCAAGGGCAAGGCGTTCACGGATCGCGCAGGTTCCGCTCGTCCTGAGCGGCGGGCGAGCGCCAGCGAGCCCGCCAGTCGAAGGACGGTGACAGTCCTGACTGGCACGACACGCACCACCGACGGTCAGCGTCCTTCGACACGCGCCTCGCTTGCGCTCGGTGCTGCTCAGGACGAGCGGAGGTTGCGCGATCCGGATCCTTCCGCTCGGGATGACCGAGGAGACGGACGCGGCGCGGCGCGGGTGGTCTGTCACCGCCGGCTCGACCTGCAGTACCGCGGCGCCGAGACGCGGCTCACCGTCGAGCTGGGCGCGGACGCCGCGGCGACGCGCGCCGCGTTCGAGGCCCGCCACCGCGCGGTGTTCGGCTACGTCCGCGACGGCGAGGTCGTGGAGATCGCGGCGGCGCGGGTCGAGGTCGTCGCGACCGAGCCCGCGCCCGCGCTGCCGCCGCCGGCGTCGACCGGCGCGCCGCGGCCGCTGCGCGTCGCGCCGATGTGGAGCGAGGGCGCGATGCACGACGTGCCGGTGTACGCGCGCGACGCGCTGCCCGCCGGCGCGGTGCTCGACGGGCCGGCGCTCGTCCTCGACGACACCTCGACGCTCGCGCTCGACGTCGGCTGGCGCCTGACCGTGCAGCCCGATGGCGCGCTGCGCGCCGAGGACGTCGCCGGGGCGCGCGCCCGCGCCGCGACCACCGCGGTCGACCCGGTGCGGCTCGAGGTCTACGGCAACCTGTTCATGGCGATCGCCGAGCAGATGGGCGCGGTGCTGCGCCGCACCGCCGTCTCGATCAACATCCGCGAGCGCCTCGACTTCTCGTGCGCGATCTTCGACGCGCGCGGCGGCCTCGTCGCCAACGCGCCGCACATCCCGGTCCACCTCGGCGCGATGGGCGAGACGATCCGCGCGCTGCTCGCCGCGCACCCGGCGCCGCCGCCCGGCACGGTCTACGCCACCAACGACCCCGACGCCGGCGGCTCGCACCTGCCCGACATCACCGTGATCACGCCGGTCCACGACGACGCCGGGCGCGTGTCGTTCTTCACCGCGAGCCGCGGCCACCATGCCGACGTCGGCGGCATCACCGTCGGCTCGATGCCGCCGTTCTCGACCTCGCTCGCCGACGAGGGCGTCGTGCTGCGCCACCTGCCGATCGTCGAGGGCGGCCGCGTCCGCACCGACGCGATCCTCGCCGCGCTCGCGGCCGGCCCGCACCCGGCGCGCCGCCCCCGCGACAACCTCGCCGACCTCGAGGCGCAGATCGCCGCGGGCGAGGCCGGCGCGCGCCTGGTGCGCGACGCGATGGCGCGCCACGGCGCGGCCGAGGTCACGGCGTACATGCAGCACGTCCAGGACCAGGCCGCCGCGCTGGTCGCGCGCGCGGTCGCCGCGCTGCCCGACGGCGACCACCGGTTCGCCGACGCGCTCGACGACGGCACGCCGGTCGTCGTCACGGCGCGCGTGCGCGGCGCGCGCCTGACGATCGACTTCACCGGCACCGGCGGCGAGCACCCCGGCAACCTCAACGCGCCGCGCGCGGTCACGGTCGCGGCCGTGCTCTACGTGCTGCGCTGCCTGGTCGGCGCGCCGATCCCGCTCAACGCCGGCGTGCTCGCCGGCGTCGACCTCGTCATCCCGCCCGGCTCGCTGCTCGCGCCGTCGCGCGGCCGCGCGGTGTGCGGCGGCAACGTCGAGACCTCGCAGCGCGTCGTCGACGTGCTGCTCGGCGCGCTCGGGCTCGCCGCCGCCAGCCAGGGCACGATGAACAACCTCACGCTCGGGCGCGCCGCCGGCCCCGACCGCCCCGCCCTCGCCTACTACGAGACGATCTGCGGCGGCGCCGGCGCGACCGCGCGCGCGCCCGGGGCGAGCGCCGTGCACACGCACATGACGAACACCCGGATCACCGACCCCGAGGTGCTCGAGGCGCGGCTGCCGCTGCGCGTCGTGCGGTTCGCGATCCGCCGCGGCTCGGGCGGCGACGGCCACCACCGCGGCGGCGACGGCGTGATCCGGGAGCTCGAGGCGCTCGCGCCGCTCGACGTCGCGATCGTCAGCCAGCGGCGGAGCGTCGGGCCGTTCGGGCTCGCCGGCGGCGGCCCAGGCGCGCCCGGCCACACCTGGCTGGACGGGCAGGAGGTCGGGGCGTCCGCGGCGCGCGCCGTGCCCGCGGGCGCGCGGATCGTCGTCGAGACGCCGGGCGGCGGCGGGTTCGGCGCGCCGGAAGACGCCACGTAACCACCGGGCCCGCGCGCGTCAAGCCGTTGCGGCGCCGCGCGAGGTGCTTACAGCGAGGTCACCAACAGGAGCAATGACCATGGCCCTCGTGACCCGTCGTGAGAATGGAACCGCCCCCCGCACCTACGCCCGTGACCCGTTCGAGCTCGCCCGCGAGCTGTTCGGCTGGGACGCGTTCGGCGCGACCCGCCCGGCCCAGGCCTACAGCCCGGCGTTCGAGGTGAAGGAGACCGCGGACGCGTACGTGCTCAAGGCCGACCTCCCCGGCTTCAAGGACGCCGACGTCGACATCTCGCTGCACAACGGCGTGCTATCGATCGCCGGCACCCGCCAGGCCGAGAAGAAGGAGGAGGGCGAGGCCTACTACGTCTACGAGCGGCAGTACGGCTCGTTCTCGCGCAGCTTCTCGCTGCCCGACGTCGCGGACCCGGACAAGGTCGACGCCAGGCTCGACGCCGGCGTGCTGACCGTGACGATCGGCAAGAAGGCCGCCGCACAGCCGCGCAAGATCGGCCTGCGCAAGGAGTAGGTCAGGGCGGATCGGGCCGCTCGTCGGAGGTCGAGGGCGCGTCCGGCGCCGCGCGCTGCTTGTTCGCGGCGTCGGGCCCGCCCGACCACACGACGTAGCCGATCGGGACGGCGGCGCCGAGCCCGACCAGCAGCGCGCCGCGCCACCGCAGCCCGAGCTTGCCCTTGAGCATGAACAGGCCGGAGCACGCCAGGTACAAGAGCAGCACCGCGTAGACGTCGGCGACGTAGGTCCACGCCTTCTTGCCCCGGTTGTAGTGGAGCCAGTTGGCGACGCGGAAGAAGAACCGCGAGCTGCGGCCCTGCTCGGTCACCTGGTCGCCGATCACGACGAACCGCTTGCTGTCGAAGTCGAGGTGGACCTCGTCACCCGCGCGGTAGGTGCTGCGCGGCGTGCCCTGCACCTTCAGCCGCTCGAGCGCGAGCGCGACCGCCGCGTCGTCCTCGAGCGCGGGGTCGATCGGCTCGATCGTGTAGCTCTTCTCGTAGGTCTTGAAGTTCGGGTCCCAGTCCTCGATGTGGTTGATCGCGAGGCCCGACACCGCGTAGATGATGGTCAACCCGACGGCGAGGTAGCCGACGTCGCGGTGCAGCGCGCGCAGCCACGCGCGCCAGCGCTTCTTGATCGTGGTGAGGACGACGTTGCCGGGGGACGCGACCGTCTCCGACGGCACCTTCTCCATCAGGCGTACCTCTCTTCCTTCCACGGGTCCGCGTGGTTGTGGTAGCCGCGGACCTCCCAGTAGCCGGGCTCGTCGTCCTTGACGAACTTGATCCCGGTGAGCCACTTCGCGCTCTTCCAGAAGTACAGGTCCGGGATCAGCCCGCGCACCGGCGCGCCGTGCTGCAGCGCGAACGGCTTGCCGTTCATCCTGTAGGTCACGAGGTTCTGCGGCGTGATCGCCTCGGCGTACGGCGCGTTGGCGGTGTAGCCGTGCGCGGCCTCGAGCACGACGTGGCGGACGCCGTCCTTGACGCCCGCCTTCTCGGCGAGCGTCGCGAGCTGCACGCCCTTGAACAGCGCGCCGATCACGGTCCAGCCGGTGACGCAGTGGACGTCGGCCGTCTGCTCGACCTGCGGCAGCTTGAGCAGCTGGGCGTAGTCGAGCTCGTACGGCGTCTTGACGTGGCCGTGGACGCGGAGCCGGAACGACTTGGCCTGGCCGTCGCCGGGATCGCCGCCCATGTCCTTGAGCTTCTCGATCACGCGCTGGCCGGGCGGCAGGCGCGCGCGGCCGTCGGTGCGCTTCTCGGCGCGCGCCTTGCGCGTGAGGTCGTCGGCGGCGATGCGGTAGAGCGCGCCGCCGAGCGCGAGCAGCGCGGTGCCGGCGGCGGCGCTGCGCAGGAGCTGGCGGCGGTCCCAGCCGCGGCGGAGCTCCGGGTGCGCGTCGAGGTCTGGCTGGTCGGGGTCACGCAACGTCGTTCTCCTGGCTCGTCACGGGCAGCTACGCGAGCGGCCCGTGCAGGTTACGGCACCGGGGGCCAGGTGGTTCGACGCGATCTGCGGCGCCCGGGGTTACGCGGCGTTAGGCGCGGCCGTAGACCGGCACGAGCGCGCCCGAGGTCAGCGTGTTCGCCGGCGAGGCGAGGAACGCGATCGTCTCGGCGAGCTGCTCGGGGCGGGGCCACGCGGCGTGGTCGGCGGTGGGCATCGCGGCGCGGTTGGCGGGGGTGTCGATGATCGACGGGAGCACGGCGTTGACCAGGATCCCCTGGTCGCGGGTCTCGGCCGCGATCACCTGCGTGATCGCGCACACCTCGGCCTTGGACGCGACGTAGGCGACCTGGCCGGCGGGCGCGGTGAGCGCCGAGCGCGAGGCGACGTTGACGATCCGCCCGCCGCGACCGGCCGCGGTCATCCGGCGCACGGCCTCGCGGCAGCACAGGAAGCAGGTGAGCGCGTTGATGCTGTGCTGCTGGTGGTAGTCGTCGAGGGTGGTGTCGAGCAGCGGCTTCATCGCGAACCCGCCGGCGAGGTGGATCGACGCGTCGACCGCGGGGAGCGCGGCGTAGTAGGCGCGCACCGCGGCGTCGTCGGCCAGCGCGACGCCGGGCGTGGCGCGCGCGCGGTCGTGGCCGCGCCACGGGGCGTGCGCCGGCGGCGCCGGCTCGGCCATCGGCAGGTGGCAGGTCGCGCCGGCGGCGAGCAGGCGCTGGACGACGGCGCCGCCGAGGCCGCCGGTGGCCCCGGTGACGACGACGTGGAGATTGGAGAAGGGCATGGCCGGCATGCTAAGTGCTCCGACCGACGCGTAGCGATCGCGTCGGAGCACTTCTGGGCGGGGTGGGTCCCGACGAGCTCTGCTCGTCGGGCGGGGCGGCGAGCCCCGTCTGATCGAGGCGACGTGCCGTGCCGGAGCAGCATGCGACGGTCACGGCACGAGCCGGCGGCGGCGCGGGCGTCAGTCGATGTCCGGGAACGTCTCGCAGGCGGAGGTGAACGTGTCGAGCGCCTGCTGCAGCGCGCCGGACAGGTTGCCCTCGCAGATCGAGCTGAACACCGCGTTGTCCCCGGTGAGGTTGACGAACTCCTGCAGCCGCGTCGCGGCGGCGGCGTCGCCGAAGTCCGAGGTGCAGTCGTTCGGGCCGGCGATCACCGCAGTCGCCCAGCGGCCGCGCTCGCCCTTGAGGTTGTCGAAGAAGTCGACCCACGACTGCACCGGGACCGTGGTGCACGGCTCGGTCGCGGCGAACGAGAAGTTGTTGTCGCGGCGCGAGCAGTCGTTCTCGTCGGTGAGGTAGACGACGGCGAGCAGCGCGTCGTCGCGGAGGAAGCCGGCGTTGAGGCCGGTCGACATCGGCGGCGACAGCGCGAGCTCGCTGGCGTAGAGCTGCATCTCGAGGCCCGGGCCGTCGGTGCCGACGTCCGCGGCGCACGCGAACGTCGTCGCCATGTTCGAGTCGCCGCGCTCGAGCCAGCGGCGGGTCATGCCGCAGGACTGGCGGAACTCGCCGTCGTCGCCCTGCTCGTTCATCGGGATCGACGTCTCGGGCAGCAGCGGCGGCACCGCCGGGATGATTTGGGTGTAGGCGACGTCGCGGCCGGTGGTCGTGATCGCGACGCGGTAGTCGAGCGGGAGCCCGGCCTCTACCTCGTACGCGTTGAGCACGTTGGCGAACATCGGGAAGTTGGTGGCGAGGTTGTCCTGCTCCTCGGCCATCGACCCCGAGTCGTCGACGACGAACAGGATGTCCATCTTCTGGCAGCGCTGGGTCGAGACGGCGCCGTCGGGGCGCGGCCCGTTCGGGCCGGCGTCGGGCGCGGTCGGGTCGTCGTCGCCGACGCCGTCGTCGTCGCCGGACGCCGCGGGTCCGCACGCCACACCCATCGAGATCAGCGCAGCCGAGAACAGAAAGGCAGCCGTGGTTCTCATTCTCCCCCTCCAGGGAAAAGGGTCGCCGGGACCGGCAAACTACCACCTGCGACAAAGAACCGATCCACGAAAGTTTCATGCACTATAGTGACCGAGCGGTTTTGGCGTCCGGCTCCCGGACGCTCGCGTCCGGGCCGCATCAACCCCGGAGCGCCGGCAGGTCGCTGGCGGGTAACCCCGGAGCCCCCGGCGAATAACCCCGGAGCGCTGGCGGGTAACCCCGGAGGGGCGCAAACCAACCCCGGAGGGGGCGCAAACCAACCCCGGAGCCTGCTAGAACCGCGAAATGAGCCGCTTCTCTCAGCCCGGCGAGTGGGCGCACCACGACGCGGTGTGGACCGCGTGGCCGTACCTCGAGGACCAGTGGGCAGAGGGCCTGGACGCGCCCCGGACGCAGCTCGCCCGGATGATGGCCGCGATCGCGGACGTCGACCCGGCCACGGGCAACCCGCGCGGCGAGCGGATCGAGCTGCTGGTCCGCGAGCAGGACGCGGCCGACGCCCGCGCCCGCCTCGGCGACACGCCGGTGCGGTTCCACCACGTCCCGTACGGCGACGTCTGGCTGCGCGACACCGGCCCGATCTTCATCACCCGGGCCACCCCGACCGGCGCCGTCGCCGCCGCGCGGTTCCGGTTCGACGGCTGGGGCGGCAAGTACGTCATGGACGGCGACCGCGAGGTCGGCGCCTACGTCGCGCGGACCACCGCCGCCACCGGCGTCGTCGACCGGCCGCACGACTTCGTGCTCGAGGGCGGCGCGGTCGAGCCCGACGGCGCCGGCACGCTGCTCACCACCCGCCAGTGCCTGCTCGGCGGCGGCCGCAACCCCGGCGCCGACGAGGCGACGATGACCGCGCGGCTGCGCGACGCGCTCGGCGTCGACCACGTCATCTGGCTCGACCGCGGCCTGGCCAACGATCACACCGACGGCCACATCGACACGCTCGCCCGGTTCGTCGCGCCCGGCGTCGTCGTGTGCATGGAGCCCGTCCCGGGCGATCCCAACCGCGACGCGCTCGCCGGCATCCTCGCCGACCTGCGCGCCGCCCGCACCGCCACCGGCCAGCGGCTCGAGGTGTTCACCGTGCCGTCGGCCGGCGCCGTGCCCGACCGCGCCGGCATGATCATGCCGGCGAGCTACATGAACTTCTACATCGCCAACACCACGGTCGTGGTCCCGACCTACGACGTCGCCCCCGACGACGCGGTGCTCGCGCGGCTCGAGCCGCTGTTCGCCGGCCGCCGCCTCGTCCCGGTGTCGTGCCGCGACGTCGTCGTCGGCGGCGGCGGCTTCCACTGCTGCACCCAGCAGCAACCCTCGGTACCCTGAGGCGCCCATGGCCCCCGCCACCGTCACCGTCGCCGCCCTCCAGACCGCGCTCACCGACGACGTCGCGACCAACGTCGCGCGCGTCACCGACCTCGTGCGCGCCGCCGCCGCGCGCGGCGCCCAGATCATCCTGCCGTCCGAGCTGTTCGAGGGGCACTACTTCTGCCGCACCCAGCGCGAGATCGACTTCGAGCGCGCCCGTCCGGTCACCGGACACCCGACGATCGCCCACTTCCAGCGGCTCGCCGCCGAGCTGAACGTCGTGATCCCGGTGTCGTTCTTCGAGCAGGACGGCCCCTGCTACTACAACAGCGTCGCGACGATCGACGCCTCGGGCCACCTGCTCGGCGTCTACCGCAAGAGCCACATCCCCGACGGGCCGGGCTACCAGGAGAAGTTCTTCTTCCGCCCCGGCGACACCGGGTTCCACGCCTACCGCACGCGGCACGCGACGATCGGCGTCGCGATCTGCTGGGACCAGTGGTTCCCCGAGTGCGCCCGCGCGATGACGCTCGCCGGCGCCGACGTGCTGTTCTACCCGACGGCGATCGGGAGCGAGCCCGAGGAGCCCGACCTCGACTCGCAGCCGTCGTGGCGCCGCGTCATGATCGGCCACGCCGTCGCCAACGTCGTCGGCGTCGTCGCCGCCAACCGCGTCGGCACCGAGGGCGCGCCCGGCGACGGGCCCGGCCCGATGACGTTCTACGGCAGCTCGTTCGTCGCCGACGAGCGCGGCAACATCGTCGCCGAGCTCGACCGCACCGAGCACGGCGTGGCGCTCGCCACGCTCGACCTCGACCGGATCCGCCGCGCGCGCGCCTCGATGGGGTTCTTCCGCGACCGCCGCACCGACCTGTACGACGGCCTGGCCGACTGAACACGGCGGCTGATCCGCGGCGGCGACGCTGCTACGCTCGAGGGATGCAGCTGCTCGCTCGTGCTGTGGTCACCGGGTTCGGGCTCGCCCTCGGCGGCGCGCTCTACAAGAAGCTCGCCCGCAAGATCGGCTTCGAGGAGCCGGAGGCGGGCGCGGCCCCCGCGGCCCGCGCGGCCGCCGCGGCCGAGCCCGCCGACGACGGCGACCTCGCGCGGGCGTAGCCGCGCTCACGCCGCCAGTGATCGTTGCGCTGCGCGGAACGGTTCGTCCCGCGGGCGCGCGATGACAGCTCGTCGCACGCGCGCTACCCATAGGCGTGCGCTCCCCCCTGCTCGCCACGACGCTGCCCGCCGTCGCGCTCGTCGCCGGCCTCGTGCGCTGGCTGCTCCAGGGCTCCGGGAACCTCTACACGGCGACCGCGCGGCGCGCGTACGTCCCCGACCCCGACCTCGGCTGGCGCGTCGTCCAGGACGGCCCGGTGTGGCTCGGCCTCGAGGTGCTCGGGCTGATCGCCGCGGCGCTGGTGGGCGTGGCGCTCGGCGGCTGGCTGCTGCGCCGGCTGGAGCGTCGCCGCCCGCGCCCCGCGCTGCGCGGCGCGCTGTGGGCGGTCGCGGCCGTGCCGCTCGTCGTGCCGGCGTGGGCGTTCGCCACCGGGTTCGGCCCCGACGGCGCGCGCGACACGCTCCCCGACGGCCAGCGCGCCGCCGCTCCGCTCGCCACCGACGGCATCCGCGGCGCGCTCGACGCGCCCGCGGGCGCCTGGACCGTCGTCGCGCACCCGGGCGCCGCCGTCACCGCCCGCGTATCCGCCGGCGGCGAGGCGTTCGACGCCCGGTTCACCGGCGGCCTCACCGGCACCTGGACCGTCGACCCGCGCGACCTCACGGGCGAGATGCGCGTCGAGGTGTCAGTCGACACCGCCTCGGTCGACACCGGGATCGCGATGCGCAGCAAGAGCGCGCGCGAGGACTACCTGCAGGCCTCGAAGTTCCCGCGGCTGACGTTCCGGCTGACCGAGCTGGTCGCCGCGCGCGCCGACGGCCCGGCGACGATCGCCTACCGCGCGACCGGCGAGGTCGAGCTGATCGGCGACCGCGTGCCGGTCGATCTGACCGGCACGCTGCGCCTGCTCGACGCCGAGGCGCGCGCGCGCCTCGAGCTGCCCGCGGACGCGCCGGCGATCGTCGCCGAGGCCGACTTCGCGATCCCGATCGCGGCGACGCGGCTCGCCGCCGACGCCGGTGACTTCGACGGCGACGCCATCCCGGTGCACGCCACGCTCGTCTTGACGCCTCCGCTCTGAATTCCCCCCTGCGCTGTCTGGAGTAGCTCGTATGAAGATGCTGACCCTCCCGCTCCTGCTGTCCGCGGCCGTGCTCGGCCTGATGACCACCGCCTGCTCGAAGGACGAGGCCAAGTCCGGCGGCGGCGCCGCCACCGCGACCGGCACCGCCGCGGCCAAGCCCGAGCCCAAGCCCGAGCCCAAGCCTGACCCCAAGCCGGCCGCCACCGACGACGGCGCGGACTACATCCGCATCGTCACGCCGCACGTCGAGCCCAAGCCGAGCGACCCGGTCGTCATCCACATCCGCAAGTTCAAGGTCGTCAAGGCGGACTTCGACCCGGCGAAGGTCGAGGGCGGCACGGCGGAGCTCGAGCTCGACTTCGCCAGCCTCGACTCGGGCTCGGCCAAGCGCGACGGCCACCTCCAGAGCCCCGACTACCTCGACGTCGGGCAGTTCGCCGTCGGCACGATCTCCGTCGCCAACGTCAAGAAGACCGCCGACAACACCTACGGCGCCGACGCCACCGTGAAGGTGCGCGGCCTCGAGAAGACGCTCCCGGTGACGTTCACCGTGCTCGAGACGACCGCGACGGGCATCAAGGTCCAGGCCGAGCACAGGTTCCCCCGCCTCGACTTCGGCATCGGCGCGCCGGTCGGCGAGGAGAAGTCGGCGCCCGAGGAGCTGACGATCCAGCTCCGGCTGACGCTGACGAAGGCCTGACTTCCGGGTTCGCGCCCGCCCGCGGACTGTGGAATGCTCGGGGCATGAGCGGGCCCACCGGTGACGAGGTCGACGACGAGGGTGATCCCGCGCGCGACGGCGCCGCGCGCGCCGCGAACCTCGCGCCGGGGCTGCTGCTGGCGATGCCGCAGCTCCAGGACCCGAACTTCACCCGCTCGGTCGTGCTGATGGTCGAGCACGGCGACGCCGGCTCGTTCGGCCTGGTGATCAACCAGCCGAGCCCGATCACCGCGCGCGAGCTGCTCGACAGCCTCGGCATGGCGTGGAACGGAGACCCCGACGCCGTCGTGTGGTCGGGCGGCCCGGTCAACCCGTCGACCGGCTGGGTGCTGCACGAGCCGATCGACGCGTTGCCCGTCGCCGAACGCATCGGCGAGGGCGGCACGATCCGCGTCGCGCCCGGCCTGGTGCTGACGACCTCGCCGGACGCGCTGCGCATCCTCGCCGCGGATCCGCCCGAGCGCGTGCGGATCATGCTCGGCTACTCCGGCTGGGGCCCCGGCCAGCTCGCGTCGGAGATGGCGCGCGGCTCGTGGCTGCACACCGACGCGGACCCGGCGCTGGTGTTCGACGGCTCGTCGGAGGAGCTCTGGGCGCGCGCGATGCAGAGCCTCGGCATCACCAACCCCGAGTCGATCGTCGTCGGGCGCGGGATCAACTGACCGAGTCCGTCGTGACGCGCGCGTGCTAGGTTGAGGCGTGGCCCACCCGGTCAAGCGCCCGGCCTGCTACGAGGATCTCGTCGCGCTGCCGGAGCACGTCGTCGGCGAGATCGTCGACGGTGAGCTGCACGTCTCTCCGCGCCCGGCGCCCCGCCACGCGCTCGCAGCCAGCGTCCTGGGGCACGAGCTCGGGCCGCCGTTCGGCCGCGGCCGCGGCGGCCCGGGGGGCTGGGTCATCCTCGACGAGCCCGAGCTGCACCTCGGAGGCGACGTCCTCGTGCCCGATCTCGCTGGCTGGCGCCGCGAGCGGATGCCCGAGGTCCCGGTCGATCTTCCCTACTTCGTGCTCGCCCCCGACTGGCTCGCCGAGGTGCTGTCTCCCTCGACCGCCGCGCACGATCGCAAGCGCAAGCTCGCTGCGTACGCGCGCGAGCAGGTCCACCACGTCTGGTTCGTCGATCCCGAGGCGCGGCTGCTCGAGGTGCTGCGGCTCGACGGCGCGACCTACCGGCTCGTCGCCGCGTTCGACGGCGACGCCGCGGTGCGCGCCGAGCCGTTCGACGCGATCGAGCTGGAGCTCGGCGCGCTGTGGGCGCGCTGATCAGCCACGGTGCGCGCGCGGCGCGCGCCGGCGCCGCGGCCACAGGGCGCCGGCGAGGGCGAGGCCCCCGAGCGCCGTGACCGCGCCGCCCGCGCCGCCGCCGCCGCGGCAGCCGCAGCCCATGCCGAACGGCCCGCCGTCGTCGCACACCGGGGCCGGCGGCGGCACCAGCTCCGCCGGGTCCGGCTGCTCGTAGCCGCAGCTCGCGCCGACGCGGTCGGAGCCGACGTGCTCGAGCCAGCCGCCGGCGCCGCACACCGGCGGCGGCGGCGCGCACACCGCGAGCTCGCGCAGCGCCTCGGAGAAGTCGTCCGAGCCAGGGCCGCCGCTCAGCTCGTCGATCGGCCGGCAGTACGGCAGCTTGCGCAGCTCGTCGGTGACCGCGACCGCGCCGCCGTCGCACTCGCACGCCGGCACGCCGTTGAGATCGACGCAGCGGCCGAGGCCGCAGTCGAGCGTGGCGCACGCGTCGGGCAGGTCGATCCCGCCGGCCTCGAGGTCGACCGGCGGCGTCTCGGGCACGCACGTCACCGACGGGCGCCCGTCGAGGTCGGTGAACACGCGCGCCACCGTGCCGGCGTCGCACGCGCACCCGGCGCCCGCCCACGTGCTCGCGCACGTGCCGGCTCCGCAGTACACCGCGGCGCAGTCCTGCAGGCCCGTGATGTCGCCGTACATCGCCGGGTCGAAGATCTGCGTCTCGCACCCGGCGAGGCTGAGCTGGGTGCCGAACGCGGACACGACCGTCGGGAACGTGCCCTCGGGCACCGGCTCGAACATCGGGTCGAACGTCATCTCCTCGGGCGACAGCCGGGTCGTGAGCCGCGTCATCCGCGTGTGGCGCGCGGCGAGGTCGTCGAGCAGCGCGAGGCCCTCGAGCAGATCGGTCTGCTTCGCGCAGTCGGCGGCGTCGAACGCGTCGCGCGGGCACTCGCACTGGCCGTTGCCGCCGAGGCCGCACCAGTCGCCGTCCTGCTCGCAGCAGGAGCTGCCGTTGTCGAACGTCGGCACGGGCACGGCCCCGGCGTACTCGATCGCGAACCCGTCGCCGCCGGCCTCGTCGATCGCGCGCGCCAGCACCATCGGGTAGTTGAACCGGCCGCTGCCGTCGGTCGCGAGCCGGTCCGGGTCGATCTCGACGACCGGGTGCCCCACCGGGCGCATGAACGCGTCGCCGACGAGGTAGGCGGTCACGGTGAGCTGCGGCTCGGCGGCGACCGCCGTGAGCACCAGCGGGATCATCGGCGCCGGCGCGGCGAACCGCATGCGCAGCGGCTTGATCGCCGTGGCCTCGGCGCCGGGGAGCAGCTTGGCCGCGACGAACAGCATGCCGCCGTCGGCGTAGGGCTGCATGTACGGCCCCATCGTCTCGTTGACGATGAAGCCCTCGCCCTGCAGCCACGCCACGGCGGCGGCGGTGTCGCCGGCGGAGAAGATGATCGTGTCGTAGTCGCCGACCGTCTGCCGGTCGACGATGTCGACGCCGTCCGGCGTCGGGTTGTCGCTGGCGTCGCTGGAGCTCGCGCCGGCGTCGACGAACCCGCCCGGGAAGTCGTCGTCGTCGCCGCCGCACCACAGCGGGTCGTGGTAGCGGCACTGCCACTCCGAGACCGGGCAGATGTTCTGCGTGCCGACGCCGACCTGCGGCGCGGTGAGCTGCTCGAGCAGCCCGAACGCGCCGGTCGCCGACAGCGACAGCTCGGGCACGCTCGGCACCGGCACGATCCAAGCGAACGACTCGGGCGCGCCGGCGTACTGGATCAGCACGTGCGCGGTGACGAACCCGGGCTCGACCTCGAAGATGATCTGCTCGGCCTGCTGGTTGACCGCGAACTCCTCGTCGCCGACCGGCGCCGGCGGCGACAGACACCCGCACGCCGCCGCGGTTCTGACCGCGTCCCACGCCAGCTCGACCCCGACAGATGCAGCGACCAGCGCCGCGGCGGCGACCCATACCCTCATGCGCCGAGCGTACTGCACGGCCCCGGCCGTCCGGCGCGCCGTGTTCTCGGGCGGTTGCGCGGCGCGCCTCCGGCGCCGCGGCGCCGATCACGACATGGATGTCGCGTGGTCGAACCGGTCAGCGCGACCGCTTGCGGCTGGCGCGGCGCGCGATGAGCAGGACGACGCCGACGAGCAGCAGCGGGGCGAGGACCTTGCCGACCGCGTACCCGGCGCGGTAGGCGGCGGATCGGTCGTCGCGGCCGCCGGGGTCGATGACCTCGCCGACGCGGGTGAGCGTGGCCGCGTCCCGGCGGAGGCTGACGCCGTTGACGACGACGTCGATCACCTTCCAGCTCGAGCCGGCCGGGACCAGCTCGATCTGGACCGGCACCTGGACCGTGTTGGAGTACCCGACCATCCGGTCGAGCAGCGCGGCGCGCTCGGCGGGCTCGACGCTGGTGACGAGCGCGAGCGTGTTGGGGTCGACGACGCGGGCGATCTCCGGGTCGTCGAGCGCGGCGCGGATCAGCTCCGCGTGGCCGCGCGTGTAGCGCTGCTGGGCGACGACGGTGACGTCGACGAACCGGCGGTCGCCCTCGACGAGCCCCTCGGGCGACACCACCCAGCCGAGCCAGCGCTGGTCCTCGGCCACGCGCTGCGTGCGCGCCAACTCGCGCACGCCTGACACCCGGCGCACCAGCGCCAGCTCGCTGCGCTCGCCGGCTGGCGCACCGTCGAGGATCCGGACGTCGAACGACCGCGCCAGCTCGAGCGCGGGCGCGCCAGCCGCGAACCGCGCGATCAGCGCGTCGACGAACGCGGCCGGGGTCCCGGCCGGGAGGCCGGGATCCGCGCCCTCGAGGCGCGCGACCGCGGTGCCGATCACCACCAGCGCGGAGAACGTCTGTTGCGCGCGGTCGGCCTCGGGGTCGATCGCGAGCGCCTGCATCACCGACGCGCGCGCGGCGTCGTGGTCGCCGCGCAACAGCTGCACGTACGCGCGCAGCCCGAGCAGGTCGGCGTCGCCCGGACGGACGCGCAGGCCCGCCGCCACGTGCTCGTCGACCTCGTCGAGGCGGAGCGTCACCAGCGCGACCTCGGCGGCCTGGTATCGCAGGTCGGCGTCGTCGGGTGTCGTGGTGACGGCCTCGGCGGCGAGCCGGTACGCCTCGCTGAGCCGTCTGGCGGCGAGCGCGTCGGCGATCGCCTGCGCCGCGGCCCCGCCGGCGGAGGGCGCCTCGGCGTCGACCGCGGCCGCGGCGGAAGGGCGATCGGCGCGCGCGGGCGCCGGCGCGGCGAGCGCGGTGAGCGCGGCGACGACCGCCGCGGTCAGCGCGGCGCGCCGCACGTCACAGCCCCATCTGCTTGGCGATGATGACCTTCATGATCTCGTTCGTGCCGGCGTAGATGCGCTGGACGCGCGCGTCCATGAACGCGCGCGTCACCGGGTACTCGAGCATGTACCCGTAGCCGCCGAAGAACTGCAGGCAGTCGTCGATCACCTGCTGCGACATCTCGGTGATCCACAGCTTCGCCATCGAGCACTCCTTGACGAGGTGCTTGCCGGCGACGTGGTCCGCGGTGAGGCGGTCGAGGAAGGTACGGCCGATCTCGACCTTGGTCGCGCACTCGACGAGCTTGAACTGGGTGTTCTGGAACTTGGAGATCGGCTTGCCGAAGGCGTGCCGCTCCTTGGTGTACGTGACCGTGTCGGCGAGCACCTGCTCGGCCGCGGCCTGCGAGCCGATCGCGACGCAGAGGCGCTCCTGCTGGAGCTTCTGCATCAGCTGCATGAAGCCGGCGCCCTCGGGGCCGAGCAGGTTCGCGGCGGGGACTCGGCAGTCCTCGAACGACAGCTCCGAGGTGTCCTGCGACGCCATGCCCATCTTCTCGAGCTTCTTGCCCTTGGTGAAGCCGGCGCGGCCCGCCTCGACGACGAACAGCGAGATGCCGCGGTGGGCGTTCTTGGGGTCCGGGTCGGTCTTGGCGGCGACGATGCAGAGGTCGCACAGCTGGCCGTTGGAGATGAAGGTCTTGGCGCCATTGATGACGTAGTGGTCGCCGTCCTTGACCGCGGTCGTCGCGATCGCGGCGAGGTCGGAGCCGGTGCCGGGCTCGGTCATCGCGATCGCGGTGACGAGCTCGCCCGAGGCGCAGCCGGGCAGCCAGCGCTGCTTCTGCTCCTCGCTCGCGAACGAGGCGAGGTAGGGGACGACGACGTCGGAGTGCAGCGCCATGGCGAAGCCGCTCTCGTAGGCGTAGGCGAGCTCCTCCATGACGATGACGGAGTGGAGGAAGTCGCCGCCGGGCCCGCCGTACTTGTCGTCGAGCCACGGGCAGAGGAAGCCCGCGGCGCCCGCCTTGCGCCACGCCTCGCGGTCGACCATCCCCTGCTCGCGCCAGCGCGGCTGGTGAGGCTTGATCTCGCGCTCGACGAACTGGCGGAACGACTGGCGGAACAGCGTGTGCTCGGCGGTGAACAGGGTGCGCTCCATGGGGGCGGGTGTACCACGGACCGGGCGGTGTCTCCGGTGGAGACTTTCGGCGGAGGCGGGGCGGAGACGGAGGCGGGCACGGGCACGGGCACGGGATCAGACTCCGGTGCTATCCGACGTCCGGATGCGCCTGCTGCACACCTCCGACTGGCACCTGGGGCACCAGCTCCACGGGGTCGCTCGCGAGCGCGAGCACGCGGCGTTCCTGCGCTGGCTGGTCGACGCATGCGAGGCCGAGAAGATCGACGCGATCCTCCACACCGGCGACGTGTTCGACGGCGCGAACCCGCCCGCCTCCGCGCAGGCCGCGTACTACGGGTTCCTCGCCGAGGTCGCCGAGCGCGTACCCGGCGTCCAGGTCGTCATCGTCGGCGGCAACCACGACTCGCCGGCGCGGCTCGACGCGCCGGCGCCGCTGCTCGACCGCCTGCGCGTCCGCGTGATCGGCGCGCTGCCGCGCACCGCCGACCGCGTCGACTGGGACCGGGTCGTCGTGCCGCTGCACCGGCGCGTCCGCGGCAAGCCCGGGCCGGTCGCGGCGCACGTGCTCGCGATGCCGTTCCTGCGCGTCGGCGACGTCGGCGGCGAGGACCTCGGCGCCTCGGTCCGCGCGGTCTACGCCGACGGCCTGGCCGCGGCGCGCGCGCGCGCCGGCGGGCTGCCGCTGGTCGTCACCGGCCACCTCCACGTCACCGGCAGCGAGCCGTCGATCCTCAGCGAGCGCCGGATCCTCGCCGGCGGCGCGGAGGCGATCGGCGTCGATCTGTTTCCGCCGGACCTCGCCTACGTCGCGCTCGGCCACCTCCACAAGGCGCAGCGCGTCGGCGGGCGCGACCACGTCCGCTACGCCGGCTCGCCGATCCCGCTGGCGATGGCCGAGGCCGACTACGCCCACCAGGTCGCGATCGTCGACGTCGGCGACGCCGCCGGCGCCCCCGCCGCCGTCCGCACCCTCGTCGTCCCGCGCGCGGTGCCGCTGGTGCGCGTCCCGCGCCGCGGCCACGCCCCGCTCGACGACGTCCTCAACGAGATCATGGCGCTGCCGCCGCTCGGCCTCGACGACGATCCCGAGCTGCGGCCCTACCTCGAGGTTCGCATCCGCCTCGACAAGCCGACGCCGAACCTGCGCGCGCGCCTCGACCAGGCGGTGGACGGCAAGCAGCCGCGGCTGGTCGCGATCACGGTCGAGCGCGGCGGCGGCGGCGCGGCGCTCGGCGACGCCGCGCCCGGCGTGTCGCTGGCGGACCTCGAACCGCGCGACGTGCTCGTCCAGCGGTGGCGCCGCGATCACGACGGCGAGCCGCCGGCGGCGCTGCTCGCGGCGTTCGACGAGCTGGTGGCGCGCGTCCAGCGGGAGGGCGTGGCGTGAGGATCCTGGCGATCCGCGGCGCGGACCTCGCCAGCCTCGCCGGCGAGTTCGCGGTCGAGCTCGACCAGGGCGCGCTCGCGTCGTCGGGGCTGTTCGCGATCGTCGGGCCGACCGGCGCCGGCAAGAGCACGCTGCTCGACGCGCTGTGCGCCGCGCTCTACAACAAGACGCCGCGGCTCGACGGGCGCTCGTCGGTGAAGATCGGCCGCGTCGACGAGCCCGAGGAGCTGCACCTGTCGCCGTTCGACGTGCGCGCGCTGGTCCGGCGCGACGCGGTGACGGCGTGGTGCGAGGTCGACTTCGAGGGCCGCGACGGGCGGCGGTGGCGCGCGCGGTGGCAGACGCGGCGCGCGCGCGGCCGCGTCACCGGGCGGCTGCAGGAGGTCGAGCAGTCGCTGGTGTGCCTCGACAACGGCGAGCGCCGCGGCGGCACCCGCGGCGAGACGCTGGCGGCGATCGAGGACGCCGTCGGCCTGTCGTTCGACCAGTTCCGGCGCTCGGCGCTGCTCGCCCAGGGCGACTTCGCCGCGTTCCTGCGCGCCGACGTCGGCCAGCGCGCCGAGCTGCTCGAGCGGATGACCGGCACGGCGATCTACGGCGCGCTGTCGATCGCCGCCCACCGCAAGGCCGGCGAGGTCGCGGTCGAGCTCGACACGCTGCGCGCCGCGCTGGCGCGGATCGCCGTGCTCGACGACGACGCGCGGGCCGCGCACGTCGCCGCGGCCGCGCGCGCGGCGGAGGCGGCGACCGCCGCGCGCGACGAGGTCGCCGCGCTCGAGGCGGCGGTGGCGTGGCACCGCGAGGACGAG